>VGZJ01000123.1 GCA_016872595.1 Planctomycetota bacterium
CCGGATCGGCGTGGTGAGCGCTGTGCCTGCCATCGGTCCCGCCTCCTTCCTCCTTGGCTCCAACACCAAGTAGGGGAGGCGTTTCCGTTTCAACTGTCAAGTAACTTCCACACTGGGTGAACTCCAGGCGCGGCGCGCTCCCCTACGGCTCGCGACTAACGAAACAAGCCGCGTTTACTTCTTCTCGTCGCCCCATTGGGGTAAGCGGCCCGGCGTGAGCGGCGCGCCGAACCCGTCCAGCTTCTTTTCGAGCGCGGGCAAATCCACCTCGACCAACTGGCGCAGCTTCGCCAGCTCCGCGCCGAACTCCTTCGCGGCGATGGCGTACTGCTCGCGCGCGGTCGCGGTCGGCTTTGCCAGAATCTCGTCGCCGGCGTTGGCCGCGTAGCCGATGCGCTCGCCGATGGACGTGGGAGCGTTCTCGTTGCGGCGGCGCAGCTCGTTGTCGCCGCGCAGCGCGCGCAGGATGTCGCGATTACGGGCGATCATCTCGCGCACCGCGGCCTTGCTCGCGTCGTCGGCCTTCGGCGCGGCGTCGAGCGCGGCGCGAATCTGATCGAGGCGCGTGCCGGTTTCGGTCGCCACCGCGCCCGCGCCGGTTGCGGCCTTGCGCAGCTTCTGCACGTCGCGGTGGAACGCGACCTGTTCCTTCACCTCGTCCGGGCTGGGCGCGCCGAGCGTGTCGAGTACGACGTTGAACTCGACCGCGCCGGTGATCGGCGCGGCCACGCCGCGCACGCGATGGTGAAGCGCCGCCTTGTACTTGCCGGGCGCGACCAGCGGCCCCGCCCCGCCGGTCACGCTCGCGGCGGGGTCGCGCAAGTCCCAGTACACGCGGTGCAAGCCCTCGCTCGTCGGGCCGTTCACCGTGCGCACGATGTTGCCGTCGGCGTCGGTAATGACGAGGTACACGGTCGGCGGCTCCTCTTCGGCTTCGGCGCGCAGCTCCTCCGGCGTCGGGTACGGCACCGGCTCGCCCTTCTTCTCGGCTTCGCGCTCCGCCTCCTTGCGAAGCTGCTTGCGGCTCTTGCGCGCGTCCTTCAGATGGTAGGTGAAGCCCGCGCCGTAGGTCGGGTTGTCGGCGGTGAAGAACGACGCGCCCAAGAACGCCTTGCCCGGTTCGCCGTACTGCGCGTTCGGGATGAAGAGCGTGGCGTCGCGCACCGGGAACAGGATCGCGTTCTTCGCGAGGTCGTCCTTGTTCATCCCGCGGAGCGCGGCGTAGTCGTCGATGACGTAGATGCCGCGGCCGAACGTGCCGATCACGAGGTCGTTCATCTTCCGCTGAATGCACAGGTCTTTGACGAGGATCGTCGGCAGCCCGCCGCGCACGCGCTGCCACTTCTTGCCGCCGTCGAGCGTGACGAACAGGCCGAACTCGGTGCCGCAGAACAGCAGGTTCGGGTCGACGTGGTCCTCGGCCACGCAGTACACGCTGCCGCGCGCGGGCAGGTCGCCGGCGACGCTGGCCCACGTCTTCCCGCCGTCCGCGGAGCGCAGCAGGTACGGCGCGAAGTCGCCGTTCTTGTGGTTGTTGAAGCAGGCGTACACGACGTTGGCGTCGTGCTGCGAGGCGACGATCTTGCTGACGAAGGTGTTGGCGGGAACGCCGGGGAACGTGTCCACCTTGCGCCACGTCTTGCCGTCGTCGTCGGTGATCTGAATGAGGCCGTCGTCGGTGCCGACGAACAGCACGCCGGCTTTCTTGGGCGACTCCGCGAGCGCGGTACAGTTTCCATACGGGCTGGTGGAGCCGTGCTTGAAGATCGCGTCCGGCCCCCACAGTTTGCCCATCACCACGAGCTTGTTGCGGTCGATGGCGCGCGTCAGGTCGCCGCTGATCGCGGTCCACTTGTCGCCGCGGTCGTCGCTCTTGTACAGCTTGTTCGCGGCGAAGTAGAGCCGCTTCGGGTTGTGCGGGCTGAGCACCAGCGGGCTGTCCCAGTTCCAGCGCGGGGTGGGTTCGCCCGCGCCCGGCATCGGCTGAATCTGGACGCGCTGCCCGGTCTTGCGGTCGAACCGACAAATGACGCCGTATTGCAGCACGCCGTACACGGTGTTGGGATCGGTCGGGTCCACCTTGCAGTGGAACCCGTCGCCGCCCTGCACGACGAACCAGTCGCCGTTGTGGATGCCGTGCTGACTGCGCGTGCGGGCCGGGCCGCCGAGGGTGAAGTTGTCCTGCGTGCCGCCGTACACGTGGTAGAACGGGCCGGTCTCGTCGCACGTCACGTCGTAGAACTGCGTGACCGGCAGGTTCGATTTGTGGTGCCAGTTCGCGGCCTTGTCGAAGCTCTCGTAGATGCCGCCGTCGCAGCCGACGAGGTAATACTTCGGGGCTTTGGGGTCGATCCACATGCAGTGGCTATCGACGTGCTTCCACTTCTCGCCGAGCGCCGCCAGCGTCTTCCCGCCGTCGTCGCTCACCTGAATGAACACGTTCATCACGTATAGGCGGTCCTTGTTGGTCGGGTCGACGACGATGTGCGAGTAGTATTGGGCCTGCGAGTTGAACGGGTTGCGGCGCTCCCACGTGAGGCCGCGGTCGGGGCTACGGAAGATGCCGCCCGCGCCGTCGGGTGCTTCGATGATGGCGTAGATGATGTCCGGGTCGGTGGGGGCCATCGCCAGCCCGATGCGGCCGAGGTCGCCGCCGGGAGCGCCGCTGGTGATCTTCTTCCACGTCTTCCCACCGTCCGTGCTGCGGTGCAACGCGCTGCCGGGGCCGCCGTTGATGATCGTCCAGACGTGCCGGCGGCGCTGCCAGCTCGCCGCGACCAGCACGTCCGGGTTCCGCGGGTCCATCACGATGTCGGTGACGCCCGTGTGCTCGTTGATCTCCAACACCTTGTTCCACGTCTTGCCGCCGTCGGTGGTCTTGTAGAGGCCGCGGTCGCCGCCCTCTTTCCACAGCGGCCCCTGCGCCGCGACATACACCGTGTCCGAGTCGCGCGGGTCGATGACGATCTTGCCGATGTGTTCGCTCGTCTTTAGGCCCATGTTCTGCCACGTCTTGCCACCGTCGGTGGTCTTGTAGACGCCGTCGCCGTAGGCTACGCTGCGCTGGCTGTTGTTCTCGCCGGTGCCCACCCACACGACGTTCGGGTTCTTCGGGTCCATTACGACGCAGCCGATGGAGAACGAGCCTTCGCCGTCGAAGACCGGCGTCCACGTGGTACCAGCGTTGGCGGTCTTCCACACGCCGCCGCTGGCGACCGCGACGAAGTAGTGGCTGCGATCTTTGGGGTGAACGGCAAAGCCGGAGATCCGACCCGACGTGACCGCCGGCCCGACGAGCCGGGCCTTGAGCGCGCCGAGCGGCAGGCCGGGTTCCTTCTTCTCGACCTTCGGTTCCGCGGGTTGCGCCGGTGCGAGGGCCAGCGCCAACAGCAGTGAGGGGGACATCTGACGGCCCGTGAGAAATTGGTGGGAAACTGGTTCGTGTTACGGGTGTTGGTAGTATTGATAGTGAGTCGTGGCGTCGCACCGCCACAACCGCCCACCCCGCCCGAATACGGCCGCCTCCGGCCGCATGTGTCTCCCCCACTCGCCCGGTTCGTTTCTCCGAGGTGTCGGAAATGGCGGTTCATTCCCCCCACACCGCGCGCGGCCGGCGCGCCGGGTTTACGCTGATCGAGTTACTCGTCGTCATCGCGATCATCGCGATTCTGATCGGACTGTTGCTCCCCGCCGTGCAGAAGGTGCGCGAGGCCGCGGCGCGCATGAAGTGCCAGAACAACCTCAAACAGCTCGGCATCGCGATGCACGCCTATCACGACGCCAACACCAAGTTTCCGAGGAACTACCGGCAGATCGGCGGCAACGCGTGGGAGGCGACCAGCGCGCACGTCGAAATCCTGCCGTTCGTGGAACAGGACAACCTGTACCGGCAGTTCCAGCAGAACCTGACCAACTGGGGCTACACCTACGGCACGCTCATGAACACCAAGCTCTCGGTGTTCCTGTGCCCGTCGGCCCCGCCGGGCCCACAGCGCGGTACGCACCCCCACGGCTGGGACGGGCCGGGTAGCAACTACGGCTGGAGCACCGGCAGTTCGGTCGAGACGGTGTGGGCCGGGAGTAGGTTCAACGGCATCATCGCGTTCCAGATCGACCGTGCGATGAAAGACGTCGAAGACGGCCTTTCGAACACGCTGCTCGCGTCCGAATTGCTCTCCGGGTCCGGCTCGACCGGCTCCGCGGGCAAGTTCCCGAACGACTTCTTCTACGTCGGCAACGGCCGGTTCAACGCGGTGGCGAACAAGAACTTCCCGACCGCGGCCGAACTGACCACCATCGGCACGCTGGCCCGCAACAGCCCCATCGGGTACAAGTCGAACAACGGGACCATGTGGGCGTGGTACTCCGCCGGGCAATCGACGCTGAGCACCGCGGCCCCCCCGAACTGGCAGTTCCCGACTACCGGCGGTGACTGCTGCCCCGGCGGCGCGCACGACTGGGGCTACGGGATCGTGCCGCCGCGCAGCGCGCATGGCACCGGCGTGAACGGGCTGCTCGGCGACGGCTCGGTGCGGTTCATCCCGAACTCCATCGACACCTATACCTTCCAACTCCTCGGCCACCGCAACGACGGCTTCGTCGTTCCCAACTACTAACCGAGGGCGCAGCGATGACGAGCTTCCGTTTCGCCGCGCTTCTGGGCGCGGCGTTGGCCCTCGCGCCGGTGGGCTGCGGCCCGACCGGCAAGGTCGAGCAGCAGGACATCGAGGTGAAGCCCAACAGCGGGTTGGAGCAAGCCAAGACGCTGCTGGGCAACTACGCGAAGGGCCAACTGCTCGGCAGTGAAGTGACCTCATTCCCGAACATTGTCGAAGAGGTCCGCAAGGCCGACCCGACGCGCGCGGACATTCTGGAAAAGGGCTTTGCCGAGCTTCAGAAGCCGAAGGTCAACGTCGCGGCAAAGGCCAAGGAACTCCTGAAGCAACTCGAACCACGGCCCAACGGTTGACGCGCCGCCGGCGCGGCGCGTTGGCTCACGGCTCACCCCATCAGAGCGTGGGGTGAGCCGTCTTCGCGACATCCGCGCCCGCGCGACGAGGGTGTCCGCACACTCCGAGAGTACGGGGCGCGCAACGACCTCACGCCGCACGAGTTCTACCTGCTCGGCCGGTTGGCGTTCGATTCGGGCAAGTACGCGGAGTCGGTGAAGCACTTCGAACTGGCCGCGCGCGTCCGCCCCGGCGTCACCGCGGAACACATGGCCGGGCTGGTCCGCGCGCTCCTCGCGCTCAACAACATCCCGCTCGCGGAGGCCGCGCTCGACCGCCTCAAGTACCACAACCCCACCAGTTGGGAGGCGGCGCGCGAAGAGGCCCGCGTCCTCGGGCGCAAGAGCAAGGTCCACGCCGCCCGCGCCGAGTTCGACGACGCCCGCAAGTTGAAGGACGCGGCCCGCGTCGTGATCGTGAAGTACCCCGGTTGGGACTCGCAGCCGTACCTCGCCTCGCGGACAGGCCCGCTGTTCGACGAGGTCGGCCTGACCGCCGACGCCGAGGCCGCGTTCAAGAAGTACATGGAGTTGACGGAGCACGCGACCTCGCACGTGCACCTCGCGGTGTTCTACATCCGGCACAAGGAGTCGGAGAAGGCCATCGCGCTGGCACGCACGCGCGAGAAAACGGCCCCGGTTCTCGTGACCGCGCAGATTCTGAGCGGCGCGGTGCGGGCCAAGCGCCCGGACGCCGCCACCGAAGCGCAGATCGAGGCTTGGTTGGACGAGGCGCGGGGCAGGGCCGGTGGTAACAGCGAAGTCGAAGGCGGACTGATCGGCGCGCGGGCCGAACTGCTCGACGCACAGGGCAAGTACGACGAGGCGATCAAGGAGTACGAGCGGGCGATGGCGAAGCACAAGAGCGACCGCGTGGTCAACAACCTGAGTATGCTCATGGTGCTGAAGGACGGGAAGAACACCGACGAGGCCATCAAGCTGATGACCGAGTTGATCGGCGTTCGCGGCCCGCAGCCGGGCTTCCTCGACACCCGCGCCGTGGCCTACATCCTCAGCGGGCGCGGTAAGGAGGCGATTCAAGACCTCAAGATCGCGCAGGTGCAGTCCGATCGCGCCGTGTACCACTACCACATGGGCTGGGCCCTCGATCTCGACCGCGAGGTCGCGAAGTCGGTCGGCATGCTGCCGGCGAAGGAATTGGAGCGCGCGAAGGAACTGGGCATCACCGCCGCCGACCTCCACCCGTTGGAGAAGGGGCGCTACACGGAACTCCTGCGCAAGCACCTGATCGTGGTGAACGACCCGTGACGCGCGGTACAATCGGCGCTCCCTTCGCCCGGAGCGCCCGTCATGCGCGGCCCACTCTCCCTTGCCGTTCTCGTACTCGTTGCGCCCGCGGCGCGCGCCGAAGACCCGGCCGCGCGCGTGGTCGCGTTCCACGGGTACACCAAGGCCATCGAACTGAAACTGGGCAAGACCCGCGCCGTGCTGTGCCCGCAGGCCGGCGGGCGCGTGCTCGCGTTCGAGGTCGGCGGCGTAGACGCCATGTGGATGGACGAGGCCGAAACGAAGTGGCAGCCCGGCAAGCCGGGGCCGATCACCGCGGGCCGGTTCGACTACGGCCCGGAACTCGTCGTGCCCGCGCACCCGAAGGCGTGGGCCGGTGAGTGGGCCGCGGAGATCGTCGGCGGCAACATCGTGAAGATGACCAGCTCGATGGACGACCCCGGCGGCATCCAACTCGTGCGCGAGTTCCGACTTATCGTTCACGGCACGCACGGCCTATCGTGCAAGCAGACGATGACGAACGTGTCGAAGGAGACGCGCGAGGTGTGTCACTGGGGGCGGTCGTTCTCGCCCGGCGGCGGCATCTGCGTGATCCCGCTCGGCGACCGTCCCAGCCGGTTCCCCAGCAAGTACGCGATGTACGAGGACGGCACGACCATCAACGTGAAGGCGCAGGACGCCAACATCCGCGCGCGCGACGGGTTCCTCGAAATCCTCGCGCCGCCGCGCAAGCCGAAGCTCGGCTTCGACACCTACGCCGGCTGGCTCGCTTACGCGATGCCGAACAACGCGCTGTTCGTGAAGCGGTTCCCGGCGTACCCGGACCGCGTGTACAACGAGGCCGCGGGCCTCACGCTGTCGGTGTGGTACCCGACCGGGTCGCGCATCGAACTGGAACCCATCGGCCCGCGCGAGCGCCTCAAGCCGGGCGAGTCCGCGTCGTTCGAGGAAGTGTGGTGGCTGCTGTCGCACCCGTTCCCGAAAGCCGGCGAGAAGCTCGACTTGAAGGCGCTCGCCGAACAGGTGGCGAAGCAGACGAAGTGACGGCGCTCTCAGACTCAGAGATGTCGCAGATGTGATCGGGGTCAGAAGCGGTAGGGACGGGCGCGGCGCGAGGGGTTGGTTCACGCCTCTCCCCCATGCTTTGGTGGGGGAGAGGTCGGCCCGGCTTTGCGAGACGGGTGAGGTGGAGCCGAGCGCGCCGAGGGAGCTACGCGAAGCGCGATTGAGGTGTTGAGCGCCCCCTCACCCGCCGGTCGCAAAGGCGACCGGCAACCTCTCCCCCACCAAAGAGTGGGGGAGAGGTGTGATCTACGCCCCGTCGTTCGTTTCGCGCTACACCCACTTCGGTTCCCACCCCTTGCGGTAGGGTTTCGTCAGCAGCGCGGTGGCCTCCTTCGAGTTCGTCACCGTCAGCGCCGCGCTGTCCCATTTCAGCGTCTCGCCCGGCACGCGAAGCGCTACGGTTCCGAGCAGCACGGTTTCTGTTAGCGCGCCGGCGTAGTCGAAGTGCGACGTGACTTTGCCCTCGCCCCGACAGGCGTCGGCCCACGTCGTATAGTGGTTGACCGCGGGTTCCGGCTTGATCGGGGCGAACTCGCCTTCCGGCAGCAGTTTCGGCATCGCCACGTGCGGCACCAACAGCGTGCCCTTCGTGCCGAGCAGCAGTGAGCCGGAACCGGGCAGCTTCGTGTCGGCCTTCAGGCCGAGTTTGTCGCGCGGCGGGAGCTTGCCCTCGCCGTCGTACCACGTCAGCTTCACGGTCTTATCCGCGGTGCGGTCGGTGCCGGGGAACTCGTACTCGACCACGGACCACGTGTACCACACCTCGCGGTTCATTTCGGAACGATTGCCGCGCACGGTGGTGGGGGCCGTGAGGCCGAGCGCCATAAACACCGGGTCGAGGATGTGGCACCCGAAGTCGCCGAGTTGCCCGTTTGAGAAGTCCTGCCACGCGCGCCAGTTGAAGTCGTGGTACAGCCTCGCCTTGTACGGGCGCTCCGGGGCCGCGCCGAGCCAGTCGTTCCAGTGCAACTTCTCCGGCACCGGGTCCGCGGTCTTGGGCCGGTCGGGGGCGAGGATCCACCCCAACTTCCCGCTCTGCCACGAGTGGACCTCTTTCACCTTCCCGATGGTCCCGTCGCGGACCAGCTTCACAGCGGTGCGGTACGCCTCGTGCGACTGAATCTGGTTGCCCATTTGGGTAACGACGCCGTACTTCTTCGCGGCCAGCTTCATCTGCCGGGCCTCGTGAACGGTGTGCGTCAGCGGCTTCTGACAGAAGACGTGCTTGCCGAGCGCCATCGCCGGCAGCGCGATTGGGGCGTGCATGTGGTCCGGCGTCGAGACCGACACCGCGTCGAACGTCTTGTGCTGCTCGAACAGCTTGCGCCAGTCCGTGAAGGTTTTGGCGGCCTTGAACTTGGTGGCGGCGCGGCCGAGGAACTTGTCGCTCTCGTCGGTGTCGCACAGGGCGACAACGCTCACCTTCGGGCTGGCGCTGATCTGGTTCGAATCGTCCCACCCCTTGCCGCCGACGCCGACGGAGGCGAGGCGCAGGGTGTCGTTGGCCCCGTACACGCGGGACCAACTGGACGCGCCGAGCGCGGCCACGGAACCGAGGACGAACTGGCGACGGGAGAGACCGAGGCGTGCGGACGGCATTGGCGTGGCCCGGTGGGAGGGTGAGCGAAAGCCCGACTCTACCCGCACGGGTCGCGCGGTTCAACAGGCCGCGCGGGAAGTTGCGCACACCGTGTCCGTTGCGGCGACGGTGAAGTCGTCGGCCGCGGCGCGGGCGCGCTGTTCGTCGCGACAGGCTTCGATCAGTTGGGTGCGCAGGGCGAAGTCGCCGACGCCGTGCCGGTCCCACGCGAGGATCACGGACGAGGTCGCGGGGTTCAACCCGGCGACGCGCGCCAGCCACATCACGCCGGCCTCGTGGTCGAACCGGCACGTCCGCGGGTGGTTCCAGCCGATGTGCGACGCGAGGCACCCCATCGGCAGGGCGCGGGTAAACGAGCCGTGGACGAGCAGCGGGCTCGACTTCTCGAGTAACTCGACGAGGCGACTCAAGCCGCTGTCGGTGACGTGCGGCAGCCACGAATCGCGGAACTCGGCGAGCGGCTCGGAAATCGGCATGGCGACGGCTCTTCCTCCGCGGACGGCCGCGGACCCGGCACAACGGCGCACACTCTGTAACTGCTGTAACGCCAAAATGATAGGACGGACCAACGGGCCACAACGACCGGGAACGAGGGGCAGGACGATGGGTGCGCCCCGGCGAAGTGAGGGCATCATAGAAGGCACGTTTCAGGGGTGTCAATAGGCCGCGGCCGGGGTGAGATTCGTGCGGCGGTCGGAGCGTTCGGGCCGATTTCCGGTTCCGGGTAACCCCAAACGAGTTACGGCCGACGCCCGCGGCGCATCTCCGCGGAAAAAAAATCCGAAAAGGTGAAGAATTGAATAATGGTGCTATTGGTCATCGCTTTAGTCGCGATAATGTTCGCTTGTGTTTGTGGGGTGTCACTGTGTCTCACAAACTCGCGGAGTTCGTTGGGAAATTGCCGTGCCAGTGGCGCGCGAATCGTGCACGCGCCGTGCGGTGCGAGTGACAACGCATTGTCACTCACGCCGCTTGCGCCTTCGCCCGTTACCCCTGACGCTCGGGGCGCAGCGCGCGTACCTGCGCGCCGGCCTTCCACATCTCGCTGTCGGCGATCTCCTTCAGTTCTTTCTCGAGTTGCTGACGGTAGTCCGGGCGGCTGTTCGCGTCCAGCGTGCGGCGCGCCTCCTCGCCCGTCGCCACCGACTGGTACAGCTGCTCGAACACCGGCTTCGAGGCGTCGCGGAAGGCCTTGAACCAATCGAGCGCGCCACGCTGCGCGGTGGTCGAGCAGTTCGCGTACATCCAGTCCATGCCCTTCTCGGCGATCAGAGGGTACAGGCTCTGGGTCGCCTCTTCGACCGTCTCGTTGAACGCCTCGCTCGGCGAGTGCCCGTTGGCGCGGAGCACCTCATATTGCGCCAGCCACAGCCCGTAGATCGCGCCCATCAGCACACCGCGCTCGCCGGTCAGGTCGGACACCACTTCCTTCTTGAACGTGGTCTCGAACAGGTAGCCGGAACCGATGGCGATGCCGAGCGCGAGGCACCGCTCCCGGGCGCGGCCGGTCGCGTCCTGATGGATGGCGAAGCTGCTGTTGATCCCGCGGCCTTCGAGGAACAGTCGGCGCACGGTCGTGCCGCTGCCCTTCGGCGCGACGAGGATTACGTCCACGTCCGGCGGCGGGATCACGCCCGTCTGGTCGTTGAAGACGATGGCGAACCCGTGCGAGAAGTACAGCGCCTTGCCCGCCGTCAGGTGCGGCTTGATCTTGGGCCACATGTCCTTCTGACCGGCGTCGGACAGCAGGTACTGCACGACGGTGCCCTTCGCCGCGGCCTCTTCCGGGTCGAACAGCGTCTCGCCGGGCTTCCAGCCGTCTTCGAGGCACAGGTCGTAGGCCTTGCCGCCCTTGCGCTGGCCGACGATGACCTTGATGCCGTTGTCGCGCATGTTGAGCGACTGCCCGCGGCCCTGTACCCCGTAGCCGAGGACCGCGACCGTTTCGCTCTTGAGGATGCTCTGGACGCGGTCGGGCGGGAAGTCGGCGCGCTCGATGGCCTGCTCCACGGTGTCGCCGATGCGAATCTCTTTCATGGGTCTTCTCGCGTGACTGGGGAGGGCGTATCTTCTGCGGGAGAGGCTATCGAAAATTATCTCGACGGCAAGAAATCAAACATGGACACGAGCGACGCGCCGCAACCGGCCGAGGCCCCGGACGCGGCCCACACCGCCGACGTGGTGGACCGGCTGATCGCGAAGTGGCGCGCCGCGCGCCCGGACCTCGACCCGTCGCCGCTGGAAGTCGTGGGGCGCGTACTGGTGCTCGCACAGCACCTCGAACGGAGCGTGGAGGGCGCGCTCGACAAGCACGGTCTCGCGCTGGGCCAGTTCGACATCCTCGCGACGCTGCGCCGCCACGGGAAGAAGGGCGGGCTGACCCCGACACAACTCCTCGAAAGCGTCGTCCTTTCCAGCGGCGGCATGACGGCACGGCTGGACGCGCTCGCCGACGCCGGGATGATCTGTCGCAAGCCGAACCCGGACGACCGCCGGATGGTGGTCATCGAACTGACGGCGAAGGGCCGTCGCATCATCGACAACGCGACCCGCACGCGATTCAAGGAAGCAAACGACTCGCTGCCGGCGCTGGACGAAACCGAACTGGCGACGCTCACTGGCCTGCTGCGCAAGTGGCTGACGCAGGTCGCGGGGTGAAGCGGGGCGAAGTAAAGCGGTTACTTCGTAGGGGCCGAACTCAACGTCTTCACGAAGAGAACCTGACGCGGGTCGGGGGTCTTGCCGCCGAACCCGATGAACGGCCGGTTCGAGAACGTACCGCTGACCAGAACGGTTTTGCCGTTCAGTTTCGCCGCCGACGCCTTCAACTCTTGGTTCTTCCCGAAGTCCAAATCCCATGTGTCGTAGAACACGACCAAGCAGGTACCGCCCAAGAACACGTGGACGCGGGCGGTGTCCTTTTCCATGTGCAGCGTCCCGCGAATCTCGGCCGACAGGCGGACGTAATCCGGCGGGGGCGCGGGCTTCTCGTCCGCCCCGGTCACAACACCGGACGCGGCGCAAAGCACAACCAGTGCGAGCAGTTGAGGTAACGGCATTCGACCCTCCGTCGTAATCGGTGGTTGACGGATTCCGCCACTTGCACGAACGCCCGCGACGCAGTGACTTGCGCGCCGATCTCATGCAACGGCACAAATCAAAAACGGTTGCACAACGGGCGCGCTCCTCTGCGTAGGTGCCGCTTGCCGAGCGGCTCCGCGATACCCGGCTGAAGCGCTGCACGGAACCGCGGCCCGCACCGCGCTCGATAGCGGTGCCGCTCGGCTCCCGTCACCTACGGGCGAAGTGGCGCAATTTCAAAATCGGTTTCACAACGCACGCGCGCCCCCCGCGACCCGCCACGATGTTGCAAAACGAAACGCTCTGGTACAACTGGCGCATATCAGAATGTCCCCTTTCCGTGGGCGGCGAGCTCCGCGCGGAACCGCGGCGCGCGCCGCACTCAACAGCGGTGCCGTTCGGTCGGCGGTACCTACTGAATACTATACGTCGGTTTACTTCTGATCAAGCTCGGTAGGGGTCGAAACTGGAGGTATGGCGCGCCTTCTCGCCCTTCGCCTTGTTCGATCGCGCCCGGGAAGCGCGAGCCGGTTGTCCATCGCGTCGCGCGCGAACGCAACAACCACCGCGCGCGGCGGCAAGGTGCGCGGGGTTTGCTGCCATAACGACTCCGAACGATGAGGCTGGTGTCGGCCGTGTTGTGCTATCGGCCGAATGTGAACGTGTGGAACAGCCGTTCGGTGTCGGTCGCGGTCGCGCGAGGCATCCGCGAGCGCCGACCGACAGCCGGATGGTGCGGCGAATCTCCCGAACGCGGCCTTTCGCCCTGAAGGGGCGGATAACAAGCCGTGCTCGTAGTGACCCGCTTCAGCGGGTCGGGCGCGCGGGCGCTTCGCGGGAAGCCCCAGCGCGATGACCCGCTGAAGCGGGTCACTACGAACATCACGCAGACACGTTCAATTCTCTGGCCGTCGGGCCTCGTCGCAAAGCCTCCTCGACCGCGACCTACGAGATTCGCCTTACACCCGCGCCAGATGTGTCGGAGGTCCACTACTTGCCGCCCGATGGCTCCGGCCCTTCGCCCGCTTCGGTCGCGTCACCGGGTTGGTTCCAGATGGACTCCCACATGGTGCGAGTGTTGGCTCCTTCGGCGACTCCGCAATCGCGCGCAGCCTCCTTGGCCTCCACCTCAACAAAGGCGTGAAATGATCCTTCGAGGGTGCGAAACACCAAGTATCGTCGACCGCCAGCGCCGCTAAACGCATTGAAGCCGAGTTGCGTTCCCTCGCGCTTATCCTTGAGTATCTGAAGCTCTCACAAAGAGTGATTCACACGCTGCGCGTGATCGTACCTTTGTGGCGAGCGCGGGGCAACGTCCCTCACTCGTCCACCACGTCTTCCAGCTTCGAGATGGCGATGACTTCCGCGCGGCGGATCAGGACGCGCTTGCGGTTGCGCTTGATGCCGGTCGCGGCGGAGTCGGCGACGTACAGCTCGCGCGTCGTTTCCGTGTCGCGCAGGTCGTGCAGGTCCGCGTTCTTGAGTTCGAGGTGGTGGTCGTCGTACCGCGTCAGCTTGCCCAAACACACGTAGGGGCTGACGAGGTCGATTACTACCTTCTGGTCGAGTAGTTCGTCGAGCATGGCCGCGCGCCTCAGTTCGCGCGCTTCATGGTGGGGAGGTAGCGGTAGTACACTTCGAGGTTGAGGACGCACACGGCCGTTGTGCCGAGCCGCCCGCAACTGGAACCGAACCAGCCCGTTTCCGGGTCCCAACTGCCCTGCTTCGGGTCGTCGGGCTTCCGGATTTGCGCGCCCACGAGCCAGTCCCGCATGCCGTCCTTGCGGGTGCCGTCCGCGCCCTTCGGCCCCTCGTTCCACGTCTTCCACTGTTCGCCGTCGTAGCGGCTCAGCACCTGAGTGGCGTAGTAGTAGTAGTAGAGGTTCTTGACCGCGCCGCGCCCGGCGGGCGGGTTCTTCATCAGCCCGGCGACGCCGTCGGCCATGCCGGGGTGCGCCGGCCCCCATCCGTCGATGGACGAGCGGCACAGCAACCCGACCGCGGTCAGGCCCGTGCCCGGCGCGGCCCCGGCGCTGTCGGTGTAGCCGTACATCGACTTCTTCTGGCCCCCCGCCGAGGAGTCGAGAAACTTGACCGCCTTCGCGATCACCTTGTCGTCCACCACCAGCCCGCCGTGCTTGGCCGCGTATAGCGCCTGCACCTGCCAGCCGACGATGCTGGTGTCACCGTTGCTGCTGGCGCTGTAGCCCCAACTCCCGTTCGGCCCCTGCGTCTTCTGGATGTAGTTGATGGCGGCTTGGGCCGGGGCCTTCAGCTTCGCGTCCTTCGTGACCGCGTAGGCCTCGATCAGCCCGAGGGCGGCGATGGCGTTGGAATAGGCCTCGGTGCTGAACCGGCCGGCGTTCGCGCCGTTGGCCGGCATTGCCTTTACGAGGTACGCGACCCCGTCCGCGACCGTCTTCTGGTACTTGCCCTTCGGGTCGGTGTGAGTCTGGCCCGCGCCGAGGAACGCCGTGAGTGTCAGCCCGGTGGCGCAGGCCTTCTGTTCCTTCTGGCCCTGATCGAACTCCCAACTGCCGTCGGCCTTCTGCTGCTTGGCGAGCCACGCGAGACCGAGGGCGACGGCGCGCTCGCTCTCGGCAGTGCCGCCGTTGGCCTTGAGGAGTTTGTCTTTCGTGGCCCCGGTGCGGCCGGCGAACGGCGGTCCGCCCTTCGGTTCGTCGATCTTCGGGTCGGTCAGGTCCGGCGGGCCGAACGGATCGACCGCCGGTGGTGCTTCGATCACCGCCTTGTCGAGGCGGTCGAGGTCCGGCAGCGCGGCTTCGATCTTGGGGTCGATGCCGGTGTCCTCGTTGGTGAGGTCGCGCTCGCCCGGTGCGTGCGGCACCGGCGTGACCGCGACCTCGTCCACCGCGGCCCAAGCCAGAGGCAGAGGCGGCTCGATCCGAACGCGCGCGCCCGATTGCGCATCCGCCTCCGGTTCGGGCGCGGGCGCGGGCCGGGCGCAACCGAGCGACACGACTACGAGCAGCAGCGCGAGCGGAACGAAGCGCATGGGCTAACCCTCTTTGGGAGACTCTTTCTTATACCGCGGCGCGTGGCGGTAGTAAACCTCGAGCGCGAGCAGATTGAGCGCGGTGGTACCGATGCGCCCGTACTTGGTGCCGAACGCGCCCGCGTCCGCGTCCCAACTGCCGAGCAGCTTCGCGTCGTCGGTCTTGCGGTGCTGTGCGCCGGCGATGAGGTCGCGCGTGCCGTTCGAGCCCTTTGGTCCTTCGTTCCACTCGCGCCAGCGGTCGCCGCCGCAGTGCAACAAAACCCACGAGGCATGGTACACGTAGAGCGCGTCGCGGTCCTTCGCGCCCGGCGGGTTCTTCGCCAACCCCGCCGCGCCCTCGGTCATGCCGGCGTGAGCCGCGCGCCACTCGTCGATGAGGTAGCGGCACAGGAGGCCGGTCGCGGTGGCCGTTGTGCCGGGCTTCGCGCCCTTGTCGCTTGTAGTGCCGAACGCCGCCTTTTGTTCCCCGGTCGCACGCGCGTCGAGGAACTTCACCGCATTCTTCACGACGCGATCATCGACCACGAGTCCCCCGAGCCGGCCGGCGTCGAGCGCTTGGATTACCCACCCGGTCACGGCGAGGTCGCTCGCGCCGTCGCCCTCGGCCCAGCCGCCGTCTTTGGCCTGCGCCTTGTGAAGGTAGTTCAGGGTCGCTTGTGCGTGCGGCCGAACCGCCGGGTCGAACGTCAGACCGTAGGCTTCGCACAGGGTGAGCGCCGCGAGGGCCTGTTGCGTCGCGCTCGTGCTCGCGCGCCCGGCGTTCGGCCCCGGCGTCGCACACGCTTTGATCAGGTACGCGAGGCCGGCTTGCACGGCCTTCTGGTACTTGTTGCCGACGGTCGGCTTGTGGGTCTGCCCCGCGCCGAGGAACGGGAGCAGGGCGAGCGCCGTTGTGCCGACGGCGTCGTCCTTGTTGTCGCGGTCGAGGCTCCAACTGCCGTCGTTCCATTGTTGGCGCGCGAGCCACGCGAGGCCGAGGGCGACGGCGCGCTCGCTGTCCGCGGTCCCGCCGTTGTCCTTGAGCATCTTCTCCTTGATGCGGCCCGCGCGCGCCGGGAACGCCGGCACGACCGGCTTCGGCTCTTCGATGGGGTCGTTGCCGATGGTGTCGAGGAGCTTGCGCAGTTCGTCACGCAGTTCGGTGCGCTCGGGCGTGCCGAACAGCGGCACCGGGGCGGGCGTGGGCGCGACTTCGCCCGGCGCGCGCGGCGTCGGCGCGAGCGGCACGGGGTCCGCGGCCGGCGCGACCAACGGAACGACCGCACCGAGCGCGGCCAGCACGAACAACCGAGACATGGCGAATCCCTCGGGGAGTGAGAGCGGAGCTACTGGCCCCCGTTGGACGCGGGGACGGGGCGAGAAGTTTCCGAAACCGCGCGCTCAGTCGGCCAGCGGTACGCTTCGGGGCGCATCAGGTTCCACGCGGTGCGCATCTTCCCCCACGCGGCGCGCCAGTAGCGCCGCAGCGACCACCCGCCGGCGCGCAGCGCGCGGCGGTGGCCCAACCATATTGCCAAGACGATGCCCGTGAACAAAACGGTGTGAACGACGGCGCTCAGCGCGTGGCGCGGGCGCGAGTGCGCGCGGCGCAGCAGCGCCAGCCGCTCGCACTGGAATCGGATGTGCGCCACCTCGTCGCGCAGGATTTGGTGGCACACGCGCCCCAGCACCACCGACCCGCCGGCGCGCCGCACCGCGGCGTAGTACAGCAGCGCGTGAACTTCCACCATCACGACGACGGTGGCGCACGACTCGATGCGGCCGAGGAAGTGGCGGAACAGCCGGAACGCGGCGTCGCCCCAGTACCAGCGCAACCGCGGCACCCCGGCGAGGTCGAGGAACCGGCCGAGCGCGGCCCCGTGCCGCTGCTCCTCCGCGATGAACAGCTCAACCGCCTCCGCGAACGCCGGGTCACCGGCGCGCTCCGCGTGGCGCTGCGCCGCGGCGCGCAGGCGCGACCCATCGGACGTTTCGCCGAGTTGCCACGCGCGGA
>VGZJ01000124.1 GCA_016872595.1 Planctomycetota bacterium
CGACCGAGCGGTACATTCGCACCGCGGGGGCGTTCGTCGCGGTCACTTCGAGGAACGCGCGGCGCACGCCGACCGCCGCGAACCCGCCGAGCGCGGCCACCAGCAGCGCGCGCCCCAACCCCAACCCGCGGCACTCCGGCACGACGCCGAGGTTCTGAATCCCGCCGTGCCCGTTTTCGTCGAGTAGCCCCTGAATTGTCCCGACCCCGCCGTCCGGCCCGGTCACGAGCCACGTCGCGCGCGGGCAGAAGTTCGGCCGGTAGCGGATCGCGGACATGAGGTCGCGACAGCCCGTGCGCGTCGCGAGGCTGGCGAACACGATGGCGTCTTCGTGGTCGTGGAAGCTCTGGTACTTCACTTCGGCGTGCAGGTCGATGAGCGCGTCGGTCCACGGCACGAGCGCGAACCCCGGCGGCAGCGGCACGGGCGCGACCGGCCCGCGCAGCGGGAGTTCCATGCGGTGCCGTTTGAAGTATCGGACGTGGTTCATGGCGCGCCTCGTGCGCCCCATCGTACACGGCGGGCGCGCGGCTCACAACCGGCGCACCAGCGCGATCAGCAGCACCAGCGCCATCGCCCCGACCAGCACCCCGGCGAGCAGCCAGTGCGTTCGCGTCGTCGCGCCGGTCTCATCCGGCGGCAGTTCCTCGGCGATTTCGCTCGCGCTGTCGCTGTCTTCGAGGCGCGCGAACGGGTTTGTGCCGGGGTCCGCGGGGGCCAACTCGTCGCCGGGCGCGGCGGCCCACAGGTCGGCGTCGAGTCCGGGCGCGTCGGCCGCAGCCAGCGCGCCAACACCGGTAGCGGTCTGTGCTGCGGTCGCCAGCGGTTGCAGCACCGCGAGCGCCTCGTCTGCCGTGGGGCGCGTGTCGGGGTCTTTCGCCATGAGCGCGCGCACGAGGCGTGCGAGTTCTGGCGGCGCGTTGGCGACGCGCGGCGGCGGGTCGATGCGGTGCCGGCGCACCTTCTGCTTCGCACCTTCCGCGGGGAACGGCACGAAGCCCGTGACCGCGTAGTACAACGAACAACCGAGACCGTACAGGTCCGCGGGCGGGCCGACGGCCGCCGCGTTGCGGGCCTGCTCCGGGGCAAGGTAGTCCATCGTGCCGACGATGTACCCGCGCCCGCCGGCGACGGCCGGGTCCGCGGGCAGCGGCTCGCCGGGCGCGAGCGCGAGGCCGAAGTCGAGGAGCACCGCGCGGCCGTCGGGCCGGAGCATCACGTTGCCGGGCTTCACGTCACGGTGAACGAGGCCCTGCGCGTGAACGTGCGCGAGCGCCGCGGCCACGTCCGCGAACACGCGCGCCGCGTCGCCCGGCGGCAGCGGCCCCTTCTCCTGCACTACCTGCCGCAGCGTGCGCCCCGGCACGTATTCGAGCGCGAGGAAGTGAACGTCGTCGGTGTGCCCGGCGGCGAACGTGCGGGCCGCGTTCGGGTGCCGCACGCGCGGGCCGAGTTGCTGTTCGCGCTCGAACCGCGCCAGCACTTTCGGGTCTTCCGTAGCCTTGCGGTCGGGGAGCAGTTTCAGCGCGAGCAGCACGGAATCACCTAGCGCCTCGGTCATGCGCCGGTCGCGCGCGAGGTACACCACGGTGCCCATGCCGCCGCGGCCGAGCGGCGCGAGTACCGTGTAGGGGCCGAGTACCAACCCCTGCCAGCGTCCGCGAAGCAACTTGTCGGCTTGGTAGTGCGTGAGCTCGCCGCTGGCGACGAGCGCGTCGGCCAGCGCGCGCGCCGACGACGCGTGCTCCGTGAGGCGGTCGAGTTCGGCCGGGTCGAACAACCGGGATTTGTGCACGGTCGCGAGGAAGGCGGCGAGCGGCGGATCGGTCATGCCGCTCATTCTACGTCGTCCGCGGCGCGGTCGAGGGCGTGCCGGAGCGCGCGCACGTGATCGGCACTCAGTTCGGTACACGGCCCCATCGCGAGCGCGAGCCGCGGGTGCGCCCCCAGTACCGGGTCGGCGACCGGCACGCGCGCCGCGGCGTGGACCTGATGGCACCGGGTCGCGCGCACGAGGTCGCGCACGTTGTGCGCCCGCACGCCCCCACCGGGCATCACTTCGAGCTGCCAACCGGCGTGCTGAACGAGCGCCTGCAATCGCGACGTGCCGGCCTCGGCCGTGGTCGCGCCGCCGCTGGTCAGCACGCGCTCGAACCCGAGGTCGATCAACTCGTCGAGCGCTTCGAGCGGGTTGGCGACGAAGTCGAACGCCCGGTGGAACACGGCCTTCTTGTCGACGACTTCCGCCAGTTCGACGAGCGGCCGGCACGCGGCGGTGTCGATCCCGGCGCGCTCGGTCAGTGCGCCGAACACGATCCCGGCCGCGCCCTCCCGTAGCAGCGCTTCGGCGTCGGCCGTCATGACGTGCAGTTCGCGGCGCGTGTACGTGAACCCGCCGGGCCGGGGGCGGAGCAGCACGTAGATCGGCAGGTCGGTCAGTCGCCGCACCTCGCGGAACAGCCCGATCGAGGGCGTCAGCCCGCCGACGTCGAGGCCGACCGAGAGTTCGAGGCGGTCCGCGCCGGCACGCTCGGCGAGTTTCGCTTCGAGCGGCGAGGAGACGGCGATTTCGAGCGCGCACCGGCGCGGCGCGGCCACGGTGTAGCGGTCGTCGTTGCGAACGAGTGCCGTGAGCAACCCGCCCATGCGCCGCGCCGCGGCGTCGCCGGACACAACGGCCGCGTCCGCGGGGTCGGGCACGGAACCGGCGAAGGCGTCGCCCGCGAGCACGCAGACCGCGTCGCGCAACACCGCGCACGGCGCGCGGATCGGTTCGCGCGGCCGCGCCCACTGCCAGCGGTGCAGGAACACGGCCGCGGGATCCACCGGCACGCCGGCCCACACGCGCAACCGCGGCAGCAGGAGTTCGATGACGCGCGCGTCCGGTTCCACCCAGTGTTCGACGGCCCATTCGTGCGTCGTGTGCGCCGTGACCGACCACGGGACCGGCGACAGTCCGCGCCGGTGGCCGTCGGTGATCCACTCCAGCGGCCCGTCACCGAACCACACGCCGCCCGGTTGGAGTTGGTCCGCGCCGCTGAACACGCCGTACAGCGCGAAGCAGCGGTCGTACTGCACGCCGCGGAGCGCGTCGCGGATGTCGTCCGGCATCTCGACGGCGCTGCGCTCGACGAGCGCGAGCGTTTGCGGCGCGGGCGGCGTGAGGATCAGCCCGTTCGCGCGCACGACCCATTCGGACCCGTCGCGCGCGGAGCGTACGTGAACGCGCCAGCCGTCGTCGGTGCGCTCCAACTTGTCCGCGACGGCGTGGTCGTGGAACTCCAGCGTTTCGCGGTGGTTGGCGACGACGCGAAAGGCGACGTCGCGCATCCCACCGGGCGCGGCCAGCCCGTAGAGCGGGGCGTTGCCGGTGTGTTCGCCGGCCGCGCCGATGCGCGCGACCGGTACCGGGCCGAACCCGCTCGCGCCCACCTCCGCGGCGAAGTTGGTCAACGAGTGGTACGGTTGGCCGCGCGCGTCTTCGCGGTAGCGGGCGTACAGAACCGGCGGGCCGAGGTCGAAGCGCGCCGTGCGGCCGTCCGGCAGCTCGACGGCGCGCGTGCAGAGCCGGCCCCCGGCGCGCCGGCCCTTGTCGATGACGACGACCTCGACGTTGCGCGCGAGCAGCCGGTGCGCGGCCGTTAGGCCGGCGATCCCGCCACCGATGATCGCGACGCGCGGTGTCATGGCTTCGCCCACTCGTCGCGCACCTTCTCCGCTTCCGCGAAGACGCGCATGAGGTTCCCGCCCAGCACCTTGTGAATCTGCTCCTTTGTGTACCCGCGGTCGAGCATGAGTTGCGTCAGCAGCGGGTAACAGGACACGTCGTTCATCTGCGTCGGCAGCTTCGGCACGCCGTCGAAGTCCGAGCCGATGCCGACGTGATCGATGCCCGCGACCTTCACGATGTGGTCGATGTGGTCGACGATGTGGCGCACGTCGCCGGCCGAGTAGTCGTTCTCCTTCGCCCACGCGCGAAAGGCCTCGCGGTACTTGGCGTCGTCGTTGGGGAACTGTTTTTTCAGCTCGCGACCCTTCTCGAACATGAGCTTCATGGCCCGCGCGCCCTCGGGCGTGAGGAACCCGCTGAAGAAGTTGACCATGACCACGCCACGGTTCTCCTTCACCAGTTTCAGCACGTCGTCGGGCACGTTGCGCACATGGTCGGCTACGGCCCGTGCCGACGAGTGCGAGAAGATGACCGGAGCCTTCGTCGCCTTCAGCGCGGCCTTCATCGTGTCCGGCGAGACGTGCGACAGATCGACCAGCATGCCCAGCCGGTTCATCTCCTGCACGACGCTCACGCCGAACGGCGTCAGCCCCTTGGCCTTCGGCTCGTCCGAACAGGAATCGGCCCAGTCGAGCGACTCGGAGTGCGTGAGGGTCATGTACCGGACGCCAAGCTTGTAGTAGCTGCGGAGCAGCGCGAGCGAGTTGTCGATGGAGTGCCCGCCCTCGACCCCGATGAGGCACGCGATCTTGCCGGCCTTGCGGACGCGCAGGATGTCCGCGGTGCCATAGGCCATCTCGAACGTGTCCGGGTAGCGCCGGGTCATCTCGTGGATCACGTCGATCTGTTCGAGCGTGACCTTCGGCGCGCTCCCCTTCGCCCCGTAGGAGATCGGAACCCACGCGCTCCAGAACTGCGCCCCGACGTTGCCCTTCTTGAGCCGCGGAATGTCGGTGTGAAACCGCTTCTGCGGTTTGGTCAGGTCGATGTTCTTGAACCCCGGTTCGTCGCTCTCGCGCAGCTCCCACGGCAGATCGTTGTGCCCGTCGATCAGCAGCGCCTCGTCGTGGATCGCGCGCGCCTTCTCGGAGACGACGACCTCTTTGCCTTTTGGCGCGCCGTGAGCGTCAACCCCCGGAGTCGGGCGCGAACCAACCACAACCGCGCCGAGGACGGGAAGCGCGAACAATACGAAACGCATGGTGTCGGTCCTCGCGTGCGAGTGAGTGAACTAACGATACACGACCGCGCGCCCGCGGGCAAAGTGGCAAACGCGCCGTTTGACGCGCGCGCCCGCGCCCGGTACGCTGTGCGATAACACACGATCTCGGCGAGTGTACCAATGGCGAAGCGCCGCGCGGACGACGAGGACTGGGGCGACTGGCGCGAGGAGGCTGTGGACCCCGCCCCGTGGCCGGTCTGGTGGATCGTCACGTTCTGCGGCTGCGCCCTCGGCACGCTGTACGGCCTCGCGGAGGCCTTCAACGGCGGCATGGGCTTGGAGGTCGTTGCGCTGTGTGGCGCGGTCGGCGCGATCGGCGGCATCATCGGCGGGTTGGGCCTCGACAACGAGCGCCGCCGCAAGTGGCGACGCCGGCGCTGACTCACTGGAACTGCACGTGCTGACCTATCTCGTCGTGTGTTCCATTGCGCTCGTCGCATCCGGGCTAACTCTCTTCTCCGGGTTCGGCCTCGGTACGCTGTTGCTCCCGGCGTTCGCGCTGTTCTTCCCGATCGAGCACGCGGTCGCGCTCACGGCCGTCGTTCACTTTCTCAACGGGCTGTTCAAGCTCGCGCTCGTGGGCCGCGCCGCGGACCGGCGCGCGGTCCTCCGGTTCGGCGTGCCGGCCATTCTCGCCGCGGTCGCCGGCGCGTGGGTGCTGTTCCAACTCAGTGACCTGCGCCCGCTCGCCACGTACACCATGTTCGGGCGCGAACTGATCGTAATTCCGGTGAAGTTGTCGATGGGCACGCTACTCGCGGTATTCGCACTGGTCGAGTTGATCCCCTACACGCGCGAACTGACGTTTCCGCCGCGCTACTTGCCGCTCGGTGGTGTGCTGAGCGGGTTCTGCGGCGGCCTGTCGGGAATGCAGGGCGCGCTGCGCGCCGCGTTCCTGCTGCGCGCCGGTATCTCGAAAGAGGCTTTCGTCGCAACGGGTGTCGTGGTCGCGTGTCTGATCGACTTCACGCGCCTCGGCGTGTACCTGCCCGCACTCGCGGCGACCCGCGCCGACCTCGACTATGCATTGCTCGGCGCGGCAGTGTTAGCGGCGTTCACGGGCGCGTGGCTCGGCGCACGCTATTTACAAAAAGTGACCCTGCGCCGCGTCCAGTTGCTCGTCGCCGGAATGCTGTTCGCGGTCGCGGTCGGCCTGATGTCGGGCGCGCTGTAGCCGGAGTTACACGGGGGCGAACTCCCACAGGAAGCACTCGAGCGCGCCGTTGAAGTACGGCGACTTTTGCACCACCTTCAGCCCCACCTTCTTCGCGAGCATCGTGTTGCTGGTGAACAGGAACAGCCGCCAGCCGCGCCAGTGCGCGGCGACCGCGTCCCCGATGCCCCGGTACAGGCCGATCAGCTCTTGCTCTTCGCCGATTCGCTCGCCGTAGGGTGGGTTGCAGATCAGTAGCCCCGGCGGGCCGGCCGGCGGGCGCGCGTCGCGCACGTCTAGGGTCTCGAAGGCCAGCAGGTTGCCGACGCCGGCGGCACGGGCGTTGCCACGCGCGAACTCGATCACGTCGGCCCGCACGTCGGACCCGCGGACCGCGGCCGGCAGGTTCTTGCGCACCGCGGCGCGGGCCTCGTCGCGGATCGCGTTCCACAGCGGCCGGTCGAAGTCGGCCCAGCCCTGAAACGCGAACCACTTGCGCGTCAACCCCGGCGGGCGGTTCAGCGCGGCCCACGCGCCCTCAATGCAGAACGTGCCGGACCCGCACAGCGGATCGACAAGCGGCGCGGTCCCGTCGTACCCGGCGCGCAACAGCAGTCCCGCGGCGAGCGCCTCGTTCAGCGGGGCCACGGTCTGGATCGGCCGGTAGCCGCGCTTGTGGAGCGAGTCCCACGAACTGTCGAGGCTGAGGATCGCGCGGTTCTTCGAAACGTGCAGGTTCAGCCCGATCATGGGCCGCTCGGTGTCCACACTGGGCCGGCGGCCGACGCGCTCGCGGAACTGGTCGCAGATGGCGTCCTTCACGCGCCGGGCCGCGTACTGCGAGTGCGTGAGGGCCGAGTCCCGCACGTTGCAATCGACCGCGAGCGTGTGGTCGGGCGTCATCCAGTCGTTCCAGTTCAGCGCGCGCACGGCTTCGTACAACTCGTCGGGCGTCCGGGCGTCGAACTCGTGAACGGGGCGCAGCACGCGCACGGCGGTGCGGAGCCACAGGCACGCGCGGTACAAGAGCGCCGCGGGGCCGGTGAACGTGACCCCGCCGCGGCCGGGTTCGACCGTCTCGGCGTTGAGCGCCGTCAACTCCCCGGCGAGTACCGGCTCGAGGCCGCGGGCGCAGGTCGCGAAGTAGCGCGCCATTAGCTCAGTTCGCGAATGAGGAAGACCACACCGGCGACGAACCCGAGCGCGGCGAGGATCGAGAGCTGAATCAGGCGCTGCGTGTACCACATCTCCACGCCCTTGCCGAACCGCACGCCCATCAGTCCGGACTCGATCCCGGCCGATACGGACAGATCGACTGGCAGCGCGAGGAAGAAGAGTATCAGCCCGGATTCCCAGCGCGGCACCCCGGCCGCGGCGCACGCCTCGTTGACGACCGCGCGCAGCACGCCCACTGCCATGCCCAGCGACACCCACGCGACGAACATGATGCCCGCGGCGACGAGTACGGTCGGCTTCGGCAGCGAGCACAACTCGCACGACCAGCGGTAAATGAACGTGACGAGGAACAGCGCCACCGGCACTAGCATTGTCAGCAGGAAGCACGCGAAGACGAATCGCAACGGTCCCACGGTGCGGCCCTCAGCTCTCGGCCGGTGCGGGGAACTGTTCGCACAACTCGACGACCGCGCCGCGCACGCGCCGGGCGGTGCCCACGTCCGTCGGGTTCGTGAGCACGTCGGTGATCCACGCGGCGATGCGGCGCATCTCGGTTTCCTTCATGCCGCGCGTCGTGAGTGCGGGCGTGCCGATGCGCACCCCAGACGGGTCGAGAGGCTTCCGCGGGTCGAACGGGATCATGTTCTTGTTCACCGTGATGCCGGCGGCGTCGAGCGCGTGCTCCGCGACCTTGCCCGTCGTGCCCTTCGCGGTCACGTCCACCAGCATCAGGTGGTTGTCGGTGCCGCCGGACACGATGCGGAACCCGGCACGCATCAGTTCGTCGGCGAGCACCTTCGCGTTGGCGATCACCTGCGCCGCGTACGCCTTGAACGACGGTTGCAGGGCTTCGAGAAACGCGACCGCTTTCGCGGCGACGACGTGCATGAGCGGCCCGCCCTGCACGCCGGGGAACACCGCGGAATCGATCCGCTTGTCCCACGTCGGCGGTTCCTTCTTGGCGCGGTCCTCATCCGAAAGGAACGAGTCCGGTACGGCGGCCTTCTTGCACAGAATAAACCCGGATCGGGGGCCGCGCAGCGTCTTGTGCGCGGTGCTGGTGACGAAGTCGGCGTGCGGCACCGGGTCCGGGTGGAGCTTGGCCGCGACCAACCCGGCGATGTGCGCCATGTCCACCATCAGTAGCGCGCCCACGTCCTTCGCGATCTCGGCGAATTTGCCGAACTCGAAATGCCGCGGGTACGCGCTCGCGCCGGCGATCACGACGCGCGGCTTGTGCTCGCGCGCCTTCTTCGCCACGTCGTCGTAGTCGATGCGGTGGTCCGACTCGCGCACGCCGTAGCTGACGACGTGGAAGTACTTGCCGGAGAAGTTCAGCCGCATGCCGTGCGTGAGGTGGCCGCCGTGGGCGAGGTCGAGGCCGAGGATCGTGTCGCCGGGGCGCAGGGCCGCGAGGAACACGGCCATGTTCGCCTGCGCCCCGGAGTGCGGTTGCACGTTGGCGTGCTCCGCGCCGAAGAGCGCCTTAACGCGGTCGATGGCGAGCTGCTCGACGACGTCGACGTGCTCGCAGCCGCCGTAGTACCGCTTACCGGGGTAGCCCTCTGCGTACTTGTTCGTGAGGCACGAGCCTTGAGCCGCCATGACCGCGGCGCTGGTGTAGTTCTCGCTCGCGATCATTTCGAGGCCGAACTGCTGCCGCTTGCGCTCGCCCGCCACCGCCGCGAACACGTCGGGATCTGCCCGCTGAAGAATGTCCATTGCTCCTCCGAGATTTCTGATAGCAGATTTCCGATTGACGATTACGCCTCCATCGAGGCTCGTTCGGCCCTTTCAATCTGCAATCGACAATCTGCAATCATCAATCCCCCTCTGTTGTACCGACCGCGACGCCGGCCGCCCGCAGTTTGTCGGGGAGCGTGCCGTCCGGTCGGTACACGAGGCCGCGCCACCCGAACCGCTCGGCCGCGACGATGTTTTCCGCCATGTCGTCGATGAACAGGCACTCGCACGGTTCGCAGTGGGCGAACTGCTGGATGTGCGCGCAGAACGCCAGTTCCGGCTTGCGCGCCCGCGCGTGGTGTGACGCGCCGAGATGTTCAAAGTGCTGCAGCACGTCCGCGAACTGGGCCGAGTAGTGGTCGAAGTGCGCCGCGTTCGTGTTGCTCGCCAACAGGACGCGGTAGCCCGCTTTCAGTCGCGGGATCATCCCACACACTTCGTCGTTGCGCCAGAAGATGTCCACGAACGCAGCGAGGAACTGCGCCTTCGTGCAGCGCAGCTGCCCCGCGGCGAGCGCGCGGCGCACGTACTCGTCGGTGTCGATGGCGCCGCGCTCGTAGGCGTCTTCGAGCGGGCACCCGTTGAGCACCGGGGCCAACTCCGCGGCGCTCAACTTGGTAAACGCTTTCAGGCGCGCGACGGAACGGCCGTGGTCGAAGAACGCGAGCACGTTCCCGAAGTCGAAGATCACGGTCTTGATCGGCATGACAATCTCATCGAGCAACGTAACCCATCCCCCGGCACCCTCCTTGAAGGGAGGGGGCCGGGGGATGGGTTTCTTCGGGCCTCACTTCCCCGGCACCTTTAGGATCAGCGCGCCGGGGTCGATCTTGTTGCGCGGCATCCCGGCGAACCCGATGACCATTTTCGTCCCGTCCGGTAGCAGCGTCATGCTGTGGATGGGGCCGAAGTCGCGCTCCGCGCCGAACAGCCGTTTGCCGTCGGCGACGGTCCACACCGCGATGTACGACTTGCCGCGCGGTGCCGCGCCCGCGGTCACGAGCTGCGCGCCGTCAGGCGTGAACCGCACCGCGTGGACCCAACCGGGGTGCGACGGGGCCGGCTCGCCGGGGAACACCGGTTTCAGGTCCGGATTCTGGAACTCGCGCACCACCTTCGCGGTCGTCACGTCCCACAGTTTCACGCTCCGGTCGCTCGACGCGGATGCGAGGAACTTCCCGTCCTTCGTAAGCGCAATGCTGAATACTTGGTCGCGGTGCCCTAGCGGGCCTTCGTCCTTCTTCGGCGGCGGCGGGGCCTTCTCGTCCTTTTTCGGCAGCGCGGCCGGCATCGGGTCCGGTGCGGCCTTGAACTCGCGCACCATCGTCCCGGCCCCGGTCACGTCCCACAGCTTGATGCTCTTGTCGTAGCTGCTGGTGAACACCTGTTTGAAATCGAGTGACCACTGCACCGCGTAGATCGGGTTCTGGATCATCTGCGGCATCGTGACGACGTGCGCGTTGATCGCCTTCGCCGGCGTGTTCTTCGCCAAGTCGTGTATGCGCAGGATGCCGTCGTGACAGCCGCTGGCGAGCCGGTCACCTGTATCGTCGAACGCGACGCAGTCCACGAGGTTCGGGTGCGGGAGCGTCTTCACCGGGTTGTCGGCGGCGATGCGGAACCGGCGCGCGAGCTTGTCCGCGCCCGCGGTGAGGAACTGGCCGTCCGGGGTGAAGGCTATCCCACTGGCCGCGCCCGCGTGCGGGAAGCTCTGCATCTGCCGCCCGAACTCCGGCGGCGTCGGCTGGCCGATCTGGAACGCAACGTTCCACGCCACCGCGCTGTTGTCCTTGTCCTTCAGCAGCCCGACGAGCACGCCGTTGGTTTGCGGGTTGGTCGATTGCCACGCCAAATCCGCGACCGGCGCGCCGGCGGCGATGGTGCCCACGAGCTTCCCGTCGGCGATGGTGTAGAGCTTGATGGAACCGTCCGAGCCGCCGACCGCGACGCGCTGGAGGTCGCGCGAAATGGCCGCGGCCGTGGCGTTAGCTCCGGACTCGAACGCCTTCTCCTTCGTGCCGTTGCCGAGGTTCCAACTCGTCACCTCTTTGCCGGGGCCAACGCCCAGCACGCGCTCGCTGCCCGGCGACATCGCTACGCCGGGCTTGCCCGCGCCGAGCGGGATCAGTCGCGTGCAGGTGACGGGCGAAATGACAACGCTCTTGTCGGCGCTCGCGGTGATGACGTGCGGCGTAGCGGGGTGCGCCGCGACACCGCGCACCGGCCCGGTGTGCGGAAACGCCTGCACCACGTTCCCGGTCGCCACCTCGACCAGCACCGCGACGTTGTCCGCGCGGCCGATGAGGAGGCGCGTCTTGTCGGCGTTGAAACTGAGCGCGAGTACGTCCGCGGACTGAGTGAGCTTGCCGCCGTCTTTGCCATCGCCGTGCGTGAACAGCATCACGTCTTTACCGACGCCGGCCGCGAGCGTAAGGTTGTCGCGCGAGAGCGCGAGCACTGTCGCGGGCGCGGGCAGCGGGCCGATCTCGCGCACCGGTTTTTCGGGCTTGGTCGTCTCCCATATGCGAATCAGTTTGTCCGCGCCCGCGGTGACGAACTGGCCGGTCGGCGCGTGAAACAGCGCCGCGGTCACTTTCCCGGTGTGCGCCTTGAACTCGAACTGCGTCAACTTCACGTCCTTCTCTTTGCCGTCCTTGTCCTTCTCCTTCGGCTTTTTCGGGTCCAGCGGCAGTTTCCAACCCTTGAGCATTCCGTCCGCGCCCGCGGTGAGGAGTACCGGCTGCGCGGCGTGGAACGCGACCGCGGTCACGCCCCCGGCGTGCGCCGGAACTTCGGCCTTCACCTTCCCCTGCCGGTCCCACAGGATCAGGTTCCCATCGGCGCACCCGCCCGCGACGGTCGCCGTGTCCGGCGACATCGCGAGTGAGTCGATGTTCCCCTTCGCGCCCGCGAACGTGCCGGCCACGGCGTTGTTGGCCGTGGTGCCGAGCGTGGCGACCTTGTCCGCGGTGGCGAACAGGAGCGTGTTGCCGTCCGCGGTCGCGTGGAACGCGGTCACGGCGTCCTTCAACACGGGGAACGCGCGCGTGGCTTGCGCCGGCGTCTGCCAGAACCGCATAACGCCGTCGCCGCTAGTCGTAATCACGGCCTGCCCGTCCGGGCGGACGGCGAACCCGGCGAGGTCCGCGGTGCCGGTGGTGTAGCTCGCGGTCGGCTTGCCGTCGGTGCCGGCGAAGAAGCGCACGGTCTTGTCCGAGCCGGCCGTGACCCACACATTGTTCGCCGCGATGTGACCGACGCCGAGGACTGCGCCGACGTGGCCCTTCAGTTCAATCGCACCCTTCTCTTCGCCCTGTGGGAACACCTTCACGGTGCCGTCCGCGCCGGACACAGCGAACGTCTTCCCGTCGCTCGTGACCGCGACGCCCGTTCCCGGACCCGCGGTGGCGAACGTCTTCACCGGGAAGCTGACGGGCACGTCCCATACGCACAGCTTGTTGTCCGCGCCGCCGGTCGCGATCTGGTCGCTCTTTGCGTTGAACGCGACGCACAGCACTTGGCTCGTGTGCCCCTGCGGGCCGCCGAACGTGCGCAGCTCCTTACCGGTCGCCGCGTCCCACAACTTCACCGTCTTATCGAAGCTCGCGGTGGCGATGAACTTCCCGTCAGGGCTAACGGCGACGCACTCGACGGTCTCGGTGTGGGTGCGTAGCGCGGCGACGGCGTCCGTCGGGAGCGGTTGCGGCTGGGGTTGGGCGCGCAGCCCGCCCGCGGCGGCGAATAGCGCGAGGCCGAGGGACGCGAGCGCGAGGCGGCGCGAGGCGGGCATTGGGGAGGCTCCGTGCGGAGGGGCCGGGCGCGACGGCCCGGCGGAGGGCAGGAGCTAGTTTCGCAAGACGGGCCGTGATGGTCAACGTGCGAAGCCGCTCGCGGCGTCGCACGCGCGGCGCGCTACGGCTTGGGCTTGAGCGCGTCGACGCCGGCTTGCGCGACGACGCCGTCTTCGTTCGCCTTCACCCCGGACACGCCGACCGCGCCGATGATCTTCCCGTCGACGACGATGGGAATGCCGCCCTCGATGGGCACCGCGCCGGGCACCGTGAGGACGCGCAGGTTCGCCCCGCCCATTGCCAGCGCGTCCTCAAACACCTTAGTCGAGCGGCGGAACAGGGCCGCGCTCTTGGCCTTCTTGAGCGCCACCTCGATGCTGCCGATCTGCGTGTTGTCGAGCTTCACGAACGCGACGAGGTTGCCGGATGGGTCTACCACGGCGATGGCGACGGGCCACTTCTGCTTCTTCGCCTCGGCCTCGGCAGCGGCGATCACGGTGCGCGCCTGATCGAGTGTGACCGGCGTCCCGTAGGGCGTGGGTTCCTGCGCCGGCGCGGGCGCGGCGACGAACGCGGCGAGTGCGAGAAGAGCGTAACGAACGCGCATGACATAGGCTCCGGGTGGGTGGGCGAGCGGGCCGCACCAACCTAACCGCGCCGCGCGCGGGTCGCAAGCGCGCAAAAAAACGCGCCGCCGATACGATCGGTGGCGCGCTCACTTGCGGCTGACGAACAGGGGCTACTGGTTGAATAAGAAGCCCTTCGAGTTCAGCAGCGCCCAGACGATGTTCTCGTAGGCGAGTTTCTTGTTTGTCGCGTGCTTGGCGATGTGCTCCAGAGCCAAGTCGAGTTTCTCCTTGCTCGGCTTGCCGCCGGTGGCGAGCAGGAACAGCTCGGTCACTTTCTCCTCGTCGGTGCGCTTGTCCTTCGCCAGTTGGTCGGCGCGCCCGCCGGCGCGGGCGATCTTGTCCTGCACCTCTTGGCTGTTCAGCAGGTGGAGGGTCATGGCGAGGCTGGCCTCGTTCACGCGCTCGCACTCGCACGCGCTGATGCGCTGCGGGCGGCCGGTCACGTCGAGGAAGTACGACGCGAACGACTCGTCCGGCAGCATGATGGCCCGGTTCGGGGCGAACTTGTCGCCCGGCAAGCCGGGGAACGCGGTCGGGCTGTCGGTCAGTTTCGCCACCGCGTCGAACAGCACTTCCGCCTGCATCCGCTTCGGGTAGTACCGCGCGAACGACTGCTTGTCGCCCTTGTTGAACTCGTTCGGCTCCGCGGCCAGTTGGTACGTGCGGCTCTTGCAAATCGTCTTCACGAGCGCCTTAAGGCTGTACTTGTTGTCGATCAGCGTTTGCGCCAGCGCGTCGAGCAGTTCCGGGTTGCTCGGCGGGTTGGTCACGCGCATGTCGTCGATGGGGTCCACGATCCCGCGGCCGAAGAAGTGCGCCCAGTAGCGGTTAGCGACCGTCTTCGCGAAGAACGGGTTCTTCGGCGAGGTCATCCAGTCGGCGAACTTCGCGCGCGGGTCCTCGTCGGTGCCGGCGGTCATCGGGTCGGCGTCGAGAGCCTTCATCGGCGCGGCCTGCCCGGTGCGCTTGTTCTGCACGCTGCCGGTGCCGCGCACGATGAGCGCCTGCTTCTGGTTCTGCTGGTTCTGGTTGCTGACGCCGGGCGTGTTCACGGTCTTGAACGACACGCGGCCGAAGAACGCGGCCATGCCCCAGTAGTCGTCTTGGCTCCACTTCTCGTACGGGTGGTGGTGGCACTGGGCGCACGCCATGCGCTGCCCCAAGAACACTTGGCTCACGTCGTCGACGAACTGTTCGGGCGTCCGCACCTCCTTGTACCACACGGTCGGCGGCGACTTGCTCTCGTCGCCGATGGCGACCATGATCTCGCGCACGAAGTCGTCGTACGGCTTGTCGTTCGCGACGGCCTCGCGGATCCACGTGTGGAACGCGAACGTGCCGTAGGCGCGGTTCGGCTGCCCGCGGCGCTTGACGCGCAAGATGTCGGCCCACTTGTTGGCGAAGAAGTAGGCGTACTCCGGGGTTTCGAGGAGCCGGTCCACGAGCTTGTCGCGCTTCGCCGGGTCCTTGTCGTTGATGAACGCGAGTACGTCCTTCGCGTCCGGCAGCGAGCCGGTCAGGTCGAGCGACACGCGACGGATGAAGGTTTCGTCCGAGCACAACCCGGACGGCGCGATGTTCAGTTCGGTCCACTTCTTCGCCGTGAACTTGTCCACCGCGGTCTGTTCCTTGAAGTCGAACCTGGCGACGTCGCCGGCGCGCGGTACTGTGGCGCGGAACACGGTGACGTTCCCGTTGAACCGGGCCATGATCCCGGCCTGCCCAGTGATGTTCAGCGTGTTGACCACGCCGCTCTCGCTCACGGTCGCGATGTCGGTGTCGTTGCTCTCGTACTGCGCGCGGCGGGTGATGTCCTCGACGCTGCCGTCGCTGTAGTGCGCGTAAACGGCGATCTGCTGCCGGCCCTTGCGATCCACGACGCGGTGTTCCGGATACACGCTGATCTTCGTCACGGTCGGATCGTCCTTCGTGCCGAAGGGCATCCCGCTGGCGATCCAACGGCGGACAATCTTGAACTCCTCGCCGTTGGGGTCCATCTTCTTGCCGCCGCCGTGCGGGACGGCCCCGGTCGCCTTCGTGAGGATCAGGCTCTTTTCCGGCGCGGCCGGGAACACGCGCCGGCCGCGCGTCTCCTTCAACAGGTTCTCGTAGTCGAAGGCCGGGTCGAAGCCGAGCAGCGACAGGCGGAACCCGTTCTGCCCGGCGATCTTGCCGTGGCACCCGCCGGACGAACAACTCAGTTTGGTGAAGATGGGGTTCACTTGGTTGCCGAAATTGAGGGGCAGCGGGGCCTCCATCTTCTCGGCGGTCAGCGGCACCTTGACGGTCTTCCCCTCGAAGGTCGCGGTGATCTCCGCGGTGCCGTTGGCGAACGGGTACACGCGGCCGGTTTCGTCGACGCGCGCGACCTTCGGGTCCGAGACCGCGTAGGTCGCGGAGCCGCTGAGGTCGATCTGGCGACCGTCGGCGCGGGTCCCGGTGATGACCAGTTGCGGGGCGTCGTCGGTGCCCCTCATGACGACTTTCGCGGGGTACGCGCTCAGGCCGGTAACGGGTGCGTCGGCGGCGCGCGCCGGCGCACCGAGAACCGCGAGTGCGAGAACCGCGAGGAAGAGCCGGGTCATGGCAGGAACCCCGTGGGAGTGAGTTCGTGGGGGGCAGGTCGATCTAAGGGCAGGTGCAGGCGGGGTGAGCGCGGGTCGCACCGGGCGGCGAGCGCCCGCTGCGTGGTGGGTTACCTCTTAATCTTCTCCAACTTGATCGCCTTTTCCTTCTCGTCGTCTGGGGTCATGGTCATCTTGTCCCCGTCGATCTTGATCTTGGCTGTACCCTTCTCCTTGCCGCCGAACAACCCGTCGACCTTCTTCGTGCTGGTCAGTTCCAAATTGTCGCCGGTCACGGCCCATTTGAATGTGGGCATCTTTTCGTTGAGCATTTTGACGAGTTCGGCGGTCTTCGGGTCGCTCGACTCGATGCTCATCGCGCCGGTGTTGTCTTTCCTGGATTCGAAGAAGAGGTCGATGCCCTTGTTGAACTCATCGGTCTTGTCGCCGATGGCCTTGACCTTCCACTTGCCTACGAGAGCCTTCGTATTGTCGGCGTCGGCGCGGGCGACCGCGGCGAACGAGGTTGCCACGAGCGCGAGCAGGGGGAGGGTACGAACCAGCATATCACGCTCCGTGGTGCGAGAAAGGATCGCGCTACTTCATCTTGGTCAGGTTGCGCGTCCCTTCGGCGTCGGTCCACGTCATCTTGTCGCCGTTGATCTTGATGATCGCTTTCCCGGCCTTGACCTGCTTACCAGCGCGATCCTTGATCTCGGCCGACGGTGTTACTTGGACGTTGTCGCCGGACATAACGCTCCGCCTTTCGAGAAGTCGGACCCGACACGAAACGCCCGACGTGGCGCGCCGCGGGCCGGGACCGTATAGAAGTTGTACGGCCCCGGCCGGGAAACTACCAGCGCAGTTGAACTACTGATCCGCAGGTAGGGAATCCTGTCTATCTCCTCCTCGCATATGGGAAGGGTAGGTCGGACCCGTCCCACAGACTCCGGAGGAGGTCCGGGTCGCACTTCAGCTCGATGAGGCGGTCGGCGATC
>VGZJ01000125.1 GCA_016872595.1 Planctomycetota bacterium
GGTCGAGCCGTGGAACTCCAACTTGATCTCGCGGTCGAAATCCACACGCAGGGGGTCATTTCGGCGGTCACCCATTGGGTTCCTCGGTCATTTCGGCAGGAAAGAGGCAGAAACGCTGGGAATCCCAGGGTTCCGGCGCACATGCCATGCCGAAAGTCGAAGGTCATCTGGGAAATAGGGGGCCACACGCTGCCCGACGCGCAGAGCCACGCGCGACAGGGCCACTGCGTCGCGATCCAACTCGGCGTGCTGCGCCACCCCGGCGACCTGACGCCGCCGCCGGGGGACGAATTGATTGGCGAACTCGCCGCGTTCGACGAACCCGACGACGGGATACTTCTGGGGATGCCGACCTTCGACGAACCGGAGCCGCCCCCGCCGCGCCGCCCGTGGTGGAAGTTCTGGTGAACGGTAGCCCGCGTGTTGCCGCGAACCGCGGCGCGCGGCGGCGCGTCTCGTGTGTGTTGTCGGGCCGACCACATTGGGGGCCGCTGTGACCAACCCCGCGCTGACCGCCGAAGACCTCGCGTTCCTCCGCGCGCTCCACGACATGCCGGAAGACCGCAACACGTGGCTCGTCTACGCCGACTGGCTCGACGACCGCGACGACCCGCGCGCCGAGTTCCTGCGCCTCGCGGTGGAACACGTGCTGTTGGCCGAGGACGACCCGGCCCGCGCCGATACCGAAGCGCGCATGGCACGGCTGCGCGCGGAACTGGACCCGCAGTGGGTGATGATGTTCGACCCGGCCCCGGTCGCGAACTGCTGCGGGCGGCACTGGACCGCGCTCGCCATGACGGACGTGCCCGACCTGCGCGTCTGCCACGGCTGCCGCAGCGCCGTGGTGTACTGCCACACGCTCGGCGAGGCCCGCGCGTACGACTCGTGCGGCCAGCGCGTCGCGCTCTCGACGCGCGTCCCCGCCGCCGAGGTCGCGCGCGAGCCGGCGTTCCAACAGCCCGCGCCCGTGAATCAGGATTCGGATTGGGAGTTCGAGTTGTTTCTGGATGCCGTGCCCGAACCGCCACCGCCCGCCGCGCCGCAACCCCGCGCCGAACCGCCCCCGCGCCCGTGGTGGAAGTTCTGGTAGGCCGATTCGAGCAAATGTTCACTACGGACCTTGAAGATAACTGTCATCTCGTATAGTATAAACAAGAGTACGGACGCGGCGCGTAGGTGCCGCGAGCCGAGCGGCACGGCGCGAACCGTTTGGTGAGCGTTGCGGTTCCTCACATCGCTCCGCTCATGTCCTCGCGGTGCCGCGCGGCTCGCGGCACCTCCGAAGGGGACATTCTGATATGCGCCCGTTGTACCAGAGTTTTTCGTTTTGCAACTTCGGCGGCGCGGGCCTCATTCTGATAAGCGCTTGTTGTACTAGGATTTTTCGTTTTGCAACTTCGGGGCGGTCGGGGGAAGGGAGGGGTGTTGTGCAACCGATTTCGATTTCGCCCGCTTGTTCTGGGCCGCGGACCTTGTGCAACCGATTTTGAATAGTTTCCACTTCGGGACTGGCGCGGGTGTTGTGCAACCGATTTCGAGTTGTGCCACTTCGGGCGCGCCCCCTGTTCGTAGCCCGAGAGAGTACCCGGAGTTCCGGAGATGACCAGCGACGGCGACGCGCTGTTTCGCGCGATTTGCGAACACCCGCGGGAAGACACGCCGCGGCTCGTGTACGCGGACTGGCTTCAGGAAAACGGACTGCCGGAGCGCGCGGAGTTCATCCGCCTTCAGTGCGAGGCGTGGGCGCTGTGCCCGGCGTACCCGACGCTCACGGCGGCGCGGACGCGCGCCTCGGACCTGCTGCGCGCGTTCGGCGACCGGTGGTACAACGAGTTGCCGTTCGTGCCCGGTCTGGAGTGGGGCGACCTGTTCGTCCGCGGGTTCATCGACTCCGCGCGCACGGTGGCGATGTCCGACGTGGGCGCGACACTCGAAGGAGCGTTCGCCGCCGCGCCGCTGCGGTTCCTGACGGTCACGGAGTTGCGCCGCGGGCAGTTGCGGCTTCTGCTCACGTGCCCACGGCTCGGACAGTTGACAAAACTGTACCTGCCGGGCACCTCCGGCGACGCGGAGTACCACGAGTTGGAAGCAGCCAGTAAGCGGTTCCCGAACACCGAGATCGTGTGAGGCGTTCACTCCACCACGATCTCGCGCGCGCGGTCGGGCGCGCGCGGGTCGATGCGGCGGACGGGGCCGCGGAACTTGCCCGCGAGCCAGCGGCGCACCTCGGCGTCGGTCAGCCCGCCGAACGCGGGGTAGTCGCGCGGGGCGCGCCCGCTGTACCCGTTCACCACGGGCACGTTCGCGCGCAGGCCGACCCACATCGCGAACACCTCGCCGTACGGCCCGGCCCCGTCGCCCCCGTTCGGCACCGGGTACGCCGGCACCACGTACCCCACCGGCGCGCCCTTCAACTGTGCCGCGACCGCGTCCACCTGCGGGTAGAAGTCCGCGCGCTGGAACGACGGCTGCTCGTAGCGCGTCTGCTCGAAGACCAGCGCGGCGACCACGAGCGCGCGCGCCGCGCACCGCACGTGCGCGCGCGAAATGCGATCCGTCACTTCCACGAGCCACGTGAGCGCCGCAAGGCTGCCGAACAGGTACACGACGACGTACACGCGCGACACGCACCGGATCGCGGTCCCGCCGGGCAGCAGCCGCGCCCAGCGCCAGAGCGAGTCGCCCTGATCGTGCGGGGTCAGCGTGGCGAGCACCCACAGCACCACCGCGAGCATCGACGCGGCGACGAGCGCGCGCTCCGGCGGGCGCTCGTCGCGCGCGTAGCAGAACAGGCGCACGGTGGCGGCCAGCATGAGCGCGTACAGCGTGAAGCCGGAAAAGAGCCAGCACTCCAGCGTGACCGGCTTGCGGTACGGCGCGGTCGTCTCGGACCACATGGACCCCGGCGGCCCGCTGATCCACGCCGAGGGCGTCGGCACGAGGCCGTGGGTCTCGTCGTAGGCGCGGCTGATGCCCCAGTTCACGCCGAGGTAGGGGGCGAAGAGGGCCGTCATCGCGAAGCCCCAGAGCAAGGTAATGCGGAGCACCGCGCGGCGGTTCGCGCGCGCGAACCGGCGCAGCGCCCCCGGCGCGCCGGGGGTGAGCGCCGCCAGCGCCGGCACGAACACACCCAACCCCGCCACGAGGAACCAGCCCGTATAGATGCACGTGAGGCACTGGAGGAACACGCACGCGCACAGCCGGTTCAGCGCGCGCGCCGACGGCTCGCGCACGAGGGCCAGCGCGTAGTACGCGGCCAGCGGCATCCACGCCCGGCCGATCATCTGCTGGTGCTTGATCTGGTCCGCGTGGACCACCGCGAACGCCCACAGGAACGCGCCGCCGACCGCGACCACGTGCGGCCACTTGAGCCACCGCGCGACCACCGCGAACGCGACGAAGTTCAGCGCGTTCAGGACGATCTGCCACCCGATGTACGCGAGGTCGTGCGGCAGCGCGGGGCGCAGCGCCCAGTACAGCGGGGCCGCGCCCCACAGGTTCTCCGAGTAGTAGATGGTCCACTTGGTGGGCGCGAACAGCGGCGGCGACAGCAGCCCGCCGCAGTAGTTCGGGTCGCTGAGCGCGAGCCACGAGTGCTCGAGGAGGTAGTGGTTCAGCATCCCGTCGCCGCGCTCGGTCTGGGTCGCGGCGAACCCGGAATCGAACGTCGGGCGGAAGACGAGGTACGTGCCGAGTGCGGCCGCGCCGACGTAAAGGAAGATGAGGCCCGCAATGCGCATTGAGAAGAGTTACGAACCGGCCCCGGACTTGGACATTCCGCCCCGCGCGGGTATCTTCGCAAGGGACCGCGCCCGCCCCCCAACGAGAACCGTCATGCCCGAGCAGTGGACCTATCAGAAGGCCGGACTCGACCTCGAGAAGTACGGGGAGACGATCTCCGGCATTCAGGGGCACATCGCGCGGACGGTGCGCGCGCGGGCCGGCGTGATCCCGCCGCCGTTCCCGCCGCGCACGGGCGGCAAGGGCGTCGGCGGGTTCGCGAGCCTGTTCGACCTGAGCGCCGCGGGCAGGTACGCGAACCCGGTGATCGTCACCTGCACCGACGGCGTCGGGAGCAAGCTGAAGGTCGCGCAGATGGTCGGCAAGTTCGACACGGTCGGCATCGACCTCGTCGCGATGTCCGTGAACGACCTCATCTGCACCGGCGGCGAACCGCTGTGCTTCCTCGACTACCTCGCGATGCCGAAGGACGACCCGGCGCTCACGGCGCTCTTGGTGAAGGGCATCGCCGACGGGTGCCTCGAATCGGGGTGCGCGCTCGTCGGCGGCGAAACCGCTATCCTGCCGGACTTCTACCAACCGGGCGACTTCGATCTCGCCGGGTTCGCAACGGGCGTCGTCGAGCGCGACCAACTCATCGACGGAACGAAGATCGCGACCGGCGACGCGGTGATCGGCCTCGCGTCCAGCGGTGTTCACTCCAACGGCTACAGCCTCGTGCGCAAGGTCGTCTTCGAGGCCGCAAAGCTGACGGTGACGGATCACGTGCCAGAACTGGGCGCGACCGTGGGCGACGCGCTCCTGACCCCGACGAAGCTCTATGTGAAGCCCATACGCGCGCTGCTGGCGGCGCACGGCGCGGCGATTCACGGCCTCGCCAACATCACCGGCGGCGGCCTGCCGGACAACGTCGGTCGTATCTTGCCGCCGGACAAGCGCGTTCACATCGCACGTGCTTCGTGGCCGCAATCGCCGCTGTTCGCGTGGCTCCAGCGGTGCGGCAACGTGGCCGACGCGGAGATGTTCCGCGTGTTCAACATGGGCGTCGGGTTCGTGGTGATCTGCGCCCCGTCCGCGGCCGACGGGATCGTTAAGCAACTGGCGGGCGACCGCATCGCCGCGTGGCAGATCGGCGAAGTGCGCACTGGCGCGCCGGGCGTGGAGCTTGCGTAGGACTTCTTCTGTTCCAACCGAGGGTTCCCATGATGACTCGAACCTGCGCGGCGCTTCTGGTCGTCGCGCTCGCCGTTCTGCCCGCGCGCGGCGCGGACGAGAAGATCACACACGGGTTCCTCGCGACGGGGGCCGAAACGTACATCGTGGACGGCACCGGCAAGGTGACGTGGCGGTACGCGCGCTCGACCCGCGACGGCTGGGTGCTCCCGAACGGCAACATCCTGCTCGCGCTCTCCAAGAGCAAGGACTACCCCGGCGGCGCGGTGGTCGAGGTGGACAAAGACGGCAAGACCGTGTTCGAGTTCAAGGGCACGCAGGCGGAAGTTAACACCGTGCAGCCGCTCGACGGCGGGCGCGTGCTGCTGACCGAAGCCGGGGAGAAGCCGCGCATCCTTGAGGTGGACGCCAAGGGGAAGATCGTTGTGGATGTGCCCATTCAGGCCCAGACGAAGGACACGCACCTCCAAACGCGCATGGCCCGCAAGCTCCCGAACGGCAACTACCTCGTCCCGCAACTGCTCGACAAGGTCGTGCGCGAGTACGACGCGAAGGGCAAAGTGGTGTGGGAGGTCAAGACGCCCAATATGCCGTTCACCGCGATCCGGCTGAAAGACGGGAACACGCTGATTGCTTGCACGTGGGGCAACCTCGCCATCGAGGTGGACAAGGACGGGAAGGAAGTGTGGCGGATCGGCACCGACGACATCCCCGGCAAGCCGCTGAACGACGCCTGCGGGTGCCAGCGCCTGCCGAACGGCAACACCGTGCTCACCAGCTACCGCACGGCCGCGAACAAGACCAAGCTGATCGAGGTGACGCGCGACAAGAAGGTGGTGTGGACGTACACCGATGCCGGCAAATCCGGCATCCACCACTTCCAGATTCTCGACACCAACGGCACCGCGCTCGAAGGGCCGGCGCGGCGCTGAACCCGCGGCGCGCGGCGCGTGTCCCCTCCTCACACCTTCGCGGGGGCGGGCCGATGAGCGACGACGAATTTCTGGCGGCGTTCGAGGCGTGTACGGTCGCGCGCACCGAATGGACGCACGAGGCGCACGTCCGCATGGCGTGGCTGTACGTGACGCGAACCGGGCCGGGCGCGCTCGACCGCGTACGCGCAGGTATCCAGAAGCTGAACGCGGCGTTCGTTCGCCGGCAGCAGATGAGTTGCATCGCCGTGCCGCGGAAGGAGCCGGACCCGCGCGGGCTGGACGGCTACCACGACACCATCACGACGGCGTTCGTCGCGCTGATCGCGGCCCGCGTAGCGCCCGGCGAAGGCTTCGCCGCCTTCCGCGCCCGCAACCCCGACCTCTTCGACCGCGCCTTCCCCGCGCTGCTCCGGCACTACTCGCCGCAACTGCTCTTCTCGGAGCACGCGAAGGCCGCGTTCATCGAACCGGACTTGGAACCGCTGCCAACGATGTAGCCGCAAGCAAGCGCGACACTCCGCGCTCGCCTGCGGCTTGCGGCTAACGGCGCTCAACCCTTTGGCTTGAACAGCTTGCTCTTGAAGCCGATCTTGTTCAGCCAGTACTTCGCCACGGTGTTCACCGTTTGCAGGCCGTACTTGGCGCTGCGGCGGAAGTTGATTTGGCTGGCCTCGTCGAAGTACCGTACCGGCACCGGGATGTCGCCCAGCCGGAACCCGAAGTGGACCGCTTGCACGAGGAACTGCGTGTCGAACACGAAGTCGTCGCTGTTGCGCTCGAACGGCACCGTTTCCAGCACCTTCCGGCGGTACACGCGGAACCCGCTGTGGAACTCGCCGAGGTTCTGGCCCAAGAACAGGTTCTCGAACGCCGTCAGCGCCCGGTTGCTCACGTACTTCCACCACGGCATCCCGCACTTCAGCGCTTCCGCGCGGCTGCGGACGCGGTTGCCGAGGATCACGTCGCAGATGCCCAGCTCGATCATCCCGACCGCGTGCGGAATCGTCCGCGCGTCGTACTGGTAGTCGGGGTGGATCATCACCACGATGTCGGCCCCGCGGTCGAGGCAGTACTTGTAGCACGTCTTCTGGTTGCCGCCGTACCCGGTGTTCTTCTCGTGAACGATCACCGACAGGCCCATCTCGCGGGCGATGGCGACGGTGTTGTCCTTGCTGCCGTCGTCGACCAGCAAGATTTCGTCGACGCTGCCGACGGGGAAGTCGGCGACGGTGGCCGCGAGGGTGCGCGCCGCGTTGTACGCGGGCAGCACCGCGATGATCTTGTGCTTGCGCGGCGCGACGGGTTCGGTCGGCTTCAGGACGCGGTCCACGTGGAACAGGTCGTGAACCGGGTTCAGCGGCGGCTCGTGCAGAAGGGTGGCTGGCATGGGGTCCGTGTCGCGGTGGGTGGCGAGTTTCCGTCCAGTATATGACGCGAAACCCGGCCGCGCATTCCCGAAATCGCCACCGAACGACACCGCTCAGCAGCCCGGCCCGCACCACTGAGCAACGAACTCCAAAAATCGATGTTGCGGGCCGGGTCAGGTGCAGTGTTTGGTTCGGCGCTGCCACCCCAACCTTCCGGCAAGTTGCTCGATCTCGTGGTGGGAGATATCGTTCCGCGCGCGGACCGACTTCGCCGCCCTCCCAGAGCAACACGCCTTGTAGTGGGCCTCGTCCGGCCCTGCCACCGTCGTTCGTCGAGGTGTGCCGACAGTGGTGCTATGCACACGCTCACGGATCGGCTCTCTTGAGTACGAAGTACCCAAAGGTCGCCGGCTTGTCCTTCTGCCGATCTTCGCAGTGCAGGATGAGCTCTTCTCCTCTTAGCCGACCCATGACTTTGCATTCCCCGGCAAAGAACCATGTACCCGTCATCTGCATCGAACTCGTACTCAGTCGCTCGCCCTTGAGCCGGTTACCGCCAAAATTGGGGTACTTCACTTCCGCCTTCAGTTTACCTTCGGTGCCTTCCTCGATCTCCAAGACGATGTCCTTGTGATCGACGACCTTGTTGTCTTCGGTCACCCACTGACCCCTCACAGCCTTCCACTTCCCCTTGAACGACACTGGTTCCTTGGGCTTGTCATCGGAAGCCCCTCTACTCGGGGTGACCAGTAAGGCGAACAACAGTCCAACAGTGATGAAGATCTGGTACATGACACGCTCCTCCCAGTTCAACCCCCTTACCTCACGCTCTCCAAGAAGGGAGTCACCTTCGCCGCCGAACTTGTAATTCTGCACCTCTGCGCTAGACCTTACCGCTGCGATTGTTGTCGGTCAAGCAGCAATCGTGTTGGGAATCGTTGGGAATCGTGCGGGCAGGTTGCCCATATTATCGTTGCAAACGGTCGCGCGGCGCGGCATAGTCCGGTCATACGTCGCGCGGCGCGACAGAACACGCCCCGCGTCCCGCACGCTCCCGCGATTCAAGTCGGCGTTGCGATCACCGCGACTTCGCGTTACCGGCTACCCGCGCAAGCGGTAGGGCACCTCTAGCCCATGTCGTTCCATTAGCTCGATATCGGCAAGTAGCTTTTCGGTGGGGCCGTCGGCGGCGAGGTGGCCGGCGTCGAGGACGAGCGTGCGCGGGCACAGGTCGAGGACGAGGTCGAGGTCGTGCGTGGCGATCAGCTTCGTGCCGGGGAGCGCGCGGACGGTGGCGATCAGCTCGCGCCGGCCGCGCGGGTCGAGGAACATGCTCGGTTCGTCCAGCAGCAGCACCGCGGGGTGCATCGCCAACACGCCGGCGAGCGCGGCCCGACGCTTCTCGCCGCCGCTCAGTTGGAACGGCACGCGATCACCGGCCCCCGGCAGGCCGACGCAGTTCAGCGCTTCGACCACACGCGCCTTGGCCTCTTCGACGGTCGCGCCCGTGTTCAGCGGGCCGAATGCCACGTCTTCCTCAACGGTCGGGCTGAAGAGTTGATCGTCCGGGTTCTGGAACACCACACCGACGACGTGCGGCAGCTTCTTGCGGGACGCGGCAACCGCCGGGTCGAGGCCGCACACGCTCGCCTGACCGGGTGCGCCGGACAGCACGCCGCACAGCCGCATGAACAGCGTCGTCTTGCCCGCGCCGTTCGGCCCGACGATGGCGACGCACTCGCCCGGTTCCACCGCGAACGACACGCCCTCAAGGGCGACGCGCCCGTCGGAATAGCGGTGGGCTAGGGACGAAACGCGGAGTGCGGGTTGGGTCACGAGAGAACCAGTCGGTCCCAGAGGACGAGCGCGACAACGGCGGCGACGAGGGCCGCGAAAGCAATCATATCGGCGGCGCGGGTGCGGAACGCGGTCAGCGTGTGGAACGTGCCGTCGAACCCGCGGCACCGCATCGCGGCGGCCACGTTCTCGGCGCGGTCCGCGCCGCGCACCAGCAGCGCGCCGGTGGCGTGCCCGAGCGCGCGGTAGCCGTGGCGCGTGGCGGTCACGCGAAAGCCGCGCGTCCGCATCGCCACCCGCAACCGGCGGAACTCTTCGGCCAGCACGAACGCATAGCGGTACGCCAACAGCGCGAGCTGCACGAGCAAGCCGGGCAGCTTCAGCTTGTGCGCCGCGGTCAGCGTGTGGTGCAGCGGGGCCGTGCCTACCAGCACCAGCGCGAGACACCCAATCGCCATGCCGCGACACAGCACCGCCGCGCCCGCGATCAGCCCGCGCCGCGAAACGTGGACCGGCCCGACGTGCCAGCCGTCGCCGCCGAGCGTGAACGGCAGCACGAACAGGAACGGCGCGGCGGCCAGCAGGAAGATGAAGAGCCGCGGGAGCAGCCACGTTCGCGGCAGGCGCGAGAGGAGCAGTAGGACGAAGCCGAGCGCGAGTGCGACCGCGGCCGGGGCAAGGTGATCGAGGGCCGCGATCCCGAACACGGCGAGCATGGTCGCGGCGAGCTTCCAGCGCGCGTCCCACCGCGCGAGCGGCGACGGCGGAACCGGGCGATAGCGAAGGGCAAGTGTCATCGCAGCTAGTATGCGATGACGCTGCTTGTAGGACAGGCCTCTGGCCTGTCCAAAGACGGGACAGGCCAGAGGCCTGTCCTACAGGGTTAGTAAATCCCGCCGTGGACGCGCTCGGGCGTCAGGTGGCTGGGCTGGTCGTTGAACCAGAACCGCCGCCACTGGTTCTTGAATTGGCGCAGGTCTTCCTGTTGATACAGCAACTGCTGCATCTTAACGTTCGGGTCGATCGCGGGCACGAAGCCGAACTGTGGCGGGATCGGTTGCGGCATCGGCGGGACCGGCAGCACGGGCGGCACCGGCGCGGGCATCTGCGGCACCGGGGGCAGCAGCGGCAGCGGGGCCGGTGCCGGTGCCGGCGGCACGCTCAGCTCGAACGCCCCGGCGCTACGCGGCATCGCGCACCCCAGCGCCGCCGACGGGCACACCGTCGCGCGCGGCATCGTCACGGAGAGGCCGCCCGCCGGGCGCACCGCGGAATCTTCCATGCTCGCCAACTCGCGCGGCAGCGGGAACACCGAGTCCGGTGTGATGTACTGTGGGAGGTGGTCGAAGTAGCGCCCGCTCGGCAGCGTCGTGCCCCCGTACCACGTCTGGCCCAGCGACGAACCGCGCGGCGCGCTCGCCTTCGTGGTCTTGGTCGCGGCATTTGGTTCGCCGCTGGTGTAGCGCCCGCCGATCAAGTTGGCCGGGTACGGGTCAGTTCCCGGCAGCCGCAGGTTGCCGATCACCAGCGCGTCGCCGTAGCGCCGGCAGGTCATCGCGAACGGCTTCTCCTCCAGCGCCTTCTGTAGCTCCGCGACGCTGTTCATCACCTCGGCCGATTCGTCGTCGCTCGCGCCGTCGAGCTTCGCGTCCACGCTCGTGATGAGGCCCACCGCGGTGTGGCCGTCGCGGGCGATGTGGTAGTCCGCGATCAGCGTCAGGTGCGTGCCGATCCGCTTGCCGTCCTTGTCGCCGGTCTGCGAGACCGTGATCGTCATGTGGTCGTGGTCGATCTTAATGGTGCAGCGGCTCGAACCCATCTCGCGGTGCCACGTCCCCACAACGCCGGGCTTAGCGGCAACGACCGTGACCGTGAGCGGGGCCGAGTTGCTGCACGGCACCGCGCCCACGCACTGCGGCGCGGTCACGCCGCCCTCGACCAGCAGTTGGCCGAACAACTCGCGCGCCATGTGGCGCATCGGGTCGTTCGAGTTCGGAATCGCGCGCGCCGCGGGAACCGGGGCCGGGAACGACGGCATGACGGGCGCGACCGGCATGGGCGGCGCGATCACGAACGGCTGCGGCTGTGGCGGCACCGCGAGCTGGAACACGTCGCCGCGCAGCGTTTGCAGGTGCTGGAACGTCGGTGCGGGCGCGCACGGGCGTGGCATCGGCGCGGACGGCGCGCCGGGCGCGGCGGCACGGAGCGCGCCGGGGTTCACCGTCCAGTTCAGCGCGACCCCGTTCGGCGCGCCGAGGCGCAGTTCGATCTCGATCCGGCCCGGTGGGGCCGCAGGCGGCGCGTCCTGCGCCGCGGCGGGCGCGGCGGCCAGCAGCACACCGGCGAGGGCCGCTCGCGTTACTGAGAAACCCGACATGGCGCTCTCCGTGCGGAAGGGGGATGGTCCGGCGCGCGGATCATGCCGACTGACCCCGGATCGCACAACCCCAACGGCGCGGTATCCTGCTCCTATGGCCCCCACCGGCAGATTGGCCCCGTCGCCGACCGGCGCGCAGCACGTCGGCAACGCCCGCACGTACCTCGCCGCGTGGCTCTCGGCCCGCGCGTGCGGCGGCGCGGTGCGACTCCGCATCGAAGACATCGACTCGCCGCGCATCAAACCCGGCGCGGCGGAAGAAGCGGTGGCCGACCTGCGCTGGCTCGGCCTCGATTGGGACGGCGAACCCGTCGTGCAGACCGCGCGCCTCGCGCACTACGAAGCCGCGCTTGAGGAACTGTCGCGGCGGGAACTCGTTTACCCCTGCACCTGCACGCGCGCCGACATCGCCGCCGCCGCGAGCGCACCCCATTCAAATGAGGTGCTGACGTATCCCGGCACCTGCGCGCACCGCCGCGCTGCGGACGCCGCCGCGCTGCGCGCGGACGGGAAGCCCTTCGCGTGGCGGTTCCGCGTCTCCGACAGCCCGCCCTACGACGACCTCTTCGCCGGCCCGCAGCGAATCGACTTGGCGCGCGCCGGCGGCGACTTCGTGGTGTGGAAATCGTCTCACACGCCGGCCTATCAACTCGCCGTAGTGGTCGATGACGCGGCGATGTGCGTGACCGAAGTGGTGCGCGGCGACGACCTCATTCCCTCGACGCCGCGGCAACTGCTCCTGTACGCCGCGCTGGGGCTGCGCGCGCCACGGTTCGCGCACGTCCCGCTGGTGGTGGGCGAGGACGGGCGGCGGCTGGCGAAGCGGCACGGCGACACGCGCCTGTCCGCGCTGCGCGCCGCCGGCGTGACCGCCGAAGCGCTCGTCGGGCTGCTGGCGTGGTCGTGCGGGTGGCTCGACGCGCCGCGCCCGATCACCGCGAGCGAACTGGTGCCGCGATTCCGCCTCGGGGCGATCCCGCCTCGCCCGTTCGTACTGGCCGCGGACCTGCTCGCGCGCATCGGCTACGCCCCGGCGTGACGCGCGCCCGGCCGCACGTATGATAGCCCCACGGTCCGTCGCCGCGTCCCCACACCCACGAGGTTCACCATGTTGCGTTTTGCTTGCGCCGCCGCGTTCGCCCTCGCCGCACTGTCGTCGTCTTCGGCCGAGGACAAGAAAGTGGAACCGAAGGGCGAGCAGCTCAAGAACGTGATCAGCGTTACCCACAGCTTCGACAAGGACAAGAAGACCCTGACGGTCACGGCCGTCGGGCAGGTTCCGACCGGGGGCTGGACCGGCGCAAAGCTGACCCCGCGCAAGTCCAAGGACGCCCCGAAGGACGGCATCTACGAGTACGACCTGACGGCGGTGCGCCCGACCGGGTTCGTGACGCAGGCGCTGTCGAAGGTGAAGGCCGAACACAAGTGGGAGAACCCGCCCGCGGACATCAAGGGCGTGAAGGTGTACGGGACCGGCGAGGGCGCGAAGACCGTAACGTTCGACAAGTAACCACGTGAAAAGGGGGACGTGATGCGCGCGTTCGTTTCGCTCTGCGCCGCGCTCGCCGCGGCCGGCCGGGTCGCCGCGGCCGACAAGCCCAACATCGTTTGGATTGTGGCCGAAGACATCTCGCCGAACCTCGGGTGCTACGGCGACCCGGACGCCGTCACCCCCAACCTCGACAAGTTCGCGAAGGAGGGCGCGCGGTTCGCGCGCGCCTTCACCCACGCCCCGGTGTGCGCGCCGAGCCGCAGCGGGCTGATCACCGGCCAGTACCCCACCACGCTCGGCAGCCACCACATGCGCTCCAAGTTGGTGAAGACCCCGCCGCTGTTCACCGACGACCTCAAGAAGGCCGGGTACACGGTCTACTGGCCCGGCAAGACGGACTTCAACTTCGACGTGCCGAAGGGCTGGGTCGATTCCACCGAGAACTGGACGCAGAAGCCGGACGTGCTCAAGCCGCCGTTCTTCGCGTACGTCAACATCAACGTCACGCACGAGAGTCAGGCCCGCGCGAGCAAGTTCCAGTACGCGAAGAACACCGCGCGGCTGCGGCCCGCGGAGCGCCACGACCCGGCGAAGGTGAAGCTCCCGCCGTACTACCCGGACGTGCCCGAGGTGCGCGACTGCGTCGCCACCTACCACGACAACGTCACCGCGATGGATTACACCGTGGGCGACGTGCTGAAACTGCTCGACGACCGCGGTCTGTCCAAGAACACGGTGGTGTTCTTCTTCGGCGACCACGGCTGGGGTCTGAGCCGCGGCAAGCGCTGGCCCTACGACAGCGGCACCCGCGTGCCCCTCTTGGTGCGCTGGCCGGGCGAGATCAAGCCGGGCACCGTGCGCGACGACCTCGTCGCGTTCGTGGACCTCGGCCCGACCGCGCTGCGGGTCGCCGGCGCGCCGGTGCCCGAGCGGATGCAGGGCGCGCCGTTCCTCCTCACCAAGTCCGGTCTCTCGGACCGCAAGTACGCCTTCTCCGCGCGCGACCGCATGGACGAGACCTACGACCGCGTGCGCAGCGTGCGCAACGCGCGCTACCGCTACGTCCGCAACTACGAACCGGGGCTGCCGTACTTCCAGTACATCAACTACATGGACGAGATGCCGATCATGCGGGCGTGGCGCAGGCTCGCGTTCGAGGGGAAGCTGAACGAGACGCAGAAGCTGTTCATGAGCCGGACGAAGCCGAAGGAGGAACTGTACGACCTCGAAACGGACCCGCACGAGATCAACAACATCGCGAGCGCGGAATCGGCCCTGATCCAGAAGACCCGCAAGGACCTATCGGACGCGCTCGACCAGTGGATCAAGGACACGAAGGACTTGGGCGAAGTGCCGGAGAAGGAACTGATCAAGCGCGGGCTGGTGCGCGACGTGCTCTCGGCGGAGTACGACGCGCGTGTGAAGCTGCACCCGAAAACCCCGCCGGTGCCGTAACCGCGGCGCGCGGTGTCCGGTTCGGGTGGCCGCGCTCGTATGTCCCGTGGGCCGCCCGCGGCGCGTTCGGTGCGTCGTTCCTTGCGGAGCGGGCGGTTTCGCTGTAGTATCCCGTGTGGCCCCGCGCGGGGGGCGGCCGAAAATCGCCCGGTCGGTGCGTAATCGGTGTAGGTGGTCCGCTACTCCCTTTCAGGCGCAGTCATGCCGTCGCTCATTCTGCTGAAGTCCCCGGAAGGTGCGTCGCCGAACAAGAACATCCCCCTCAACGGGGACCTCTTGGTCATCGGCCGCGACGAGAACGGGTGCCAGATCGTCATCCCGCACCACGCGGTCAGCCGCAAGCACGCGCAGATCACGCGCGCCGGCAAGCAGTTCTTCATCGAAGACCTGAAGAGCCGGAACAAGACGTACGTCAACAGCAAGGAGGTGCCGCCCCCGGTGCGCCAGCCGCTGAAGCCGGACGACCGCATCAAGATCTGCGACTTCCTGTTCCGGTTCCACGACGAGACCGTCGTGAAGCCGCAGGCGCTGCCCGAGTGGATGTCCAAGGGGGGCAAGGACGAGGGCGAAGACGAAAGCGGCATGAGGACCATCGAGGCCACGCAGGGCAAGGGCAGCGCACAGCAGTTCCTCGAAGTGGCCCCGGCCGACCGGCTCCGCGCGCTCTTGGAGATCAGTACGAACCTGTCGCGCGCGCTCGAACTGGACCCGCTGCTGGCCCAGATCGCCGAGACCCTGTTCACGGTGTTCAAGCAGTCCGACCGCTGCTTCCTGCTGATGCTCGACGAGGCCGGCCGGCCCGCGCCGAAGGTGATGAAGAGCCGCCGCCCGGCCCTCGACGACACCCGGTTCAGCCGCACCATCGTCAAGAAGACCATCGACTCGAAGCAGTCGTATCTGAGCGAGGACGCCAGCAGCGACGCGAGCCTCGGCCCCGCGGCCAGCATCGCCGAGTTCAAGATCCGCTCGGTCATGTGCGTGCCGCTGCTCGACGCGCAAGGCGCGCCGGTCGGGGCGATTCAGGTGGACACGCAGGACCGGATGAAGAAGTTCGTCCTCGACGACCTGAACCTGCTCACCATCGTCGCCAATCTCGCGGGCGTCGCCATCGAGAAGGCCCGGTTGCACGAGGCCGCGCTCGCCAGCGAGAAGGAAAAGAAGGAAATCGAACTGGCCCGAAAGGTGCAACTGGGGTTCCTGCCCCAGACGCTGCCGGACGTGGCCGGGTACGAGTTCTACTCGCACTACTCGCCCGCCCAAACGGTCGGCGGCGACTACTACGACTTCATCTCGCTGCCCGGCGGGCGCGTGGCCGTGGTGCTGGGCGACGTGGCCGGCAAGGGCGTGCCCGCGGCGCTGCTCGTCGCCAAGCTCAGTTCGGAAGTGCGGTTCTGCCTGCTCACGGTTCCGAACCTCGCGCAGGCCGTGTGCCTCCTGAACGAGCAGATGATTATGGGCGGGCTGGGCGACCGCTTCGTGACGCTCGCGGTGATGGTGATCGACCCGGTGGCGCACGCGGTCACGATGGTGAACGCCGGGCACATGGCCCCGAAGCTGTACCGCGGCGCGACCAGCGAACTGCTGGACGCGATCACCCTCGACGCCACCGGGCTGCCCATCGGCGCGCTGCCGGGGTACCCGTTCGAGCAGGTGACGGTGCCGCTGGAGGTGGGCGACTCGATGGTCGCCTTCACCGACGGCGTGAGCGACGCGATGAGCCCGCCCCCGGCCGACGAGCTGTTCGGGCCAGAGCGCCTCGACGCGGCCCTGCTGCCGGACGACACCGCGCTCGCCAGCGACTCGCAGCGCCCCAAGCGCCTCGGCGAGCGCCTCGTGGCCGCGGTGCGGGCGCACGCCAACGGCCGCCCCCAGAACGACGACATCGCCGTGGTCGCGTTCGGCCGCCTCGAAGCCGGCATCGGCCCGACCACCAGCGCCAACCGCATCGTCCCGTCGAGCAAGAACAATCGGCTACAATAGCAGGAGTGCCACGTTCCAGAGTTCCAAGTTGAAGACCGGAAGACGTGCCCCCACTTGGAACGTGGCGAGTCCGAGGAGAAGCAATCATGTCCGGGCCGGCGGTGCTACCCGATGTCGACGTCGAAACGGAACAGCGCACGCGGCGGCAGCCGCCGTACCACGTCGTGCTGCTCAACGACGACGACCACACCTACGAGTACGTCATCGAGATGCTGAAGGTACTCTTCGGCTACCCGGTCGAGAAGGGCTACCAGCTCGCGAAGGTGGTGGACACGAAGGGCCGCGTCGTCGTCTGCACCACCAGCCTCGAGCGCGCCGAGCTGAAGCGCGACCAGATCCACGCCTACGGCCCCGACCCGCGATTGGAGCGCTGCAAAGGCTCAATGACCGCCGAACTGGAACCGGCGGAGTGAACAGAGGACAGAAGAGAATAGACTCGTTGCGCAATAGCGATCGATGGCCTATTCATAGGGTTATGACGAATTACGAGAAATTGCGTCGGAAGCCGTTGTTGTTCCGCATGTTCACGGGGCTCTCGGCCGACGAGTTCGACAAGGT
>VGZJ01000126.1 GCA_016872595.1 Planctomycetota bacterium
TGTCGTACTCGGCACCGTGGACAGCGACCCGCAGCCCGTTCAGTACGGCCTGCCCCCCGTGCTCCAGTCCGGCACCGTGATCAAGGTGTACGTCAAGAACGGCGACGAGATCACCGCGGAGAAGATCGCGTCGGGCCAGCACGCCCTCTACGCCTTCGACGACACCATCCCGCGCGCCAAACTCGACAGCGCGAAGGCCGCCGTCGCTTACGCCAAGACGTTAGAGGAAGGGGCCAAGCAGCTCGAACAGCAGCACAAGGACGCGAAGAAGTTCGCCAAGATCGCCGCGGACGGCGCGAAGGACAAAGTCGATCTGCGGTTCGCGTTCTACACGCTCGTGGACAAGAAACTGGAAGAGAGCTACAAGCGCGACTCGCACCCGCGCGAAACGTGGGCCGAACTGAAGAAGAGCAGTCAGGACCTCTATCAGGCCAACGTCGAGTACCGCGCCGCGCTGGTCGACTGGAACACCGCGAAGGCCAAGCTCGATCAGCTCGAGGCGACCGACCCGACGATCAAAAAGTCCGAAGCCGCGGCCGCAGTGAAGCAGGCGGAAGCGGCGGAGCGCGAGGCGCAGGCCGCGGTCGAGTTGTGCGTGGTGAGGGCCAAAACCCCCGGCATCGTGGAGCAGGTGTCCATCGGGGCCGGGGCGACGCTGGGCGTCAGCACGCGCGCCCCGGCGCTGTGGCTCATCCCCACCGGCGCGCGGGTGATTTGCGCCGAGGTCGAGGCCGAGTTCGCGCACCGCGTGGGCCCGGAACTTCTGGGCAAGACGGTGACCGTCTTCGACCACACCGACGCCAAGTTCACCTACACCGGCGTGGTGAAGCGCGTCGGCACCACGTTCCTCCCGAAGCGCAGCGCCGGCGACAGCTTGCTCGGCAGCGACACCCGCGTCCTCCCCATCGACATCGAAGTGGCCGACTACGCCCCGCAGGGCAAGCCCCCGCTGTTCGTCGGCAAGCGGGTCCGCGTGAGCCTCGGCCAGTGACCGGGGATTTTTGCTCGCAGATTTTTGATTGATGATTGAAGGCGACACGAGCCGGGTGACTCTGGTGAACGGTACAACCCCGCTCGCGATTTGCTGTTCTCAATCGTCAATCACAAATCTGCAATCTTCAATCGTGGCCTGCCGCGCCATCACCCGCGCGGCCAACAGCTCGTTCCCGGTGGCGTTCCGGTTGCTCGCGGCGGCGCAGCGGCGCGCGATGGACGCCCTCTACGCCTACATGCGCGTGACCGACGACCTCGCGGACGAACCCGGCGCGCCGGCCGTGATTCGCGCCAAACTGAGCGCGTGGCGCGCCGGCCTCGTGGCCGCGCTCGCGGGGCAGTTCGCGCACCCCATTCACCCCGCGCTCGTAGCGACCGTGCGTCGCTACGGCGTGCCGCCGCGGTTCCTGTTCGACGCCATCGACGGCATGGAAACCGACCTCGGCCCGGTGCGCATGGCGACCTTCGCGGACCTGTACCCGTACTGCTACCGCGTGGCCTCCGCCGTGGGGCTGGCGTGCGTGCGGGTGTGGGGCACGCGCCCCGGCGTTACCCCGGACGACACCGACCCCGTTGCAGAAGCGGCCGGGATCGCCTTCCAACTCACCAACATCTTGCGCGACCTCGGCGAAGACCTCGCGCGCGACCGCGTGTACCTGCCGGCCGACGAGCTCGAAGCGTTCGGGTGCCCGCCGGACTCGTGGCGCGACCCGGCGCGCGCGGCGCGGTTCCGCGACCTGATGCGGTTTCAGGTCGCCCGCGCCCGCGCGTACTACCGCCGCGGCGCGGCCCTGCTCCCGCTGCTCACCCCGAACGGGCGCGCCATCTTCCACGTCATGAACGGGGCGTACGCGCGCCTGCTCGACGAGATCGAGGCCCGCGACTACGACGTGTTCGCGCGCCGCGTGCGCGTTCCCACGTGGCGCAAGGCCGCCGCCGTCGCGACGGGCTGGCTGCTGAAATGGGGGGTTCTGTAATTGCAGATTGCAGATTGACGATTGTCTTCCTGTAGCCGGCCTCAGTGAGGCCGGTGCTGTACGGCGCGTGTAGCTCCGGCCTCACTGAGGCCGGCTACAGAAGAGAGGGAGCTCCACGCGCACACGCACGAGAACACCGAACGAACAACTCAATGCCTCAATCATCAATCACCAAACGACAATCGGCAATCGTCGTAGGGGGCGGTCTCGCCGGTCTCGCGGCGGCCGTGGGGTTGGCGCAGCACGGCGTGCGCGTCACGGTGCTGGAGTCGCGGAACCGGCTCGGCGGGCGCGCGGGTTCGTTCACCGACCCGGCCAGCGGGCAGATGGTGGACGCGTGCCAGCACGTCAGCATGGGGTGCTGCACGAACCTCGCGCACCTCCTGCGCACGGTCGGCGCGGGGCACCTGCTCGCGCCGCAGCCGAAGCTGTACTTCGTGACGCCCGACCGCCGCACGAGCGTGTTCAAGGCGGACCCGTGGCCCGCGCCGTTCCACCTCGGCCGGGCGCTGTTCGGCGCGCACTACCTTACGCCGCTCGACAAGCTGCGCGTCGCCTACGGGCTGGCCGCGATGCTGTGGGCGCGCCCTGATGCCGACCCGCCGCTGCTCCCGTGGCTTCTCGCGCACCGCCAGAACCGCCGCACGATTGAGCGGTTCTGGGGCGTCGTGCTGACGAGCGCGCTGAACGAGACCGTGGACCGCGTCGGCCTCAAGTACGCGCGGAAGGTGTTCCGCGACGGGTTCGTGCGCCACCGCGACGCCTTCACCGTCCACGTGCCCAGCGTGCCGCTGGGCCGGCTCTACGGCGACGAACTGCGCACGTGGCTGGCGGCGCACGACGTGGAGGTGAGGGAGAACACAGGCGCGCGCCGGTTAGCGGTGTCCCCGGAGGGGAGACACACCGAGGGCGTCGAACTGCGCGACGGCGCGCGCCTCGCGGCCGACTGGTACGTCCTCGCGGTACCGTTCGACCGCGTGGCCGACCTGTTGCCGCCGGAACTGGTCGCACGCGAGCCGTACTTCGCCGCCGCGGGGAACCTCGCGCCGTCGCCCATCACCAGCGTTCACCTGTGGTTCGACCGACCCACGATGGCGCTCCCGCACGCGGTGCTGGTCGATTGCTTGGGGCAGTGGGTGTTCGACCGCGGCGAGGTCGCGCCGGGCGAGTTCTACCTGCAAGTGGTGGTGAGCGCCGCGCGCGACCTGCGCGGCCTCGGGCGCGACGAGATCCGCCAGCGCATCGTGGACGAACTGGGCCGGCTCTTTCCGCCGGTCGCGCGCGCGAAGTTGCTGCGCGCGAAGGTCGTCACGGAGCACAGCGCGACCTTCAGCGCCGTGCCCGGTGTGGACCGCTGGCGCGTGCCGCAGGGGTCGCCGGTGGCGAACCTCGCGCTGGCCGGCGACTGGACGGCGACCGGCTGGCCCGCGACGATGGAAGGGGCCGTCCGCAGCGGGTACCTCGCGGCCGAGGCGCTCCTCGCCCGCGCCGGCGCGCCCGCGCGCTTGGTCCGCCCCGATCTGTAATCCTTGATGGCGTCGCCATGAGCGCGCGAGAGACGTTCACCCTTTAAGGCATGAGCGCGACGGTCGAAGAATCGGCCGACGCGCTCGCGTACACCTTCCGCCCGCTCACGCGCGTCGCGCGGCCGACGGTTCCGTTCAGCTTCGCGCTCGTACTCGTGTTCCTGCCGCTGCTCGTGTTGATGAGCGCGGTCGTCGCGCTGAACCGCGCGGCGAACCGGCCCGACTGGGAACTCGCGCTCTCCGTCGTGCTCGTGCTGCAACTGCTGCTGTGGCTGGTCGCGGGGGCGGTGCAGCTCGCGCTCTTGCTCCGCATGTGGTTCCGGTCGAACGTCACCACGCTGCGGTTCACCCGCACGCACCTGTGGCACGGCCCGATGTGCGTGTGCCCGCTCGAACGGCTCCGCGGCGTGCGGCTGTTCGTGTACCCGTCGGGCGACGCGCGCGAGGCGCACATGAGCTTCGTGATCGGCGACGACGAGCAAACGCACGGCGTGTTCGGGGCGTTCCCGGGGCCGGCGCTGCGGGCCTTCGCACAAGACCTGTCGCACCGCGTCGCGGCGTTCTGTGCGAATCAGGGGCTGATGGCAACGCTTGCGCCGCTGTCCGAGGTGGAGGCGACGGAAGCCGACGCCAACGAGCGAATGCACACGTTGCCCGCGCCGCCGGGCCTGCGTGCCGCGTCGCTCTCGGTCGTCGGCCTCGTCGTGCGCAACCGCGTGATCGGCTCGGTGTGGTGCGTGGTGCTCATCGCGGGGTTGGCCGCCTCTGCCCGCATGGCGGTCGGAGTCGGCCTCAAACCGCAGTACCTCGTCGGGCACGCGATCATGGGCGCGTTTCACGTCATGCTGTTGCTCGCGCACCTGCGCGGCCAGCGCCCCGGCTCGTAACGGCGCGTGGCGACCGCGCCGGCGGGCGACTACAACTGCAAGAACAATTCGAACAGGGGGCCGACGCCCCCCGCTCGCAGCGACCACAGGGGTTCCCTCCCATGCGATACACTCACGCGGCCCTCGCCCTCGTGCTCCTCGGAGTCGGCTCCATGACCGCGGTTTCCGACGAAGGCATGTGGCTCCTCAACGACGCCCCCAAACAGCACCTCAAGGACAAGTACAAGTTCGAGCTGACCGACCCGTGGCTCAAGAACGCCATGCTCGGTTCGGTGCGGCTCAACAGCGGCGGCAGCGGCGGGTTCGTCTCCGCAGAGGGTCTGCTCGTCACGAATCACCACGTCGCCGCCGACGCGCTCCAGAAGCTCAGCAAAGAGGGCCAAGACCTGCTCCGCGACGGCTTCTACGCCGAGAAGCGCGACGCGGAACTGAAGTGCCCGGACCTCGAGATCAACGTGCTGCAAGAGATCGTGGACGTGACCAAAGAGGTGAACGCCGCGGTGAAGCCGGAGATGAAGCCCGCGGAGGCGTTCGCCGCGCGCCGCGCGGTCATGGGCAAGCTCGAAAAGGACTCGCTCGACAAGACCGGGCTGCGGTCCGACGTGGTCACGCTCTACAACGGCGGGCTGTACCACCTGTACAAGTACAAGAAGTACACCGACGTGCGGCTCGTGTTCGCGCCCGAGAAAGCCATCGCCAGTTTCGGCGGCGACGTGGACAACTTCGAGTACCCGCGGATGAACCTCGACGTGGCGTTCTTCCGCGCGTACGAGAACGGCGCGCCCGCGAAGACGCCGAACTTCTTCCGGTGGAGCGACACCGGCCCGGCCGCGGGCGATCTGGTGTTCGTCACCGGGCACCCCGGCACCACCAACCGGCTCGAAACGCTCGCCAAACTGAAGCACCGCCGCGACCTCACGCTGCCGTACACGCTGGCGCGGCTCCGCACGCTCGAAGCGGCGCTCATTCAGTACAGCGAGCAGAGCGGCGAGAAGCGCCGGCAGGCCGCGACCGACCTGCACAGCGCCGCCAACGCGCGCAAGGCGTTCAGCGGGCAGTATCAGGGGCTACTCGACCCGAAGATCATGGCGCAGAAGAAGGCCAGCGAGCGCGCGGTGATCGACGCCGCGGCGCAACTCAAGGCCCGCGCGCTGACGATCCCCGGCCCCACGCCGCCCGGCTGGACCGAAGCGTTCGACAACGCCATGAACGGCCTCGAAGCGGTCGAAGCGGTTCAAGCCAAGCTCCGTGCGTTCGAGAAGCCGTACCTGCTCATCGAAACCGGGCACGCCTTCGCCTCGCCGCTGTTCGGCATCGCCCGGCACTGCGTTCGCGCCGCCGACGAACTACCGAAGAACTCGGCCGACCGGCTGCGCGAGTACCGCGACAGCGCCCTCGATTCGCTCAAGTTCCAACTGTTCAGCCCCGCGCCGATTTATCCCGAACTGGAGCGCGCGAAGCTGACTGTCTCGCTGACGTTCCTCGCGGAGCAACTCGGCGGCGAGCACGAACTGGTGAAGCTCGCGCTCGCGGGCAAGAACCCGGCGGCGCGGGCCGAAGAACTGATCGCCGGCACGAAGCTGTTCGACCCGGCCGAGCGCAAGAAGTTCATCCCCGATCCGGGCGCGCCGGTGCAGGTCGGCATGCGCGCCGTCGACCTGAGCACCGACCCGATGATCGTGCTGGCGCGGACGATTGACGCCGAGGCCCGCAGGCTCCGCGCGCGATACGAGACCGAAGTAGAAGAACCCGAGCGCCAAGCGTACGCGCAGCTCGCCGGCGTGCGGTTCCTCGTGTACGGCAACACGCTCGCCCCGGACGCGACGTTCACGCTGCGGCTCGCGTTCGGCACCGCGCAGGGCTACGAGGTCGGCGGCAAGAACCTGAACTTCCACACCACGTTCGGCGAGGCGTTCGAGAAGCACGCCGAACTTAGCGGCAAGGAGCCGTTCGACCTGCCGAAGCGCTGGCTGGACGGCAAGGACAAACTCGACCTGAAGACGCCGTTCAACTTCGTGAGCACCGCGGACACCATCGGCGGCAACAGCGGCTCGCCCGTGCTGAACCGCGCCGGCGAGTTGATCGGTGTAAATTTCGACCGCAACCGGCACGGGCTGGTGCGCAACTTCGTGTACACCGACGTGCAGGCCCGGCACATCGCGGTTCACTCGAAGTCGGTGCTGGAGGCGCTGCGGAAGCTGTACCCGGCCGCGCCGCTGGTGAAAGAGCTGACGGGGAAGTGATTGTCGTCCTCACGCGGAGCGTGAGGACCGCCGGCGTCGGCGCGACGGGCGGGGCGATCACACCTGCGAACCGCCTACGTCGGTGGTCCTCACGCGGTGCGTGAGGACCACAATCTTCGGACACCTACCGCGCCGCGATGAGGCTGGCGAGGTAGTTCACCGGGTCGTGGCGGGCCTGTGCCGCGTCCGCGAGCGCGGCGAAGTCGTTGGCCTTGCGCGCCAACTCGCTCACCCCGGGGCAGATCAGGTTGCGGTCGTCTTCGGCCAGCAGGAACCGCTTGGCCGCGGCGAGCGCGTCCGCGGGGCGGTTCACCTTGAGCAACAGGTTGATGTAGATTTGCGCCGCGTAAGTCGCGCCCTCGGCGGCCTCGCGCGCGGCCTTCGCCTCGAACCGCGCCAGCCCCTCCGCGACCTTCTCCCCGGCGATCACGTTCAGGTACGCGAGGTAGTCGTCGTAGTTCTCGTCGAACGGGGCGTCGTTGGACCCTTGCAGGTTCGGGGCGAGCTTGCGCCCGTAGGCGCACAGCTCGCGCGCGGCGTTCACGCCCGCGCCCGCGGGCAGGTTCATCACGGCCATTTGCACCACGCTCGACAGGTGCGACGTGTCGATGTGGTAAGCGTCGTCGGCGAACAGCGCCGGGTCGAGTTCGACCATCTCCGCGACGGTGGCGTGCGGCGACAGGCTCGCGCCGCGCCCCGCGAGGTCGGTGCGGATGCGCTCGGAGAGCTGCGCGTGCAGGGCGTGCGCGAGCTTGGTGATGCAGTACTCGCGCAGGTCCGGGTTGCTCGCGAGGTCCGAGCCGCTGACCATTGTGATGGCCGAACAGATGCCGTGGCGGTCGAGGACGAGGTCGAAGCCCTTCTTCGGCAGCAGCCCGTTCTGCCACGCGATCTCGATGACCGGGTACACGTCGTCGTCGGGGCCGGGGGTGAAGGCCTCGAGCGCCTCGCGCACCGGTTCCGGCTCGTTGAGCATCCGGTAGAAGGCCCACGCCTTCGCGTACTCCTTGCGCGCGAGCAAGGTGCCGCCGACCTCGCGCCCGGCGGCGCGGATGGCGTCCTCGTAGGGTTCGTGCGTGTGCGCCGGCAGTTCGCTGGCCGGCCCGGTGGGGAACGGCGACACGCCGAGTTCGACGCGCTTCTTCATGAGCAGCGCGTAGAACAGGTTCTGGAAGTCTTCGGCCGCGCGCAGCTCCGCGATCAACTCATCAATCGCCGCCGCCGGCCCGCGCGCGGCGAGCGCGCCCTTCAGGCGCTCGTACCCCGCGGCATCAAGGGTCGGGGCCGGGGCTTCATCGGGGTCGAACATGCGAGGTGCTCCGCGTGGTGGGGGTGCCGTCAGTGTAGCGGCCCCTCAATGTCCGTCACATGGCGGTACACAGAATGAGTCGGGCCGCTCAAACTTTTGGGGGCGACCCGGTTTCGATCTTCGGTGGGGCTGGCGGGCCGGGCGGTTGCAGTTGAGCCACCGCGACTGCTTTGGCAAAGAGAGACGCCACGAAAGAGGTGAATCCCAATTCGGAATCCGGTTCGACGTAGTCGCCTCTGTCGCTGCCCTGGGAGACAAGAGTAGACAGCAAGCGTCATACAGCCGTTTCCGGACCAAGCGAATGAACAACTGGCGGTATCGCTCCTGATACGAAGCCGCCTTGAACTCCGGTAAGACCTTGAAGTGTGGCTCTCGGACCTTCACGGGTTGCTTGACCGCTGTGACGTCTTCGAGCAACATGAAGAACCCGAGCCAGGGTCGCCCCGACGGTCGGAACGCCCCGTTCTCGTACGTTTCCCAAAGGTCGGTTGCGATGCCGATGGTCTCCTCTGCACGGTTGTTGAAGTTGTTGCCGAACGAACCGACCTGCGACTTGAATTCGATAGCGGCGACCAGTTTCTGATCGGCCACCACGAGCAGATCCCATTTCTTCTCGGCCCGAAACCACCCCGGCAACTCGGTCTTCTCTTGCCAGTAGATGTGGGACCGTTGAAGCCCGGCCTTCTCCAACAGAGCGACAATCAACTCGATGAATCCGTCGAGGTGCTTGCCGCCGGTGACGGCGGCGCGGGTGCCCCGGTCCTTGTCACCCTCCTCCCCACCTTGTGCTTCTGCTTGGCTCCCGCGACAGACCCAGAAGCGCGCGATGGCCTTCTTCAAGCGTTTCTGCAGGTCCTTCGGGAGGTCACTCATTGTGGGGTCTCGGTGCGGAAATCGAGAGTCGTGTTCGAAAACAAATCACTCGTTTTTGCAGTGAGTCGTTTGCGGGCGAACTCGAAATAGGCGGGGTCGATCTCGAACCCGACGCTATTCCGCCCGGTCTGAGCGGCAGCGAGCGCGGTCGTCCCGGTGCCGGCGAACGGATCGAGGATCGTGTCGCCCACGAACGAGAACATGCGGATCAGGCGCGTCGCAACCTCCAACGGGTACGGCGCGGGGTGGTGCCGCGTCGAAGCCCCCGGAACGCCCATCCAGATTTGCTGGAACTGAAGCTCCCCACGAATGGTGGACAGTGGGAAAGCGGTGTAAACTCTGATCACGAGGAGACACACCGATGGCTGGCAAGCGCAAGGTTTACACGCCCGAGTTCAAGCTGGCGGCGGTGAAGATGATCACCGACCAGAAGCTGTCCGTGGCCGAGGTCGCGCGGCGGTTGGGCGTCACCGAGAACCGCCTCCACGAGTGGAAGAAGGCCCTCGCCACCAAGGGGGCCGATGCCTTCCCCGGCTCCGGCCACCTCACGCCCCAGGAGGAGGAGATCCGCAAGCTCCGGGCCGACGTCAAGCGACTGGAGATGGAGCGTGACATCCTAAAAAAAGCCACGGCGTTCTTCGCCGCCCAGACGAACTGATCTTCGCCTGGATCGAGGAACGCAAGACCGAGTGGCCCATCGTGCTGATGTGCCGGGTTCTGGGCGTGTCGCGGTCGGGGTTCTACGCGTGGCGGTCGCGGGAACCCAGTGCTGCCGAGGTCCGACGCGAGGAACTGACCGAGGAGGTGAAGGCGGTTCACGCCCAGGTGAAGGCCCGGTACGGGAGCCCGCGCATCCACGCCGAACTGGTGGCGAAGGGTCACGCGTGCAGCGTGAACTTCGTGGCTCAAGTGATGCAGGAGGCCGGGATCGCCGCGAAAACGACGCGCAAGTTCCGTCAGACGACGGACTCGAACCATTCGATGCCGGTGGCCGAGAACGTGCTGGATCGGGAGTTCGACCCGGACGAGCCGAACACGCGCTGGTGTGCGGACATCACGTACGTCCCGACCCGCGAGGGGTGGCTGTACCTGGCCGCCGTCGAGGACCTGTTCAGCCGCCGAATCGTGGGCTGGTCGATGGATCAGACGATGACCAGTCGGTTGGTGGTGGACGCGTTGGAGATGGCTCTGGTCGGTCGTCTCAAGGGGTCTTCGTCTTCAGGATTGGTGGCGCACTCGGATCGTGGGAGCCAGTACGCGAGCGAGCACTACCAGCGGCGGCTCGCGGAGGAGCGGATCGAATGCAGCATGAGCCGTCGTGGGAACTGCTGGGATAACGCCGCGATGGAGAGCTTCTTCGCGAGCCTGAAGAAGGAGTTGGTTCACGACGAAGATTACGCCACCCGCGACGAGGCGAGGGCGAGCATCTTCGAATACATCGAGGCGTTCTACAACCGGGTCCGACGGCACTCGGCTCTGGGGTACGTCGCCCCAGACGAGTACGAGCGGGCGCATAACCAAACCCACCGCTAAACACTGTCCACTTTTCGTGGGGAACTCCAAACCACGTTTGGTAATGCAGTTCTGGGATGACACTCAAGATACGGGTGGGCAGGTCGGGGGCGCGGTATCCGCCCGGTTTCCTCTGCATCAAGACGAACTCGATGTCGTTTTTGAGGACGGCGTTCGGTTCATACGGTTTCCCCAGAAACGGAGAGCCGTTACCCTCGGCTTCGGTCGCGGCGTTGGCGATCTTGTGCCAGATGATGGGGGCCAAATTGTCGAAGCCAAGAGCTCTGCACCGCTCTTGAATCGAGGCGTGCAACGGAACGACCGTGTGGCGGCCCTTGTTCTGCCGCCGCGACAAGCACACGTCGCCGACAATACAGACGAGTCGCCCGCCCGGAACGAGGGCGGCGAAACAGCCGCGCCAAACTCTGTCCAGCTCGTCGAGGAACTGCTCGTAATCCTCGACATAGCCAAGTTGCCCCTCCGTCCGGTTGTACTCTTTCAGAGTCCAATATGGTGGTGATGTAACCACGAGATGAACACTTTCGGGTGCGAGGGTCAATTCTCGCGAGTCGCGCAGATACAAGCGATGCGTCGTTGGTACTTGACCCAGCGCGCGCTCAATCTCGTCGGTGAACGCCCGATCCTTCGCCAGCCTAGGAATGTCCTTTTGGGGATCGACGAGTTTACGGGCCGTCGCCGGGATGAGAGAGGCGAGATCGAAGGGTTCCGGCATTACCGGACTGGCTACGGGAGGCATGTGGCACCGGAAGTATTGTCCTGTGTCATTCTCGTAAACCATTCTATATCGTCCCTGAACAGGTACTTCCTTGAGGCAACCGCCTGCGTTCAAGAATGGCGTGACTACTCTGAGCCAACCTCGTCACCCCCTCGGGCGCTCCTTTGAGCTTACTCGTACCGGCGGTCAGCGCGATGCACTCACTCTTCGCGCCTTCTCTTCGCCCTCGCGCAGTTCGTAGTACGCGCCGGGTTCGAGGTTGTCCCAACTCTGCGTTCCGCCCCATGACCATTTGACCGTCAGGCGCGTCGGTGTGCCCGCGGTGCCGAGGCCGAAGAGGATGCGGGGGTCGTTCGCACTCAGGTAGCTGCCGCCGCCCTTCGCGAACCGCGTCAGGCGGCCGGCGCTCGTTTCCAGCGTCAGCGTGCTGCCGACCGCGTCGCGGTTGGCACGGCCGATCAGCCGCACGCCGAGCCACTGCGCCGGGGCGTGGCTCTTCACCGCGTTCCGCAGCACAACTGCCGGCGTGTTCGTGTGGCTCACCACGAGGTCGGGCCAGCCGTCGTTGTCGAGGTCGCCGACGGCGAGGCCGCGGCCCAGAGCCGGCTTCTGGAAGTACGGACCCGCGGCGCGGCCGAGGTCGCGGAAGACGCGACGGCCGTTGTCCGACTGGTTCCGCAGGAATAAAAGGCGCTGGCGCACCGGGGCGTCGTGCGGCGGGAACTGCAACACGTGGCCGTGCGCGGCGACGAGGTCTTCCCAGCCGTCGTTGTCCGCGTCGAGGAACGCGGTGCCGAACCCGACCAGCGCGCGGCTCAGGTTGCCGAGGCCGGCGTCTTTGGAGGCGAACCCGAACCGCTCGTTGCCGTCGTTGCGGTACAGCGCGTGCAACTCGGTCTGGAAGTTCGTGACCCACAGCGCCGGCCGCCCGGAGCGGTCGAAGTCGGCCCCGTCCACGCCCATGCTGCCGTTCGGCCGGCCGTTGTCGTCCACCGCGACGCCCGCGCTCAGGCCCTTCTCTTCGAGCCGCCCGTTTCGGTTCACGAACAGGAAGTTGTTGGTGGCGTCGTTGGCGACGTACACGTCGGGCTTGGCGTCGTCGTTGATGTCGATGAGCAGCACGCCGAGGCCGTTGCCCTTCGCGGTGAAGCCGTGCGCCGCCGAGACGTTGCGGAACGCCTTGCCCGCGTCGTTCTTGAACAGCGCGTGAACGAGCGGCTTGAACTTCTCCGGCGGACAGATGTCGCGGCGCACGTCCGTCCGGGCCACGCCCCCGCAGTGCGGGTTGTTGGCGGGCGACCAGTCGCAGTAGTGGCACACGTACAGTTCGGGGAAGCCGTCGCCGTCGAGGTCGCCCCAGCCGGCGCTGGTCGCCCACGAGTCGTCCTTCAGGCCGAGTGCCGCGGTCGCGTCGGCGAACGTGCGGCCCCCCTTCCCGTCCGGTTCGTTGTGGAACAGGGCGATTCGCCCGTAGCCGGTGACGAGCAGGTCGGGCCAGCCGTCGCGGTCGTAGTCGGCCACGGCCGCGCCGTGCGTGTACCACCACTCGACCTTGTCGAGACCGGCGCGCGCCGTGGCGTCCTCGAACCGGAAGTTGCCGAGGTTCTTGAACAGCGTGCACGGCCGGCCCTTGAGTTGGAGCTTGTCGGGGCCGTCGAAGGTGCCGCCGCCGGTGAGGAACACGTCGAGGAGGCCGTCGCCGTCGAAGTCGAGGAGCGCGACCCCGCCGCCGAGCGATTCGAGGATGGTGAACTGTTCGGCCTCGTCGCCGTTGCGGTGTGTGAAGTCGAGTTCGGTTTCGGCGAACCACGGCGGGCCAACGGGTTCCGGTTCCGGCTCCGGGGCCGGCGGGGGCGGCGAGCCGAGCCAGAACGCGACCGCGCACGCGGCGGCAACGAGTGCGCCGACCGCCGCCGCGCGCCAGCGCCGCGCGCGATTGGGTGGGGTGGGGGGTGAGGGCGTACTCACGATCTTGGCCTGTGATGCCGTGCAGTACGTCGAGCCGGATCGGTGCCTCTACCACCAACTGCCCGCGAACCCGGACGAAGACGTGCGCACCAACTTCTACTGTATCACCCGCGATGCCCTCCGTGCAGAACCGGAGCTTGAGTACCCCGTGAAGGAGTCGAACCTTCGCAACCGGGCTTCGTAGACCCAGCGCCGTTGGAACCGACGGACGGGGCAAATCGCCAACAACCGACAGAGGGCCGGGTGGGAATCGAACCCACTACACGCGGGTTAACGGCCCGCTGCTGTGCCATATCAGCTTTCAGCCCAATCAGTACACCGTGCTGGAGTCGAACCAGCTTGCCGGGCTTCGGAAACCCAGCGCCGCACCCTCGGACGGTGCCCACAGTCAGGGTGGCAGGAATCGAACCTGCTTGAACGAGTGCCCAAGACTCGCGGCCGGCCAATGGCCCACACCCTGATACTTGCTCGTCTGCGCGAGCGGCGCGGCGTACGCCCGCCGGTTGGTTACCGCACCGGCGGGCGTACGCCGCGCCGCTCGCCACGTTCTGAACCAGTCCCGGCGGCTGGAGTCGAACCAGCTCCTCCGCGTTTTCAGCGCGGCGCTTCAACCGTGTTAGCTTCACCGAGCGCGAACCGAACCAGTACCTCGCCGGGGGATCGAACCCCGCGTCTGCCGCTTAAAAGGCGGCGGCTTCACCGTTGGAGCACGCGAGGCCCAAGTTCCGGGGGCTGGAATCGAACCAGCGCCCTGCACCTTCAAAGGGTGCCATCCGTACCAGCACGGAATCCCCCGGAGCGACCGAACCCAACCAGTTGCCGGGGCTGGAATCGAACCAGCGCCTTCCACCTTCAGAGGGTGGCATCAGTACCAGCACTGAATCCCCGGCAAGAAGTACCAGCAGCGGTGGTAGGAATCGAACCTACAACATGCGCATTAACAGAGCGCCGCCTTACCATTCGGACCACACCGCTGTGCGAACCGGAGCGCGTGAAAAGACCGTCGGCCGGGCACCTCACGAGGAGACGCCCGGCCGACGGGTGCTGAACCCTGCTCGGTTGAAGCGTCATCCGGTTCGGATGCGATCGCGAATCGGATTGATAAACGGCCGGAACCCGAACGCTTGCCCGCGCGGTTGGCGCGGCTGGCGTTGGGGGTTCGCGGGTCGTTTGATGAAGGCGGTCATGGCGTGTTCTTCTCGGCTCGAAGTTAGGTGGTCACACACATAGACGCGGCGCACACCACTTGGTTCGCGGTGTGCGCCGATTTATTTCGGAATCCTCGCGCCGCCCGCTTACCAGCGCCGGCAGCCGCGGTCCTCGATCACCTCGACCCGGACGCGGTAGCCCCGGTCCTCGAGGCGGCAGGCCACGCGCTCGGCCTCGCGGCGCGTCTCGAACCGGCCCACGCGGTCCCAGTGGTTGCCGTGCCGCACGTAGACCACGTAGTCGTGATCGTGCCGCACGACGGGGCCGGACGGGGGGAAGTACCCGCCGCCGCCGCCCGGACCCAGCGGCCCGCGGCCGGGGTCGTGCGCGCGCGCCGCCGACCCGCCGAACCCGATCGCCACCGCCGCCGCCGCGCCCAGAATCATCTTGCGAAACATCGGAAACTCCCGCCCTGCTTGTGGCGAGACCCTTGAGGGTGCCCGGCGGTTCTATTCGCCCGCCGGTTGCGCTCAAGTAACGCGCTCGACCTGCCGACTTGCGCCCTACGGTTTTCTTGTGGCCCGGTCTTCGACCGCGTATGTTGGGGAAAATGCGATGCCGACTGGCACAACTGGGGAATTGGCGGCCGACGTTCGGGATCAGTCCCGTGGCGACGCGCTCACCCGAACGCCGCTCCCCGCGACCGATCTGAGGCCCCGAATGGCCCGCGCGCCGCTGTACCCGCTGCGGTTCGAACCGATCTTCACCACGAACCTGTGGGGCGGTCGCCGGCTCCCCGCGTTCCTCAACCGTACCGTCGCGCACGCCGACCCCGTGGGCGAGGCGTGGGTGCTGAGTGATGTGGACGGCAGCCTCAGTTGCGTGGCCGACGGCCCGCTCGCCGGCGCGACCCTGCGCGACCTGATGGGCGAACCCGCGCGCGTGATCGGCGGCGCGAAGCCCGCGCAGGGCCGGTTCCCGCTGCTGCTCAAGTTCCTCGACGCGCGCCAAGAACTGTCCGTTCAAGTTCACCCCAACGACGAGCAGGCGGCGAAACTCGGGCCGGGCAAGTTCGGCAAAACGGAAGCGTGGGTCGTCCTCGACCGCGACCCGGCGACCAGCCGCCTCTATTCCGGCTTCGCGCCGGGCGTCACCGCGCCCGACTTCCGCGCCGCGCTCGACGCCAAGACCACGCCGGGCACCCTGCACAGCTTCACCCCCAACGTCGGCGACTGCGTGTTCCTCGAAGCCGGCACCGTTCACGCCATCGGCCAGAACCTGCTGCTGTTCGAAGTGCAGCAAACGAGCGACATCACGTACCGCCTGTACGACTGGGACCGCGTCGACGCGAAGACGAAGCGGCCGCGCGAGCTGCACATCGACAAGGGGTTGGAGTGCGCCGACTTCCGCCGCGGGCCGTGCGCGCCGGTCGGCCCGTGCGTCGAGGTGCGCGCCGGCGTGCGCCGCGAAGGGCTGGTCGCGTGCAACTACTTCACGCTCGAACGGCTCACGAGCGCGGTGCCGTTCCGCGTCGGCGCGGCGAACCAGTGCCGCGCCGTCGTGTGCGTGAAGGGCAGCGGCGAACTCGAATCGCGCGGCGCGCGGTTCGCCTTCCGCACCGGGGACGTGTTCCTGCTCCCGGCGGAAGTGGGCGCGTGCCTCGCGCTGCCGCGCGAGGAGGTGACGCTACTGGAATGCGGGCTACCGGAGTGAAGCCGCTCGCGGCTTCGCAACATCATGCTCATCGACCTGAACGCGGACCTCGGCGAAGGCGCGGGGTTCGACGCCGAACTGATGGCGCTCGTCACCAGCGCCAACGTGTGCTGCGGCCTGCACGCCGGCGGGCCGAGCGACATCGCCCGCACGCTCGTGCTGGCGCAGAAGCACGGCGTCGCGGTGGGCGCGCACCCCGGCTACCACGACCGCGAACACTTCGGCCGGCGCGAACTCGCGCTCACCAATCAGGAACTCGTCGGCCTGTGCGTGTACCAACTCGGCGCGCTGACCGCGATGGCCGCGGTGATGGGCCTCACGGTGCGCTACGTCAAGCCGCACGGCGCGCTGTACAACCAAGCGTGCCGCGACCGCTCCGTCGCCGACCTGCTCGTCGTCGGCCTCGCGCAGTTCGAGTTGCCGCTCGTCGGGTTGCCGGACTCGCAACTCGCCGCGGCGTGCGCGGAGCGGTTGCCGTTCGTGCCCGAAGGCTACGCCGACCGGCGCTACCGGCCCGACGGCTCGCTCGTGCCGCGCTCCGAACCGGATGCGTTCGTCCACGATCCCGACGAAGCCGTGAAACAGGTCGAGTGGCTGATCCGCGAGCGCGGGGTGCGGACGATCTGCGTTCACGGCGACAACCCGGACGCGGTCGCGTTCACGACGGCCGTGCGCGCCGCGCTGCTGGCCCGCGGCTTCACGCTCAAGGCGTTCGCATGAGCCTGCGCGTGCGCGAACCCGGCCTCCAATCTCTGTTGGTCGATCTCGGCCGCGAGCGGAGCCGCGCGCTGGGCGTGCCGGTCGGCGGCGCGGCCGACCGCGCGGCGCTCGCGCTCGGGAACGCGCTCGTCGGCAACGCGCCGGACGCGGTCGCGCTCGAAGCGGCGTTCGCCGGGCCGACGCTCGAAGCGCTGCACCCGACCGCGTGCGTGATCTTCGGCGCGCCGTTCGAGAGTACCGTAAACGGCG
>VGZJ01000127.1 GCA_016872595.1 Planctomycetota bacterium
GCGGCGCGGGGGGCTTCGGCGCGGGCGGCGCGGCCACGACTGGCTTGGGTGGCGCAGGCGCGGCGGGCTTCGGCACCGGGGGCGCGGCCGCTTGCGGCTTCACAACGGGTGGCGCGGGCGGCTTCGCAACCGGCGGCACGGCTTTCGCCACAGGCGCGAAGCCGTCGTCGTCCAGAATCGACTTCGCCACGGGGCGCGCCGGCGGCGGCGGGCCGATCGGCATCGGCAGCCCATCGTCGTAATCTGGTGCCGCTTGCGGCTTCGCAACTGGCGGCGCAGGGGGCGCCGGAAGCGCAGCCTTCGCCGCAGGCGCGGGCAGACCGTCGTCGAGGCTCAGGGGCTTCACCGGGGGCTTCGCCACCGGGGGCGGCGCGGGCAGCGCCGGCTTCGCCGCAGAAGGCGGCGCGGCGCTGGCCCCGGTGCGCACCACGACGGTGACGTTCTTCGCGGCGCGGCTGTCGCCGTTGCCCACGGTCGCCTCGCGCTTGGTCGGCACGTCCTCGCAGTGAACCTTGCCGTCGCGCACCCAATAGCGGAGCGCGACGTCGGCCGCGCCGCGCGCCCACACGGTACAGAGCCGCGCGTCGCCGCCGACCTTCACCGGCTCCGGGCCGAGGTTCACGGTAATCACCTCGCGCTCGCTGAACCGCACTTCGAGCCACGCCCGCCGGAACGCGGTCTCCACGATGGCGACCATGAGGCCGATGCAGAAGCCGAGCAGCGCCGCGCCGCCGAAGCGCCCGAGCAGGTCCGCAGCGTACGAGAGGATGAGGAACGCGACCGCGCCGAGCAGCCCGCCGGCCAGTCCCGCGAGCGCGGCCTTCTTCGCGTCGAGGTTCGGCACGAAGAAGCTGACGCCGGCCCCGACGAGCGCGCCGAGCAGCATCCAGCCGAGGAGCGTGCCGAGTTTCGCGACGCCGACCGACACGAACACGAAGAACAGCGCCTGCCCCACGGTGCCGGACACGAACCCCGCGACGGCGGCCCCCACGATCACCAGCGCGAGCGGCACGCGCCCCGACGCGAACAGCGGCTTACCGAGGTACTTGTTCTGCCCCGCGACCAGCGCCACAGCGAGGCCGATGGTGATGAGCGCCGTCCAAATGCCGATGGCGATGACGACCCACAGAGAAAAGCCGGCGGTCGCCGCGACCGCGAGGTCCACGTCCTTCGAGTGGTTCACGTTCTCGCCGGTCGCAACGAATTTGACCTTAAACTTGCCGAGGTCCGCGGTGTCTGTCGCCTTCAGGAGCAGATCGCCCTCGCTCTTGCTCCCGTTGAGCGTTAGTACTTCGGCGGTCACGCCGGCGGGCAGCCCTTCGGCCTTCACTTCCACCTTGCCCTGATAGAACTCGCGGCGGATCGCGACCGGCACCTTCAGCGGAACCGCGGAGCCGCGGGCGATCTCGAACTCGGCCGGCGCGTACACCTCGATCTGCGGGCGCAACTGGAACTCGTAGATGAGTTTCATCGGCCCGCCCTCGCCGGGCCGGTCGCGGCGGATCGTGCCGGTGAACTCTTTGCGCTCGCCGCCGTGCAGCACGTTGATCTTGTAGCGGCTCTCGTCCGGGCCGCGCCCGCACTGCTGGTAGAAGTCGAGGTACACGCTGTACTTGCCCTGCGGCGCGGTGCCGGTGGCCCAGTAGATGTTCTCGACGGGTTCGGGGGACGGCGCGCGGCACCCGGCGTTGCGGTCCACGTCCAGTTCGCCCTTGGTGCGCGCCGAGTACCGCTGGCTCGGCTTCCAGCAGATCTCGAACCCGGTGGGGTCGATGCAGTGCAGGTCGAGGTCGTTCTCGTCGAACCAGATGAGGGAGATCTGGATGTCGCCGGTCTTCGCGCCGGCGGCGCTGAGGCGGTCTTGGAACTCGCGCGGCAGCGGGGGCGGTTCGGACGAGGGCGCGACGGGCTTGGAGATGAGCGACGGGGCGCGGCCGGCCCCTTCGGGGATCGCGGCCCTCACGACGAGCAGGTGCAGCTCGCCCGCGAGCGCCCCGGCCACGCAGCCGAGCGCCCCGAACGCGCCGAACATCAGCACCTTCTTCCACGCCACGAGCAGATTCATAGCGGCCCTTAGCGATAACCCGACTCACGACATGAGGCGGAACCGTCCTTCGCGCGCCCCTCACGCACACGCTGCACCGGGCACCCACACCTCTCCCCCATGCTTTGATGGGGAGAGGTCGCCGGTCGGCTTTGCGACCGGCGGGCGAGGGGAGCTACACGATTCCATTCCGCTTCGCGTAGCTCGCTTCCATCGCTCAGTTCCCCCTCGCCCGGCTCGAAGCCTCGCCGACCTCTCCCCATCAAAGCATGGGGGAGAGGTGTGGGTCGCCTTGCGCGCGACAGTTGCCGACGCGGGGGCGCTCACGGCACCGGCTCGAAGAGGTCGCCTTTGCCGTCCATGCCGGCGGCGAGACCGCTCAGCCGGGTCCAGATGTTCGGGGCCGCCGTGCCGCCGGGGGTTTGCAACTGGTCTACCAGTTCCTTTTGCGGCTCGCACTTCTTTTTTAGGTCGCCCACCGTTTTTGCGGTCCACCGCGGCGCGCCGGGAATGTCCGGCACGGCCTTCCGGGCCGCGTTGAACACCAGCGCCGCCCGGCTCACGTCCGTCGGCTTCAGGTCGCGCGGGTACTCGTCGGACCCGTTGTGGTAAACGAAGGTCGCGGGGCCGGGGTGCTTCGCTTCCACGTTGAACTCGGTCAGACCGTCCGGGTCGCCCGACAGGGGCTTGCGCTCCACTTTCGCCCCGGCGGTCGGCTCGTACTTGATGACGACGTCCTTGCGCGGCACCGGCTTGCCCTTGAGCACCACGGTGTCGTCGAGGCGCGCCGCGACCGGGATGAACGCCTCGCAGAACTCTTGCACCTTCTTGCGGATCAGCGCCCGCACCTCGTCGTTCTTGGTGCGGTCGTAGTGGGCGGCCACGTCCTTGAGCCACGGCCCCGCGCCCGCGGCGTTGGTGAACAGGTCGTCCTTCGCGAACAGCTTCAGCAGCGCGGCCCGCGCCGCGCACTCGTCGGCCACGGCCCCCTTCGCCTCCACCGCGGCGCGCACGGTCGCGTCGAGCGCGACCTTGTCGTCGGCGGCTTGGCGGGCGCTCTCGCGCAGCGCGTCGATCTGGTCCGAGAGGGTGCGGTGCGTGTCGCCCGCGGTCTTGACCGCGTTCGTGCCCGGTTCGAGCGGCAACTTCACCTTGATGGCCGCGCGGTACTGGTCGTTGGCGACCGTCGCGAGCGCGTCGGCCGCGCGGAGCCGCGCCCGCACGCGCCACGTCGCGGCCTTCGCCTTGTCCGAGAACTTCGACCGCCCGGCGTACTGGTCGACGAGCGCGAGCGCCGCGTCCAGTTCCTTCGTAGCGTCGCCCGCGGACGCGACCGCCAGCACCTTGAGGAACCACGCGGACACGGCCTTCTCGTCGGCGTCGCGCGCGGCCTTCTCCGCGGTCCACGCCTTGTAGCGGTCCTTCACCTTGCCGGCGAACACCGGGTTGGCGAGGTCCGAGAGGAACAGGTCGAGGTCGGTGAGGTCGGCGGCGCGGGCGGCGGCGGCGTCGATGGTGCCCTTCGCGTCCGGGTCGCGGGTGGCGTCGTCCGCGGTCGGCGCGCGGTACTGGACCGCGAGGGCCGCGGCCTTGCGCACCTCGGCGCTGTGCGCCGCGGCCTTCTCGCGCCCCGCGCTCAGTTGCTCCTTCGGCGCGCCGCGCTCGGCCGGCGGCTCCGCAACGGCCCGGTCCGCGCCCACCGCGACGGTCGCCTGCCACACCACGAACGCGCCCAGCGGCGCGGCGAGGATCAGTAGCAGCCCGGCCCCTTTCGCCCCGCTCATGGTTGGCCCTCTTTGTGGGACGGGCTTTCAGCCTGTCCGAACCGTGACAGACTGAAAGCCTGTCCCACAAGAACACACGCGCACGCCGCGGCGAGTGCCAGAACCAGCACCAGCCCGAGGCACCCGGACTTCTTGGCCTTTTGCTTGTTCTTGTATGTCTTCTTCCCGCCGCGGCCTTTCTTCTTCTCGATCACGGGCGCGTCGTCTTCGTCCGGTTCCGGTTCGTTCTCGAACGGCGCGTCGACGACCGGGGCCGCTTCCGCGTCGGCCGGCGCGGGGGCCACGTACTTCGGCCCGGCCTTCTTCGCCGCGCCCGCCGCGATCCGCTGCCGGATGTACGAATACGCCGCCGGCTCGAACGGCGTGTGCCGCTCCTCTTCCAGTAGCGCCATGTAGTGCAGGTCGGGCACGCACGCGATGACGAAGTGCGCCTGAAACGCGCCGCGGGTGCGCTGCGGGCACGATGCCGACAGTTTGATCCACTCGGTGACGGCGCTGCGGGCCGTGTTGTACTGCGCGTCCACCGGGAACGCGGTGCGGAACAGCGCCACGATGGGCGCGAGGCTCGGCACCTGCTCCGGCAGGTCGAGCTGCGCGTACCCGCCCTTGAGGTACGCGGCGCGCACCAGCGCGAGCCGTTCGACGCCCAGCTCCTCGCAGGCGTGAACCAGTTCGGCGTGCCCGTCCACCTCGGCGCGGGCCGGGTCGTCGGTCCAGCGGATCAGGTTGTTGGCCGCGAACAGCTTCTTCACGCCGCCCTCCGGGAGCGCCTGCGCGAGCCGCGCGCCGCCCGTGGTCAGGCGCTCGGCCGCGGCCCGCAGGTGCCCGTGCACCTTGCGCTCCCAGTCGTGAATCACCTGCGGTTCGGCGTCCGGCCCGGCCTCGATCAGCAGCGGCGACACGAGCGCCGGGGTGAGCAGCCCCAAGTACCCGGCCCAGACGCCCTTGCCCGCGCCGTCCCCGCCCAGCCCCACCAGCAGCGACGCGAGCCGGGCCTCTTCGAGCAGGAAGTCGCCCCACTCGTTTTCGAGCAGCCCCACGGACGAGCACAGCTTCACCCAGTCGCCGGGTTCGAGCGTGCCGGCCGCGAGCAGCTTGTCCATGAACGCCGCGGCGCTCTTCGAGAACGGCTTGAACAGCACGTCGAGGAAGTCGGCGTCCTCGTCGAGGTACGGGCGCGCGGCGTGAACGTACGCGGCGAGCGCGCGCGGCGGCGCGGCGAACAGGAACGCGCGGGCGCGCTTGCGCATCGCGGCCCGGTCCGCGGCCGGGACGTGCGCGAGCCACCCGCGCTCGTCCTTGCCCATCAGCACGAACGCGGTGTACCCGGCGGCGTCCGGCGCGCCGCCGAACAGGTCGTCCACTTCGTCCTTATCGACCGGCACGAGCAGCGGGCGCGGCGGCAGCATGTTCACGTCGGCGCACGCCGTCCGCATCGTTTTGCGGATCGGCTTCTCCAGACCCGCGAGCCGCGCCTCGTTCTTCTCACTGCCGAGGACCTTGTTCAGCAGCCCGCGGGCCGCGTCCGGGCCGGGCACCTCGCGCAGCACGGCCCAGCGCGCGTCCCAGCGCCGGGTGTCCTTTTCCAGAAGCGCTTTGACGGCCTCCTCCCACAGCTCGCGCACGCGCTCCGGTTCGGCGATGAAGTCGCGGAACGCGGCCCGCACGTCGGCGCGCCCGAGCGCGGCCTTCACCGGCTTCCACAGCTTCGCGCCGCGCGACTTCAGTTCCTCCGCGCCGATCTTGTCGGCCTGAACCGGGAGCAGCTCGTCGATGTCGGCGCGGTCGCCGTCGAGCCGCGCGAGGACGCGCGCGCGGGCCAGCGCCTTGCCGGCGCGCGGCAGCCCCGTGGGGTCCGCGCCGACGGCCTGTTTCACACCGGGCAGTAGCGCCCACTCGTTGCGCGCGGCCAGTTCGATCAGCTCGTTGACCCCGCGCGGCAGCCCCTCCGCGAGCGGGCCGCGCAGCTCCGCCGACGAGCGCGCGGGCGCGAACGTGTCGAGCGCGTAGCCGCGCGCCGTGCCGAGGTCCGGGTCGAGGCCCTTGTCGGCCGCGCCGAGGTACGTGCCGACCACGCTCGCCAATCGGTAGTCGCGTAAGTTCCGGTGGAACGGCTCGAAGGTGGAGAACGTGAGGTCGGCGGTGACGCGCGCCGGGAGCAGTCGCACCGCGCCGTACAGCAGCAGCGCGAGCAGCCCCGGTTCGGCGTGAACGTACAGCCGCTTCCGCTGCTCGTCCTGTTCCGTCGCGACCAGCAGCACGCCCTGAATGACGCGCGCGAGCAGCTCGCGCCGCGCGTCGGCCGCGGCCCGCAGGCGCACCGGGCACACGGTCAGCGCGAGGTCGAGCGGCCCGCCGGCGGCGGGGCCGAGGAACGCGGTCAGCGCCGGGTCCGAGACGAGCGTTCCCACCGGGAGCGCCGCGCGGCCGGGCAGCACCTTCGGCGCGCCGGGCGCGTAGCCCTTCGCCCAGCCGTCCGCGCCCCACGACCGCAGCACGGCCGCGGGGTCCGCGCTCGGGAGCAACAGCAGGTGCGAGAAGTACGAGCGGTCGCGCCCGACGGAATCCTTTTCGAGGTACGCGGAGTGAACGGTCCACACGCCGCCACCGGGGTGCGCGGTGCGGGCGAGCCGGCGCGGGGTTTGGTCGGCGCGCGGCAGGTCGCGCCACATATCGATGGGCAGTTCGTAGGGCGGGTACTGGAACGCGGCGTTGAGCGCGTCGGGGCTAGGCGCGGACGCGGCGCGCACCGTGTACCCGGGGTTGTTCAGCGCGCTGTCCGCGGTGGTGCAGTGGGTCACGTAGAACTGGTCACCCGCTGACTGCTCGGCGCGCGCGGCTGGTTGGGGCATTATTTCGTCTCTTGTTTAGCCGCGACCCGCAGGGGAGCGCGGAGGTCGCGTGCTAAACAACTCCACACATCTACCACTGCTTCACGTTGGCCGCGAGAGGCACCGGGCCGACCGTCAGCGCCGGGCCGAGTACCGTCGTCCAGCCCAGTTCCACCACCGGCCAGATCGTCACGTAGGCCTGTTGAGCGCCCGCGGGCGGCACGACCGTGATGCCGCCGCCCTCGCGCTGGTAGTTCTCCGACAGGCACTTGAGCCGCGAGTACGGGTCGGCCTCGGACGGGTCGGCGAGGAACCGGCGCGCGTCCACACCAACTACACAGTAGCTGATGAGGCCGTGCCCGCCCCACGCCCAGCACGCCTTCACCAGCCCGCCGCGCGTGCCGGTGATGTGGTACGCCGGGTACGCGGCCACCAGCCGCGCGTCGCCCGCGAGCCGCGCCCGCACCGTCTTCTCGATGGCCCGCTTCATCTCCGCGCTAAAGGCCTCGTGGTTCTCGCGCAGGAACGCGAGGTCGGCCGGGTCGAGGTTGCCGGCGCGGGCGAACCGCTCTTGCACGCCGACCACGCGGTCGGCCTTCGCCAGTAGCCCCTGTATCTCGCCGGTGCGCTCCACCAGCGGCGGGTAATCGGCCAGCAGTTCCGCGCTCTCGCGGTGCCGCTTGCGCAGGGTGAACATGTCGCGCGCGGCCAGCGCCTCCGACAGTTTGCCCCACGCCTTCGTGCGGTCGCGGGCCAGTGTGAGCCGGGCGCGCAGCTCCTCGCGGTCGCGGCGCTTCGACAGCTCCTCGCCGTGTTCGGCCCACAGCGCGAGCCACTTCTCGTCCTGCTTGTCGGCGCGCGGTTCGTTGCGGTCGATGCGCACGAACTGATCCAGCAGCGCCCGCCGCGCGGTACACGCCTCGGCCTCCGCGAACAGCGCGGGGTTCACCTTCTGCAACCGCTTCGCGAGCTTGGGGTTCTTCGCCTTCAGTCGGTCGTAGTAGGTGGCGACCTTGCGGTCCGAAGGGAACTCGGGCGCGAGCGCCTTCTGGATGTCGCCCATCAGCTTGATGGCCTCGGAGCCTTCGCCGACGCGGGTGGCGAACGGGTGCGCGTACCCGGCGGGCAGCTTGGCCGCGGCCAACACGACGGCGTCTTCCGGCCCGCCCGTTTCGGCGAGCTTGATGGCGCGCTCCAGCGCGGCCACGAGTTCGAGGCGCGCCGCGGCGTCGGCCGCGCGGGTGGCGAACGGCGCGGCCTCGCGGCACCCGGCGAGCGCGGCCCCGCCGCCCCACGCGGCCACGATGGCCTTGTCGCCGTCGTACCCCGCGGTTGTGGGCACGCGCTTTAGCGCGTCGATCAGCGGTGCCCAGCGCGTCGCTTGTTCGCCCCGCGCGCGGTGCGCCGCCGTAACCGACGGGTGCGGCGGCCCGGCCGCGGCCACGGCCTTCCACGCGTCGGCCAGTTCGCGCTCGGTCGCGGTCGGCCTCTCGAACGCGCGCGCGAACTCGTTCGCGGCGCGGAGCCGGGCGCGCCACCCTTCCGCCGCCTGCTGGTACTTGGCGGCCTCGCTCACGCTACTCAGCTTCGGCGCGGCCTCGTCCCACAGCTTCACCAGCGCCGCGCCGTCGCCGGGGGTTGCGACCGCGAGCTTGAGCTTGTCCAGAATCGCGACCTGCGCCGCCGCGGCGCGCGCCCCGCTCACGAGTGCGGCATCGGCCCAGTCGTCGATCAGTTCGGGCTTGTACGCGGCCACCAGCGCGCGCGGGTCGCCGCTCGCCTTCTTCACCCCGTCGCGCGCCGCCACGCGCTTGCGCGCGTCCTCGACCACGCGGGCCACGTCCGGCGTCAGCGGCTTCCCGGTCGAAACGAGCCGGTCCCCTTCCGACAGGATCGCGGGCCAGTCCTTGCGCGGCGCGGCGCACAGTTCCTTCAACCCGCCGACCGGGTTCACCTTGTCGGCGAGGTCCGCGGGCACCGGCTTGCCGGCCTTCTTCAGCCGCTCGGTTTCGCCCTCGATTGCCGGCCAGTCGCGCGGCGACGCCGACACCAGCTTCCGCAGGCGGTCGAACGGGTCGAGCGTGAACGGCGGGATCTTGGCGTAGGGCCGGTCGAGCGACAGGCGCAGCGTGCGCGCCCACTCGCTCACCTCGGGGTCTTTGCACTTCATCAGGTCCGGCCACAGCTTCGAGCCGGCCGGTTCCTGCATGTCTTGCTGCGTGAACAGCAGGTTCTCGTTGTCGGTCTTGAGGACGTAGTTCTTGTAAAGCTGCGGGTCCGCCGCAATCGCGCGCAGCGCGATCAGGATCACCCACGCGGCGAAGTGGTCGAGGTTCGCGCTCAGCTTCTCGACGGCACGCCCGGGGTGCTGGTACGCGGGCTTGCCGAACTCCAGTTGGTCCAGCTTCTTCTTGGGGTCCGCGGGGTCGAGGCTCGGCACGCACATGCCGTCGTAATCGACCAGCACCGGGGCGTCGGCCACGACCATCACGTTGTCGTGCTGCAGGTCGCCGTGCGCGATCTTGAACTCTTGGAGCTGTTGGACGAGTGCCACCCACTGCTCGGCCATGCGCTTCACGGCGGCGACGTCGGGCACCTTGCGCTCGACGGTCTGGCGCACCCACTCGCCCAGCGACACGCCCTTCACCCACGCCATCGTGAGCGTGGGGTACCAGCCCTTGCCGACGCGGATGCCCTCGCCGTGGTACTGGAACTTGACCACGCACGGGGGCTTCTTCGGGCCGAGGTCTTTTTCGAGGTAGTCGGACACGGCCTTGTAGCGGCGGGCGCGGTCGTCGTTGGGGAAGTTGAACAGCTTGAGGGCGACGACGCCCTTCGGCCCGGTCATCTTGTAGACGCTGGCGAACGCGCCGGACCGCGCGCGCGGCACCCCCATCGGGCTGCGCTCGGCTTGGCTCAGCTTCAGGTCCGGCTCGCGAAACGCGGTGTCCGGGTTCTGGAGCGAGTCCTTGTAATCAGATTGCGTCGGCCACGCGGGCATGGGTTGTGGGTCAGAGGTTAGTGGGCGCGGCTTGTTGCGTTTCGTTAGTTACTGCGTTCAGGGTGTGGGCTGACCCTCACCTCCCCCCTTGAGGGGGAGGTCGCCGGCGCTTCGCCGGCGGGTGGGGGGTGAGTGCCTTCGCGGTTCCTCAGTGCCCTCACCCTTCATGCGCGTTTCTGCTCCGCGTGGGTGAGAGCCTTCCGAGAGTCTCGGCAGCCCACCCCCCACCCGCCGCCCGCAAAGCCGGGCGGCGACCTCCCCCTCAAGGGGGGAGGTGAGGAACACGCCACACGGCGACTCTTTAACCCGATTCGGTGTCATTCCTCCTCAACGTACTCGGTCACTTCCGTCGCTCGGCGGGTCGGTCGGCGCTGGTCCCTCTCGGTCGAAAACACCTCGTACCCGTGCATGTGGAGCAGCCACAGGAACGGTTCGGCCACGCCGAACGGGGCGAGCGTGCGCATCGACAGGTCGCGGATGCCCAGTTCGTTTTCGAGCAGGCTGACCGACGACACCGGGAAGAACATCACCTGCGGTCCGAAGTAGCTCTCCACCAGCGCCCGCACGTCCACCCCGCGGAACATCAGCTCCAGCATTTCCTCCACGATCTCGCTCCGCCCGCGGATCGTCTTCAGCGACGTGCGGCGCGGCGGGGTCGGGTTCAGGTCGGCCAGAATCTGGCGGATGTACGGCACCGACTGGCCCTGAATCGGGTTCTCGGTCAGGAGTAGGTCGAACTTCGGGATGCACACCGCGACCGGGACCGGGATCGGGCGGCCGACCGGCACGTCGCGGGTCTCACGCATGTCGGCCATGAACTCGTTGAGCGCGGCCAGTTGCCGGTCGAGGGTCACGTTGGTGCCGTCGCCGTAGAGCTGCGTCGGGTCGAGGAACAGCATGAACCCGTCCATCTTCACGGCCTGCTTCTTCAGCCGGTCCTTGTCGATGGCTTGGTTCACCAGTTCGCCGGAGTAGTCGAACAGGTTCACGAGGGCGGTGTTGGCCCCGGCGGGGTCGGCGTCGCGCACGTGCATCATCACCGGGTCCGGCGGGTTCAGCACGTCGTGAACGGTGCCGCCGGCCTCGCGCCGCATCCGCAAGATCAGGTCGATGTACTGCTCGAACCGGGCGTCGCCGAGCGACGGCGCGGGCTGGATCACCGCGACCGTCGGCGCGGTGTGCATCCGCACGAGGTTGTACCCGGTGGCGAGCATGTGCGTCTTGCCGCTGGAGCGCACCCCGACCACGGGGAAGCACAGCCGGCGCACCTTCTGGTAGCTGCGCAGGAACCGGAACGAGCACGCCTTGCACTCGACGTAGCCCGTCTCCTTCGGCCCGCTCGCGACCGGCGTTCTCGACTTCGCCTTGGGCTTGGCCTTCGCTTTCGCCTTGCCGCGCGAACGGTACAGCGACGGCGCGTCCTCTTCTTCTTCCTCGGCTTCGGCCGGCGCGTCGGGAACGACGCCGTCTTGCTCGATCACGAGCTTCTCGCTGAAGCACCGCGGGCACTTCTTGGCGTCGGCCTTCACGAGGGCCGCTTCTTTCCGCCGCGCGCGCCGGTACGGGGCAATCGCCAGTCCGAACAGCACGACGACCGCGGCGCACCGGGCCGCGGCGAACCCGACCGCGCGCCACTTCGACCCGGCCACGAGGTCATCGAGCTTGGCTTTGTCGGCGGCGAGTGCGGCGCGCTCGGCCTCGGCCTCGGTCGCGAACCGCTCCGCGAGCCGCGCGTCGGTCGAAGCCGCCCGCAGGTGCGCGCGCAGGTCGGTCTCGCCGTCGCGCAGGATCGTCTCGACGGTGTCGCCCCCGGCCCCGGTCGCGGAGACGAGCGCGGCCCACGCATCCAGCGACGCGGCCCACTTCTTGTTCGCGGCGGCGTCGGCGGCGTCGGCCTTCTCGGTGGCGTCCTTCACCTCCGCGGTCAGCTTGGCCTCTTCGCGCGCCGCCCACGGGCCTGCGTTCTGGTTCGGGCCGGGCGCGCACCCGGTCGCGCCGAGTAACCCGACCAGTACTGCGGCGGCGAGCGCCCGCTGCGCGCGCCGGATCGACACGCGCCGCGCGTTCCGCCCCAGCCGCACGGCCACGGCGAACACCACCGCGGCCCACACCACCACGCCGGCATCGAACAGCGTGGGGCGGAACGCGGCCCGCGCGCCGCTGTCGAAGTCGAACCCGTAGACGCCCTGTTGTTTCTCGACGTGCTGCCGGAACTCGACGCGCTGGCGGTACAGGTCTTCCCAATCTTTGCGCGCCTCGTCGCGGCGCGCGCGGGCGGTGCCGGCGAGCTTGAGCGCGGCGTTGCGCACGGCCTTGTAGTCGTCGGTGAGCACCGGGCGCAGCTCGCCCAGAATCGCGGACGGGTCTTGGAAGTTCCGCACGCTCGCGCCGCCGGCGCGGGGCGGCGCGATCCGCTTGGCCTCGTCCTCGGCCGCTTCGAACCGTGCGTTGTGGGCGTGCCACTCGGCGCGGAGCGGGACCAGCTTTTCGGCGTCCGCGCGCGCGGCGGGGGCGAGAACCGCGAGAACCGCCGCCGCAAGAACCGGGACGCGGGCGCGGGGCCGGGAAGCGGGAGCGGCCATGAGGGTCCGGGTGGCGAGGACAATGGTGCAGGCTTTAACGTAAGCGCGGGTTCGCGCGCCCGCAAGACTATTCGCGCCGCGCCGCGCCCGGTTCCCGCACCGTGGGCACCACGAACACGATCACGCACAGCCCCACGCACGCCAGCCCGCCGATCACCCACTTCACCCACACCGGCAGCCCGCCGAACACGATGCTGAGCGTGACGACGGTCACGACCATGCACACCGCGACCACCTTCACCGGGCGGCGGATGCCGCGGTGCTCGTCCCAGTCGCGCAGCAGCTTGCCGAACACCGGCGAGCGCTTCAGCCAGCGCTCGAGGCGCGGCGACGAGCGCGCGAAGCAGTACCCCGCGAGCAGCACCCACGGCGTCGTGGGCAGGCCCGGCATGATCGCGCCGAGGTACGCCAGCCCGACGCACAGCAGCCCGGCGCACACGAGCAGCACGCGCCGGACCCCGGTCGCCAGCGGCGGGTGCGCGCGGGGTTCGCTCGGTGTCGCCGGCCCACTGTTCACGTTCGCCCTTCTCACTCGGTGGCACTCGTCTCGCGGCACGAACTCGTGGTCTCGCGCAGTTGTACACTTTTGTATATTTAGCCCGCGCCGGCGGTGACGAATTGGCGCTCTGGCGCTCTGGCGCTCTGGGGGGTAAAACCGCTGAAAAACCAAGCGTTTCACCCAGAGCGCCAGTTGGCGCTCTGGGTCTGGGGAAATGGCGGTATTAGCCGTTTCCGCGCGTGTACCGGACGCCGTACAGCCGCGCACAACGCAATCGCTTCGCTCGACACGGGCACACGGAGTACGATGATAGCGAGCGCGACCACTTCCCCCAACACCGGCCCTACCATGCGCCGTTTCGCACTGCTCGCCCTGTTCACGCTGGTGCTCGCCGCGTCCGGGTGCGGGAAGAAGCCCGCGCCCGCCCCGCCGCCGGACGAACCCGCGCCCGGCCTGAACCCGCCCGCCGATACCGCCGCGACCGAGCGCAAGAAGTACATCGCCGGCCTGAAGACCGCGAACCAAGAGACGCGCCGCACCGCGGTCGAAGAACTGTCGTGGCTCGCCGAGGACGACCCCGCCGTTGTGCCGGCCCTGATCGAGATGCTGCGCGACAAGAACACCGGCGGCACCGGGCGCACGCTCACCAACCAGATCAACAGCGCGCGCGAGGCCGCGGCGCTCGCCATTCTGAAATGCACCAACGGCGAGAAGATCATGGCCGAGAAGGGGCTCCCGGTGCTACGCGAAGAGTTGAGTAGCCCGACGCCGCTGATCCGCGAGCACACGGCGCACACCGTCGGCCGGCTCGGAACACTCGCGAAGCCGCTCGCGGCCGACATCCAGAAACTGTGCCTCGACGCCGACGCCAACGTCCGCAGCGTGGCCTTCGACACGCTCCGCGTTACCGGCGTCGCGGACCCGGTGGCGCTGGCGAAGATGCTCCACGACCCGCGCGAAGACGTGGTGCGGCTGGCGGCGGAACTGATCCCGGTCGCCGGCCCGATGCCGGAAGGCGGGATCGCCGCGCTCGTGGAGGCGCTGAAGAACGACAACACGAACGTGCAGTACGCCGCGGCCACCGGGTTGGGCCTCGCGGGGCCGAAGGCCGGAGCCGCCGCGCCGCTCGTCGCGGAGGCGATCAACAAGTTCTACCCGAAGGAGTACGACCCGACGGCGGCGCGCACGGAGAGCGTTGAGGGCGCGTACTGGCAGGCGCTGGCGCGCCTCGGCGAGGCGTCCGTCGCGCCCGCGGCCAAGCTCCTCGACCACACCAACATGCTGGTTCGCATGTACGCGGCGCGCGCGCTGGGCGAGATCGGCGCGCCGGCCAAGTCCGCGAAGGACGCGCTCAAGAAGGCGCTCGCGGATAGCACCATCGACGTTAGCTCCGAGGCCGCGGTCGCGCTGTGCAAGTTTGGCGAGTCCGAAGCGGACGCGGTGGCGCTCATCAAGCGGGCCATCGAGTTCCCCGAGCGCGGCGTGGCGCGTGTCGCCATTCAGTGCGTCCCGCGGATGGGCGCGGCCGGGAAAGAGCTGATTCCGCTGGCGCTCGCGAAGATGGGCGCGGCGAACGAGAACACGCGGTACGGTGCGGTGTGGCTGGTGGGCGAACTGCCCCCGGCCGACGCGGGCAAGGCCGCGGCCGACGTGGGCAAGCGCGCTACGGACCCGTTCGTCGAGGTCCGCCGGTTGGCCGGGCGGGTGCTGGAGCGCATGGGACCGGCGGCCGCGCCCGCGGCCGAATCGCTCGGCACGGCGCTCGCCACCGAGAAGGATGCCGAAGTTCGCGACCTGTTCATCGAAGCGCTGGCCGCGATGGGGGCCGGGGCCAAGCCCGCGGTCGCCGGGCTGCTGCCGCAGATCGCCAACCGCGACCTGACGACGCCGATGCGCGCGAAGGTGATCGCGGCCGTGGCCGCGGCCGACCCCACGTCGGCCGAGGTCGCCGCGGCGCTGGTCAAAGCGGCCGACGACACCGACGCCGGGCTGCGCGTGGCCGCGGCGGGCGCGCTCGGCGGGCTGAACCCGCTACCGGCCGACGCGCTCGCGGCGCTGGTGAAAATGGCGAAGGGCGACCGCACCAACAACCCGCGCGTGGCGGCGCTGCGGGCGCTCACCGCCGCCGGGCCGCGCGCCAAGTCCGCGAAGGCCGACCTCGAAGCGCTTGCGGCCGGGCAGCAACCGCACCTCGCGCTGTGGGCGAAGGTGGCGCTCGCGGCGCTCAGCGGCGACGCGAACGCCGCCGCGCCGGTGGTTCGCGCCGGACTCGGCGACCGCAACGCGCTGGTGCGCTCGTCCGCGGCCGAAGCGCTGCTCGTGATCGGCCCGACCGCGGCCGACCTGCCCGCGCTGCTGAAGGTGATGCGCGACGCCGGGAGCAGCACGAAGATCGCCAGCGCGACCGCGGCCGGGCGGCTCGGCGCGGTGGCGAAGGACGCCGTGCCCGAACTGCGCCGGATGCTCGACCACACCGAGGACGACGTGTGCGTCGCGGCGGCCGACGCGCTGGGCCGCATCGGTCCGGCCGCGCTCCCCGCGGTCGCGAAACTGAAGGAAGTCGCCCCCCGCCCGGCCGTGCGCCTCGCGGCGCAAAAAGCACTGGAGAAGATCGAGGGGAAGTGAGTGCGAGCGGCGCGGCGTTAGCCCGCCGGTAGCTACGCGATGCAGATGCGCTACACGTTCTGGTTCGGCCTCGCGGTGTTCGGTCTGATCGTCGCGCTGGGCGCACAAGTCGCGTTCTTCGTGCTCTCGTCGGGTCGACCCTAGCGCGCGATCGGTATCGGCGACGGCATACGGCCCGGCGGCGCACCGTTTCTTTCTCTTTTTTTCATACCCCTTTCACGCGCGCTGTGTAACCATGTGGGTACTCGGCCGGGCGTTCGTACCCGGTGGGACGCGATTTCCCTGTTCACGTGAGGAGCGATCATGCGCGCGACGCGGTTCGGACTCGCGGTGGTGCTGGCCACCGGGATGGTGGGGATTGTTTCGGCCCAGCCGGGCGGCGGTTTCGGGTTCGGCGGGTTCGGTGGCAACGACACCACCGCGCTCGTACTGACCAACAAGGCGCTCCAAGAGGAGCTGAAGATCACCGACACCCAGAAGGAGAAGCTCAAGGAAGCGACCGCGAAGCAGACCGAAGCGACCAAGAAGATCTTCGAGGGGATGAAGGACAAGTTCGTCGGTGCCAAGGGCGACAAGGACAAGCTCAAGGAGATGATGGAGGACATGCAGAAGGAACAGGCCAAGATCACGGCCGACATGCGCAAGGCCATCGACGCCGAACTGACCAGCGACCAGAAGAAGCGGCTCAAGCAGATCAGCGTGCAAGCGCTGGGGCTGAACGTGTTCAAGGATCCCGAGGCGAAGGCCAAGGCCGGCGGCGGCGGGTTCGGCGGGTTCGGGGGCACCAGCACTGCGCAGAAGGCGCTGATGAAGGAGGTGCAAGAGTCGCTGAACCTGAGCGCCGCGCAGAAGACGAGCATCAAGGCCGCGGTCGCGGAGTTCGAGAAGGACCAGACCGAAATCTACAAGGAAGCGGGCATCAACCCCGGCGGGTTCGGCGGGTTCGGCAAGCAACCGGACCCGGAGAAGCTGGAGGCCGCGAACAAGAAGATCGAGAAGTCCCGCAAGGAAGCGTGGGTCACAATCGAGGAGGCGCTCGACGCCGAGCAGAAGAAGACGTGGAAGGACACCATCGGCGACGCCTTCGACACGAGCAAGTTGCGCACGCAGTTCGTGCGCCCCAAGAAGGACTAAGGACGAACCGCGCTATTCGGCGCACGGGCACCGGCTTCGGGCCGGTGCCTTTTTGTTTGCCCCTTTCGGGTTGAGGCGCGCGCGGGCGTCCGGTAGGCTCAACCGGGCCGCGATCCCTTCCGCCGGAACGCTCCATGCCCATCTCGGTCACTTGTCCGGCGTGCCTCGCGCGACACACCTTCGGCGACGAGCGCGCGGGCCAACGGGTCAAGTGCCCGCACTGCACCCGCGAGATCCCGCTGCCGCCGCGAATGCCGCCGCGCGCGCCGGCTCCGCCGCCACCGCCGGCGCGCGTGTCGCCGCCCGTGCCGCGTGCCGCCGCGCA
>VGZJ01000128.1 GCA_016872595.1 Planctomycetota bacterium
CCAGCGGTGCGGGGCGGTGTTCCGTCGGCGACGGGGCGTACCCGAAACGCGGCACACCAGCGACGTTCTCCAATACCACCAGAGGCGAAACACCCAGGCCGCCAAGTCCCACAAGAAACAGCGGCATCAAGGCGTCATCTAAACCCGCGCTGTACTGCTAAGGTCGCGGTGGTTGCGGCGCGCACCAGCCACGCGCGCGAACGCGTCTTTTCTCTCCCCTTACGCGCGCGCGTCCTGTACACTTCTTTCAAGCTCGCTCCGCCTGCGATCGCTCCCGCCGCCCGACGCCATGAGGTGCTGCCCGTGCGTCTCTCCCCCGGCTCTCTCGGTCTCGCGCTCGTTGCGCTCGCCTTATCGCCGTCCGCCGCGCCCGCGCAACCGCTACCTGCGAAGGTCGATTTCAACCGCGACATCCGGCCGATCCTGTCGAACAACTGTTTCCAGTGCCACGGTCCGGACGAGAAGACCCGCAAGGCGAAACTGCGCCTCGATACCGCGGAGGGCGCGGCGACGGCCATCGTCGCCGGCAAACCGGACGCCAGCGAACTGATCACGCGGCTGACCGCGAGCCACGACGACAAGAGCCTGATGCCGCCCGCGAAGACCGGCAAGAAGCTCACGCCGCGCGAACTCGACCTGATGAAGCAGTGGATCAAAGAAGGCGGGAAGTTCTCCGCACACTGGGCCTACATCGCGCCCAAGAAGACCGACGTTCCCAAGACGAAAATCGCGGCGACAACCTACATCGACAGCTTCTTGCTCGCGCGACTCGAGGCCGAGGGGCTGACGTTCGCGCCGGAAGCAGATCGAGTCGCGCTCGCCCGGCGCGTCGCGCTCGACCTGACCGGCTTGCCGCCCACGCCGGCCGAAGTCGCAACGTTCGTGGGCGACAAAGCCGCGACTGCGTACGAGGCGTTCGTCGACAAGATGCTCGCGAAATCGGCCTACGGCGAGCACTGGGCGCGCATGTGGCTCGACCTCGCCCGGTACGCCGACAGCGCCGGGTACGCCGACGACCCGCTCCGCACCATCTGGAAGTACCGCGACTATGTCATCCAGAGCTTCAACGCGAACAAGCCGTTCGACACGTTCACCGTCGAGCAACTCGCGGGCGACCTGCTGCCGAACCCGACCACCGAGCAACTGATCGCGACCGCGTTCCACCGGAACACGATGACCAACAGCGAGGGCGGCACGAGCGACGAGGAGTTCCGCAACGTCGCCGTCGTGGACCGCGTGAACACGACGTACATGGTGTGGATGGGCACCTCGATGGCGTGCGCCCAGTGCCACACGCACAAGTACGACCCGCTGACGCAGATCGAGTACTTCCGCTCGTTCGCGTTCTTCAACAACACCGCGGACGCCGACCGCCCCGACGAAAGTCCCGTGCTCCCCTTCTGGGAAGAGGCCGTTCTCGCGAAAAAGGCCGCGGTTGATAAGCAGATCGCCGACCTCGAAGCGGCACTCAAGGGGAAGAAGCCGGACGAGATGAAGCCGGAGCGCGACAAACTCGCCGCGCTCAAGAAGGAACTTGCGGCGCTGAAGCCGCAGACGAGCGTTCCGATTATGAAGGAACTGACCGGCGCACAGCGGCGGAAGACCAAGCTCCAGTACCGCGGCAACTTCATGGACCTCGGTGACGAGGTGCGCGAAGGCGTACCCGCGGTCTTCCCGCCACTCGAAAAGAAAGAGGCGCTGACGCGCCTCGACTTCGCGCAGTGGCTGGTGAGCAAGCAGAACCCGCTCACGGCGCGCGTCATCGCCAACCGCTACTGGGAGCAAATCTTCGGCATCGGGATCGTGCGGACGAGCGAAGAGTTCGGCATTCAGGGCGAGCTGCCGAGCCACCCCGAGTTGCTCGATCACTTGGCGGCCGATCTCCGATCCGACTGGAACGTAAAGCGGTTCCTCAAGTTGCTGGTCATGTCGAGCGCCTACCGCCAGAGCGCGAAGGTGACGCCGGAGTTGTACGAGCGCGACCCGGAGAATCGGCTCCTCGCGCGCGGCCCGCGGGTGCGCCTCAGCGCCGAGATGGTGCGCGATCAGGCGCTGACCGCGGCCGGGCTGCTCAGCCCGAAGATGCTGGGGCCGAGTGTGCGCCCGCAGCAGCCGAATCTGGGCGTCAGCGCCGCGTTCGGCGGCTCCATCGACTGGCAGACGAGCGCCGGCGAGGACAAGTACCGCCGCGGGGTGTACACGCAGTGGCGGCGGTCGAACCCGTACCCGTCGATGTCCACGTTCGACGCGCCCAACCGCGACACCTGCGTCGTGCGCCGCGCCCGCACCAACACGCCGCTGCAAGCGCTCGTGACGATGAACGACCCGGTGTACATCGAGGCAGCGCAGGCGCTGGCCCGGCGCACCATTGAGAAGGGCGGGACAACTACCGCGGAGCGCGCCGCGTTCGCGTTCAAGGCGTGCCTCGTTCGCGCGCCGTCGGAAGCCGAAGTGAAGGTTCTCGTGAAGCTCTACGAAGACGCGAAGGTCCGCTACGGTAAGGACGCGGCAAAAGCCGCGCAGTTCGCCACCAACCCGCTCGGCCCGCTCCCGAAGGGCATCGACGCCTTGGATGCCGCGGCGTGGACCGTGGTGGCGAACGTCATCATGAACCTCGACGAAATGCTGATGAAGCGCTGAGGACAACGACCAATGCACCCCGCAATCGAACGGCTGCAAGCCACGACGCGCCGCAACTTCCTGCAAACCTCTTCGCTGGGGTTGGGCGGCCTCGCGCTGTCGTCGCTGATGGGCAGCGCCGCGGAGACGCGCGCGAAGGACGACCCGCTCTCGCCGAAGAAGCCGCACTTCCCGGGCACGGCGAAGCGCGTCATCTACCTGCACATGAGCGGCGCGCCGCCTCACCTCGACCTGCTCGACTACAAGCCGGAGTTGCAGAAGCACGACGGCAAGCCGTGCCCGGACGAGTACCTGAAGGGAAAGCGGTTCGCGTTCACCAGCGGCGTACCCAAGCTGCTCGGCACGCGCCAGCCGTTCAAACAGCGCGGCAAGAGTGGCGTGTGGATGTCCGACGCCATCAAGCCGCTGCACGAGGTCGCCGACGACGTGACCGTGATCCGCTCCATGAAGACGGACGAGTTCAACCACGCGCCGGCGGAACTGCTCCTCTACACCGGGTTCGCGCGGCAGGGCCGACCGAGCTTCGGGGCGTGGACGTGCTACGGACTCGGCAGCGAGAGCGCGAACCTGCCGGGGTTCGTTGTGCTGATCTCCAACGGCGTGCAGCCGAGCGGCGGGCAAGGGTGCTGGGGCAGCGGGTTCCTGCCCAGCGTGTTTCAGGGCGTGCAGTGCCGCAGCAAGGGCGAGCCGGTGCTGTACCTGTCCGACCCGCCGGGCCTCGACCGCGACACCCGGCGCGCCGGCCTCGACGCGCTCAAGGAACTGAACGAGTTGCAAGAGAAGGAACTGGGCCACCCCGAAACGAAGACGCGCATCTCGCAGTACGAGCTCGCGTTCCGGATGCAACTGAGCGCGAGCGAGGTGATGGACATCTCGAAGGAACCGGCGAAGGTGCTGGAGAGCTACGGCGCGAAGCCCGGGGCCGGGACGTTCGCGAACAACTGCCTGCTCGCGCGCCGGCTCATCGAGCAGGGCGTGCGGTACGTTCAACTCTTCGACTGGGGCTGGGACTTCCACGGCACCGGGCCGAACGAGGACATCCGCGACGGCCTCACGCGCAAGGGCACGACCACGGCGCAGTCGGTCGCGGCCCTCATCAAAGACCTGAAGAACCGCGACCTGCTGAAGGACACGCTGGTGATCTGGGGCGGCGAGTTCGGCCGCACGCCGTTCCGCGAGGGCCGCACGGCCGGCGGGCAGGTACTCGGCCGCGACCACTACCCGGACGTGTTCTCGCTCATGGTCGCCGGCGGCGGCATCAAGGCCGGGCACACGCACGGCGAGTCCGACGAACTCGGCTTCAAGGTCGGCAAAGACCTCGTCCACGTCCACGACCTGCAAGCCACGCTCCAGCACTGCCTCGGCTTCGACCACACGAAACTGACGTACCGGTTCCAAGGCCGCGACTACCGCCTGACCGACGTTCACGGCAAGGTTGTGAAAGAGATTCTCAGTTAGCCGCACGATGAACACAGCTCGAGACACGATCAAGACAGAAGACGGGGTTCGAGACAAACTCTGTTCTTCTCTGATCGTGTCGATCTCGGCGTTTATCGTGCGGCTGTTCTTCACAGGTTCCGACATGCGCACACTCGCACTCTCCGGCTTCGCACTCGCGCTCTGCACTCTGGCCGGCGCGCAAGACACCTTCACCCAGAAGCCCGTGACCGCGCCGACGACCGAGCGCGGCGACCCGGCCCCCGCGCCGAAGGTCGACGCGGGCGCGGCGGAGTGGGACAAGCGGTTCGAGAGCGGCCCCACCCCGGAGTGGATTTGGGGCGACACGCCCGCCAAGAACTACGTGCTGCGCACGTCGTTCGTCGCCAACAACGTGAAGGCCGCCAAGCTGAAGGTGTCGGCCGACAACGCCGTCGTGCTGTTCCTGAACGGCAAGCGGGTCGCCGCGTCGGACGAGTGGAAGGACGGCGCGGAAGCCGACGTGTCCGCGCACCTCAAGGGCAATAACGAGATTCTCGCCGAGGTCCGCAACGAGGGCGGTGTGGCGGCGTTCGTGTTCAAACTGACGATGGTGGACGACAAGGGGAAGGTGAGCTACGTCGTCTCGGACACGAAGTGGCTCGCGGCCCCGAACAAGAACGCCGACGGCGTGCCGGCCAAGAAGGTCGCCACCTACGGCGACGCGCCGTGGGGCAAAGTGTTGGAAGCGAGCGCGGCGCAACCGGGGTCGAAGGTGCCGGCGAACACGTTCGTCACACTCCCGGGGTTCAAGGTCGAGAAGCTGTTCAGCGTTCCGAAAGCCACGCTCGGCTCGTGGGTCAACATTTGCGCCGACGACAAGGGCCGGCTCATCGCCAGCGATCAGGGCAACCTCGGCCTCGTGCGCATCACGCCGGGCAAGGTGGGCACCGACGGGGAAACGAAGGTCGAGAAGATTCCCGCGAAGATCAGCGCCGCGCAAGGGCTGCTGTGGCACAAGAACGCGCTGTACGTCGTGTGCAACGGGGGCCCCGGCAGCGGGCTGTACCGCGTCACCTCGTCCAAGAACGACGACACGCTCGATAAGGTCGAAAAGCTGAAGGCGCTCAACGGCGGCGGCGAGCACGGCCCGCACGCGGTGCGCCTCGCCCCGGACGGCAAGAGCCTGTACGTGATCTGCGGCAACCACACGCAGCCGCCCGCGGACTTCGCCCACAGCCGGCTGCCGAAGAACTGGAGCGAAGACCACATCCTGCCGCGCCAGTGGGACGCGGGCGGGCACGCGCGCGGCGTCCTCGCGCCGGGCGGCTACGTCGCCCAAACCGACTTCGACGGCAAGACGTGGGAGATCTTCACCGCCGGCTACCGCAACCCGTTCGACTTCGCCTTCAACGCGGACGGCGAGATGTTCGTGTACGACGCGGACATGGAGTGGGACTACGGTATGCCGTGGTACCGCCCGACGCGCGTGAACCACGCCACCAGTGGCAGCGAGCTGGGCTGGCGCAGCGGCACCGGCAAGTGGCCCGCGTACTACATCGACTCGCTGCCCGCGGCGGTGGACATCGGCCCCGGTTCGCCGGTCGGCGTCGAGTTCGGCTACGGAGCCAAGTTCCCCGCGAAGTACCAAAAGGCGCTGTACATCTGCGACTGGACGTTCGGCACCATGTACGCGATCCACACGACGCCCGACGGCGCGACGTACAAGGCGACGAAGGAAGAGTTCCTGAGCCGCACGCCGCTCCCGCTCACGGACGTGTGCATCAACCCGGCGGACGGCGCAATGTACTTCACCATCGGCGGGCGCGGCGCGAACAGCGAGCTGTACCGCGTCACATATGTGGGCACCGAGAGCACCGACAAGGCGGACGCCGCGACCCCCGCGACCGCGGAGCGCAAGCTGCTGAAAGAGATCGAGGCGTACCACAAGCCGGCCGCGGATGCGGCGAAGGCTGTCGAGTTCCTGCTGCCGCACTTGGGTCACAAGGACCGCTTCGTCCGGTACGCGGCCCGCGTCGCGCTCGAACACCAGCCGGTGAAGGAATGGCAGGAGAAGGCGCTCGCGCTCGGCGACGCGGTCGCGCGCGTCGAAGCCGTGGTCGCGTGCGCGCACCAAGCCGAGAAGGGCGCACAGCCGAAACTGCTGGCCGCGCTCGACGGCGTGCTGTCCCAAAGCAGTTCCGAAGCGCAGATGCTCGACCTGTTCCGCGCGTATCAACTCGTGTTCGTGCGTACCGGCGAACCGGACAAGGCGACCGCCGCCGCGCTCGAAGCGAAGCTGTCCAAGCTGTTCCCGAACGCCTCGGACAACGTGAACCGCGAGCTGGTTCAGCTCCTCGTGTACCTCAAGTCGCCCACCGTCGTTGAGAAGGTGTGCGCCGAGTTCAAAAAGCCGAGCAAGCCGCTGACCCAAGACGGGCTAGACGACCTGCTGCTCCGCAACCGCGGGTACGGTGGCACCATCGCGCAGATGCTCAAGAACGCCCCGGACCAACAGAAGCTGTCGTACCTGTTCGCGGTCCGCAACGCGACCGTCGGCTGGACCGTGGACCGCTGGACAACGTACTACGCCACGCTGAAAGAGTCCCAATCGAAGTCCGGCGGGGCCAGCTATCAGGGCTTCCTGCGGAACATCGAGAAGGACGCCTTTGCCAACGCCAGCGACAACGAGCGGCTCGCCATCGAAGCGCTGAAGCTGCGCCCGGCGTACAAGGCCCCGGTGCTGCCCAAGCCCGTCGGCCCCGGCAAGGCGTGGGCGACCGCGGACGTGGTCGCGCTCGAAGAGAAGCTGAAGAAGGGGCGCGACTTCAAAAACGGCCAGCGGGCCTACGCCGCGGCCCGGTGCGTCGTGTGTCACCGCATGGGCGGTGAGGGCGGCGCGACCGGCCCGGACCTGTCGCAGGTCGCCGGCCGCTTCGGGCTGAAAGAACTGGCCGAGGCCATCGTCGAACCGAGCAAGGTCATCTCCGACCAGTACGCGGCCAGCATCATCATCCCGGTCGCGGGAAAGCAGATCATCGGCAAGATTGTGAACGAGGCGAACGGCAAGCTCACGGTCGTCGTCGATCCCGAAGACTCGTCGAAGATCGCCGAGATCAAGCTCACCGATATCGAGGAGCGGCGAGTGTCGAAAGTGTCGCTGATGCCGGAGAAACTGCTGAACGACCTCAACGAAAACGAGGTGCTGGACATGCTCGCATACATGCTCAGTCGCGGCGATCCGAACCACGCGATGTTCAAGAAGTGACGCGAGCCATCAGCGCCCGAACCTGTGCCAACCCCATGCGGCGGAGCGTTTCGACGTTCCGCCGCGGTATTTCGTGGAGCTTCGCCGGGTCGTGGTTCACGGCCGAAATGCTGGCCTCGCGCAGCAGGTGTAACATCGGGAACGGCGAGCGGTTCGTGTAGTTCTCCACGTCCTCCGGCTTCGTGCCCGCGAACTGGTATTGCGGGTGAAACGTCGCGATCTGGATCACGCCCTCCAGCCCCATCTCCGCGATCAGGTCGTTCGCGTCGGTCACGAAGTCGTTGTAATCGAGGAAGTCCGCGAGCGCGTGCGGGTGAATCAGGAACGCGGTTTCCACCTGTTCGCTAGGCACCTCCGCGAGTGCGCGCAACGCCCGCGCGAGCGCTTCGCGCAACTGCAACTCACTGGTTGCGTCGGTCACGGTGTAGCGGATCAGCGCGCCGTCGAAGACGCGCCGCGCGAACGGGCACAGGTTCAGGCCCATAACCACTTGCGCGATCCAACGGCGCGTCTGGTCGATGACCAACTCTTCGTGTGTATCCATCCTGTCAATTTAGCGTCCGCCCCGCAGGGGCGAGCGCTCACCTCTGCGGCGCGAACGTTTAATGATGTGTTATCCACTGACGCCTTCCTACGCCACACTGCTACAATCGCTGTGTCCAGTCGCGCCGAATCGAGACGAGAACTTCCATGCTGAACACCGCCGTTCGCGACGCCGTGATGCGGGTGCTGCCGCGGGTGAAGACGCCCGCCCAGTACACCGGCGGCGAGCTGCACTCCGTGCCGAAGGATCACCGGCAGGTCCGCGGAACCCTGTGCCTGTGCTTTCCCGACGCGTACACGCTCGGCATGAGCCACCACGGGTTTCAGGTGCTCTACACGATCATGAACAACGACCCGCAGTGGGCGTGCGAGCGGGCGTTCGCGCCGTGGCTCGACTTCGAGCGCGAGCTGCGCAAGAACCGGCTGCCGTTGTACGGCCTCGAAACGTTCACCCCACTCCGCGACTTCGACCTCGTCGGGTTCAGCCTCCAGTACGAGGTGTGCTACACGAACCTGCTCACGATGATCAACCTCGGCGGCATCCCCCACTTCGCGAAGGACCGCACGCTGCACGACCCGCTGGTTGTGGCCGGTGGCCCCGGCGCGCAGAACCCGGAGCTGCTCGCCCCGTTCGTCGACCTGTTCGTGATCGGCGACGGCGAGGAGTCGCTGCCGTGGGTGATGGAGAAGTGGACGGCACTCAAGGAAGTCGCGGTGCGCGAGGGCGACTACAGCCACAAGCGCCGCATGGAGATGCTCGCGGAACTGGTGGGCAGCACGCGCTGGGCCTACGCCCCGGCGTTCTACGAGTTCGACTACCACACGGACGGCACCATCGCGAGTGTGAACCGCACGCGCTCGGACGTGCCGCAGCAGATCGAAAGTTGCACCATCGAGCAAGACCTCGACGCGATCCCGCTGCCGACGAAGCCCGTGGTGTCGTTCGTGCAGACCCCGCACGACCGCATCGCAATCGAGATCATGCGCGGGTGCCCGTGGCAGTGCAGGTTCTGCCAGAGCACCGTCATCAAGCGGCCCCTGCGCGTGCGCTCGGTCGAGACCATCGTTCAGGCCGCGCTGGAGAGCTACCGCAACACCGGGATGAACGAGATCAGCCTGCTGTCGCTGTCGAGCAGCGACTACCCGCACTTCGAGGAACTGGTGAAGCGGATGCACGAGGTGTTCATGCCGCTGGGCGTGAACGTATCGCTGCCGAGCCTGCGCGTGAACCATCAGTTGCGCAGCGTACCGCAACTGATGAAGGGCTGGCGGCGGGCCGGTATGACGCTGGCCCCAGAAGTCGCCCGCGACGACATGCGCACGCAGATTCGCAAGCCGATCAAGAACGACGACCTTATCGAAGGCTGTCGCGAGGCGTTCAAACTCGGCATGTCGCACGTGAAGCTGTACTTCCTGTGCGGTTTGCCCGGCGAGCGCACCGCGGACCTCGACGGCATCGTTCAACTGGCCGAAGCGATCAGCGAGGTCGGCAAGGAGGCGACCGGGCGGCACAAGGAGGTAACCGCGTCTGTGTCGAACTTCGTGCCGAAGCCGCACACGCCGTACCAGTGGAACGGGATGCAGTCCCGCGACTACTTCCGCTGGGCCGGCGACTACCTGCACCGGCAGAAGCGCAACAAGTTCGTGAAGATCAAGCAGCACGACATCGAAACGAGCCTGCTCGAAGGCATCCTGACGCGCGGCGACCGCCGCGTCGCCCCCGGCATGTACGAGGCGTGGAAGCGCGGCGCGCGGTTCGACGGGTGGAAGGAGTGCTTCAACGCGGCGCGCTGGTGGAAGGCGTTCGAGGACACCGGCATCGACGTGGACTTCTACCGCTCGCGTCAGCGGCCCGTGGGCGAGAAGCTCCCGTGGGACCACGTCAACGTGAAGAAGGGCCGCGCGTACTTGGAGAAGGAGCAAGAACGCAGCGTGATCCAACTTCGCGTGATGGCCGAAGCCGTCAGCGGGGAAGGTGACGAACAACCCACCGGCTGCGGCGGGTGACGGGGGAGGGGCGACCGTGGACGCAGGATCGGTCATTGCCATCGATTCGAACGCGCTCCCGTGGCAGGAGCGGTTCAACGAGAAACTGGGCCGCGCGCTCTACCGTAAGAACCTCGTCACCGACCCGGACACGGGGATGGAGGTGCGGCTCGTGCGCTATCCGGCCGGAGTCGTCAACGTGCGGCACACGCACCCGTGCGCCCACGGCATGTACGTACTCGATGGCACCCTCGTTACGCACGCGGGGCGGTTCGGTCCGGGGTGTTTCGTGTGGTTCCCCGAGGGGACCGTCATGGAGCACGGCGCGTCGGCCGAGAGCGACGTGACCGTGCTATTCATCACCAACAAGCCGTTCGAGATTCACTACGTCTGAAACGACACAACCCGCCGATTGCTCGGCGGGTTGTGGGTGGGGTACTCTCGAACCAGTCGGGCCGGCGGGATTTGAACCCACGACCTCTTGCACCCCAAGCAAGCGCGCTAGCCAAGCTGCGCTACGGCCCGTTACTCCGACACTTGCTTTGTAACCCCGAACCGCGCGAACGGCAACCCGCGATTCGGAGCCGGTCGCACCGGGCGTGGGTGGCACTTCCCGCAACAACCTGTCGGGCGCTCACTTGCAACCGGCCGCGGGCGTCGTTAGCCTGAATCAAGTCGGCCAACGAACCGGCCGTCACCACGTTCTACTCGTAGCCCGTCACCACGGTTCGGGGGAACCGATGTCGTTCGCTCGTTCTACCGCTTGGACGCTCCTCGCCGCCGCCGGGTTCGCGCTGCTCGCACACGGGCCGGCCCGCGCGCAGGACGCGCTGCCCAAGAAGCCGAACACCGCGCTGCTGCGCGACTATCGCGACCAGCCGCGCGGCGGTATCCCGCCCACCGACCTCAAGGCCGCGCGCGCCAGCTTCGCCGAGTTCGCCACCTACTTCGCCGACGTGGTCAAGCACCCGGCCGTGTGGAAGGCCTCGCTCGACGTGAAGTTCGAACTGCCGAAGGGCGAGAAGGCTCCCACCATCGAAGGGCCAGAGGGCATCCTCACGGAACTGGACCGCTTCCTCATCGTTCCGGGGCCGGGCGGTCGCCTGAACCTCGAACCGGCCGACTACGTGCGCGAGCTCGGCGCGGCCCTCGACAAGGAACTCCGGAACCTGATCGACACGCACCCGGAGCGCATCGTGAAGGTGAACGCGGCGCGCGTGCTGGCGCACGTCGCGCGGTCCGGCGCGCCGGCCCACTACGTCACGGCGAAAGAGTTGCTCGGAGAGCCGAACACGCCGACCGAAGTGAAGAACTACATGTTTCAGGTCGCGGCGGCGGCGCTGTCGGCGTTCGACCCACTCGAACAGAAGGCGCGGAAGCACTCGGTCGATCCCAAGACCTTGTTCGCACTGGTAAAGGTGCTTCAAGACTGCGTGACCACGCCGAGCCTACTCGTCACCGGGCTTCCGGCGAAGATCGAGGACGCTCCGGCCGACCAACTGGCTGTGGTGGCGTTCATGCGGCGGCAGGCGGTCCGCGCGCTCGCGCAGGTGAAGTTCGCGACCATCGCTGATGGCAAGAACCAACTGTACCCCGCGCACACGCTGGCGCGTGTCGCCCTGAGTGACCCGGCGCTGGTTCCCGCGCCCGGCCCTGCGGAGTGTGCCGAGGCCGTCATCGGCATCTGCAACATGGCCCCGCCGCCGAAGGGGTACAACGTGGACGTGGCGACCGAGGCCGTGGTCGCCGGGCTGTACACGTTCGCCGCGCCCCGGGCCGCGAACTTCACGGACCGAACGCTACCGTGGCGCAACTACGCCCTACGGCTCGGCGAGGCGCTCTACAAGTGGCGGCCACTGTTCGACCAATCGTACGACATCACGAAGCCGACCGTGTACGACCCGCAGAGCGTGCCGGCGCTGGTCGAGGACGTCTACAAGGAAGCGGCCCCGCGGGTGCTGGCCCGGATCGAGAAGGCGGACCCGGCCGTAAACGTGGACATCAACGTTCTCCGCGAGCGGCTGAAGCTGATTCGCGACAACCCCAAGCGGAACACGACGCTGTTCGCGGGTGTGCCGCAAACCGGTGTCGATTTCGCGCCGAAGAAGTGACCCGAACCGAACACGACGCGCCGCGGCGACGCGGTCGGAGGTGCATATGAAGCGGTTCCTGCTCGCGCTCGCGGTGTTCCTCACCGCGACTGTGACGCCCGCGTTCTCCGGGTACATCATTATCCGCGTGCTGCTCGAAGGCGGTTCGAGCGGCGCGCCGTCGGGTGGCGGAGGCGACAAAGGGCCGCCGCCGCTGGGCACCCCGAACACTGGTATGGGCAACCCCGGCGGCGCGCCACCTCCGATGCCGGGCGGCGGGGGGATGCCGATGGGCCCCCCCGGAGCGGGCGGACCCGTGACCGCGCCGACCGAGATCGACCACGCGCGCTCCGTGGTGGTGGTCGTGCCGCTCGAAGCCGACTTCCTCAAGCAAACCCTCGACTTGAAGAACGCGGGCGACCAGAACCCGGTCTTCAACAAGTTCAACGTCTACCACTACGGGAAGCGCTACCGGATCAGCTTGTTCGCCGACACCACGTCCATCCAACTCTACAGTGAGTTGCTGGACAAGCCGAAGGCGAAGGAGAGCCGCAACACCGAGATGCGCGCCAAGTACAACCAGTGGCTCCGCACGAAGACGGACCCGCAACTACTGTACGACGCGCTGGTGTTGGCGCTGGAGTCCGGATACGTCCGCGAGCAAGGCACCCCGCGCGACCTGAACGGCCGGCGCGACGCGCTCACGTTCGCGAAGGAACTGCTCGCGTTCGCCGCCGACAAAAAGGGCCTGCCGCCGCGGGTGGAGCGGTTCGTGAGTGCGTGGGAGAAGATGGAAAAAGGGGTACTCGCGCCGGCGGCTCCGTCCGGCGACGGCGAGCAGTGGAAGTTCACACTGAACGCTACCGAGGTGCGCACCGAGGGACACTACGCGGTCGTGTACTGGGACAAGGAGACGCCGGAAGCGGAGGTCGCGCGGCGCACGGTTCAACTCAACGACAACTTCGCCGCGTACTTCCTCCAACACGCCGTCCGCGGTGTCGCGCTCCCGGTGCCCACCAAGCCGCTGATTGCGGTGATTGCGAAGCAGGGCCAAGCCGTCCACGGGCTGCGGTACGCCCTCGACGGGTTGCCGATCCAAGCCGACGCGTTCTTCGCCCCCGACCACGACGTACTCGTCCTCTCACCGGAGCGCATGGACAACGTCGGCCAAACGTTCATCGACCAAGCGCACAAGGTGTTTGTCAAAGGCCTCGACCGCGCCCCGCTTCTCGACGGTCAAGTCCCCACGCTCGACTGGACCGGGCAAAAGGGCGTGCGCCACCACGACGTGGCCCGTGCGTCCACGATGGCGCTGGTCGAAAAACTAGTGATCGACGAAGCCGAAATTGCCGCCGTGAGCCGCGAGGGGAGCCGGCAGCTCATGTTCGCGACCGGCAAACTGCCGAAGCACGTGACACTCCCGAACTGGCTCACCAACGGCGCGGCCAACGTGTTCTCGCGGCCCCGCGGTCCGGCCTACGTGACCGTCGGCGAGAAGGACACGCCGTTCATGCATGTCGCGTTTACGACCGGCTTCGGCGTGCCGAACTACGTCTTGCACCGCTACTTCCGGGACCTCGACGTGAAGAAGGAACTGAACGCCGACCGCGCGCGCTTGCTCCAAAATGTACTCGCGGACGCGTACTTCAACGGTATCAAAGCCGGCGACGACCCGGACCCGGCCCCCCCCTCTAAGCCGAAGCCCGGCGGCGGTCCGCCCAAGGTCGGACCCGGTGGCGGTTCGCCACTCGTTCCCGGTGGTGGCCCCGGCGCGCCGCCGATGCCCGGTGGCGGTCCCGGCGCGCCGCCGATGCCCGGTGGCGGCCCCGGCGCGCCGCCGATGCCCGGCGGCGGCCCCGGCGCGCCGCCGATGCCCGGTGGTGGCCCCGGCCCCGGCCTCGGTCAACCCCCGACCGAGGACGGCGACGACCCTGTTGTGATGCAGCGCAAGAAGCGCGAGCGGCTGACCATCAAGGCACAGGCCACCTCGTGGGCCCTGTACTACTTCCTCGCCAACGAGAAACCGGCGCTGTTGGAGAAGTACATCCGCGAACTGAACAAGCTGCCGCGTGACCTGCCCATCGACGGGCGCACGGCGCAGGGTGTGTTCGTTCGCGTGTTCGACCTCGCCGCGACGCCCGGCGGCGCGGCCGACCCGGAGCGCATGAAGAAGTTCGCGAAGGAGTGGTTCGACTACATGAACACGGTGCCCCCGGCCGGGTTCGACGTGCCGCTCATCGTGCCCGAACCGAGCACGACCCCGAAGGGGCCTAACGGCGGGCCGGGGGGCGGCCCCGGCCCGCCCCCGATGCCGAGCTGACCGCTGGCGCGCGAACGACCTCGAGGGCCGCGGGCACAACCCGCGGCCCGTTCCTGTCCGGAGCGGAACGCGGTCGCCTCTCAACACCCACGTCACTTTCACCCTGAAGCTGACGACAAACTGAGGAGTTCAGTTCTGCGCTCGGCGGGGAGTTGTGCGAAGGCGAGCGCCGCATCGTCTAGGGCATCGACAAAGTTGGTTCGCTCGATAGCGCACTCCGAGGTTCCCCCATTAGGGGCTTGAGAGCGCGGGATCAGGTCGTACCAGTCGTCAGGTAACAAAGCCCGGTTGATCTCTTCACCCCGGTATGAATAGTACGGTGCATAGCGCCCGTTCATCCACACCCAGAGTGGCTGAACCTTGTCGAAGTAGGCTGGGTGACGCCGCAGGAGCGTCAGCGCGCGGTAGCCCAGCCCGCGCGGGTCGCCCTCTGCAACGAGCCGGTCGGCGAACGCCAGCCACGCTTCCCAGTTCATCGGGTCCGCGTCGAGTCGCCGCTGGAACTCTTCCGCAGGCGTCATGGCTCACCTTTCCATCTCAACCGGCGTGACCAGTTGGCCGATGCGCTCGATGCTCCCGCGCATCACGTCGCCGGGTTTCAGGAACGTGCCGGTCGTCGAGCCGACCCCCGCGGGCGTGCCTGTTGAGATCAGGTCGCCCGCTTCAAGTGTCACCATCTCCGCGATGAACGCGATCACCGCCGCGACCGGGAATATCTGTTGCGCGGTGCTCGCGTCCTGCTTCACAATGTCGTTCAGCTCCAGCTTCATGCGGAGCGCCTGCGGGTCGGGAATCGCGTCCGCGGAGGCGACGCACGGCCCCACGGGGCAGAAGCTGTCGAACCACTTGCCGTGGAGCCAGTCGAAGAAGCCGTCCTTCTCGCGCTTCTTTCGCACCGGGTTCGGCCGGTACCGGCGCTGCGAGATGTCGTTGAGGACCGTGTAGCCGGCGACATAGTTGAGGGCGTCGGCCTCGGTCACGTGCTTCGCGCGCCGGCCGATGACAACCGCGAGTTCCAACTCCCAATCCACTGCGTCGGGGGCGGCGCGTGGAATCTTGATCGCCGCGCCGGGGTGAGTCAGCGTCGTGCTCGGCGGCTTCATGAACACATACGGGAATGTTTCGGCGCGCTCGGCCGCGATGCCGCCCCCCTCGCGGATGTGGTCCGCGTAGTTACCCGCGAGGAGGAAGATTTTGTTCGGCCGGGGCACCGGTACAAGGAGGCGCGTCTTGTCCGTTTCGAGGGAGAAACTCGCGACCCGGTCCGGGTGCGCGTGTACCCACCCGGCCAGATCGCGCGCCTCGGCGAAGTTCCGGCCACCCGGAAGGAACGGGAGCAACTCCGTCGCCGCCGGGATCTCGAGCGAGCGGTCTTGAGCCTGCGAATAGGTGATGATTGCTTCCTTGAGCGGGACGATTCGGCGCTCGTCGTAGAACCCCACTCGCGGCGCGTTCTCGGACCCAAAACGGCACAGCCTCATTACGAGTCCTCCCGGATGTGTGCGTGTAGATTACACTAACTGCAGCCGCGGTTCTCGGAGTTTCGTGTGACCCGTGCCGACGCCTTTGCACTCTTGTGCGAGTACGTGACCGACCTCGGCCTGCGCCGGCACTGCATGTGTGTCGAAGTCGCGATGCGAGCCTACGCGCGGAAGCTCGGTCACGACGAGGAAACATGGGGTATCGCGGGATTGCTCCACGACTTCGATTACGAGCGCTGGCCCGACGCGCCCAACCACCCCCTGAAGGGGTCGGAGATCCTCCGCGCGCGCGGCTACACGGAAGAGGTCATCTCCTGCATCCTGTCGCACGCCGACTACCTGAGCGACCGCTACCCGCGCCGCACGCCGATGGAGAAGGGCTTGTACGCCTGCGACGAGATCACCGGCCTCGTGACCGCGACCGCGCTCCTGCGGCCCACGGGCATCGGCGATTTGACCGCGTCGAGCGTGAAGAAGAAGATGAAGGCGAAAGGGTTCGCAAAGGGCGTGAACCGCGACGACGTGATTCGCGGTGCGGCCGATTTCGGCGTGGAACTGGACGCGCACATCCAGTTCGTGATCGACGCGATGAAGACCATCGCCGCAGAGTTGGGGTTGGAGAAGGGCAGCGGCGCGGGAGAGGAGCGAAGCGAATGACCGAAGGCGAATGGGTTACGACGAAGATGCCGCTCTACATGCTCCGCGAGTACCCCGGCGCGTGGAGCGAGCGGAAAGCGTATCTCGTTAGCTCCCACTGCCTCCGGCACAGTTGGAACCTACTGTCCGATATCCAGAGGCATTAGACTCGTTGCGCAATAGCGATCGATGGCCTATTCATAGGGTTATGACGAATTACGAGAAATTGCGTCGGAAGCCGTTGTTGTTCCGCATGTTCACGGGGCTCTCGGCCGACGAGTTCGACAAGGT
>VGZJ01000129.1 GCA_016872595.1 Planctomycetota bacterium
CAGCGTCGCGCCGGGGTCGGTCACGACCGACGGCGCGGCCGGCGTATCGACGGTGGCGTCGCCGGCGCGCGCGGGCGTCTCGGTCGCGTCCGCGGGTGCGCCCGGCTTCGCCGGCGCGCCGGGGAGTAGCGTCTGCTCGACTTCGTCCGTCTTACGGGGCGGCGGCATGTGCGCGGTCCTCCGAGCGCCTGCGTTCGGGCAGTGAGGATACGGGAACTGATAGCGTAACCTATCGCCGCACGTTCGGGAACGGGAAGGGGTTAGAATGAGGGCCGCGCGCGCCGACCGGCGCGCGCAACCAGATGTGGGCGTTGTGAGCGAATCGCTTTGCGCGTGACGCGCACCGGTTACGCCGCGGGGGGCGACGGCGGCGGGTCGCCTTCCGCGGCGCGCTTCGCTTCCGCTTGTGCGAGCAGTTCGTTCAGCAACTTCTCCGCCTCGTCCGGCGCGGCCGGGGCCGGTGGCGGCGCGGGCGGCGGGCGGCGCGACCGGAGCCACGCCATGCCCCCTTCGCACACCGCCACGAACAGGAACCCGCCCACGCCCAGCGTGAGCGGTACGCGGTAGCCCAACTCCGAAGGGAGCGTCGGGTTCAGGTCCGCGGAGCCGGGCTTGCCGGTGTGCCCCGCGGCCCACATCCCGGCCAGTTCCGCGAACAGCGCGCCCACGAGCGCGAGCACGCCCGCGGTGAACGCGCCGTGAATCAGGATCCGCTTCAGTAACGGGTGCATGTCTCATCCCGAACGCGCACGGGCGCACGCCCGCTACGATAACATAATACGCGAATCCGACTCCGCCGCGGGGAACTGCTCATGGCCGTGTTGCTGGTCGGCACGCTCGACACGAAGGGCACCGAGTTCGCCTACGTCCGCGACCGGCTGCGCGCGGCCGGCGTGCCGGTGCTGGTGGCCGACGCCGGGGTGATGGGGCCGCCCGCGTTCGAGCCGGACGTTTCGCGCGACGCGCTCTTCGCCGCCGCGGGCACCACCGCCGCGCGCGTCCGCGCCGCCGCCGACCGCGGGCGGGCCGTCGAACTCGCCGCGAAGGGCGCGGCCGCGCTCGCCGCCGACCTTCACAAACAAGGACGGCTGACGGGCGTGATGGGCTTGGGCGGCTCCGCGGGCACCACCATCGCCACGGCCGCGATGCGCGCGCTCCCGGTCGGCGTCCCGAAGCTCATGGTCAGCACGCTCGCCAGCGGGCAAGTACAGCACTACGTCGGCACGCGCGACGTGATGATGATGTACTCCGTGGTGGACATCGCCGGGCTGAACCGCGTCAGCCGCGCCGTGCTGAACAACGCCGCCGGCGCGATGATCGGGATGGTGGGGGCAGAACCTAACCCCCCCGGCCCCCCTTCCCTGAAGGGAAGGGGGGAGAAAGAGATACTGACTTCGCAGTCGTCGAACGGCGCGCAGGAGGCTTCGCGCGGGGACTCCCCCCTTCCCTTCAGGGAAGGGGGGCCGGGGGGGTTAGGTTCTGCCCCCGCGGACCGCCCCGTTGTCGCGGCGACCATGTTCGGTGTCACGACGCCGTGCGTCGAGTCGGCGCGCGCGGTCATCGAGGCCGCGGGGTACGAGGTGCTCGTGTTCCACGCCACCGGCACAGGCGGGCGCACGATGGAAGGCCTCGTCCGCGACGGCCTCGTCGCCGGCGTGCTCGACGTCACGACGACCGAACTCGCGGACGAACTCGCGGGCGGCATCCTCAGCGCCGGCCCGGAGCGCCTGACCGCCGCGGCGCTGAAGGGCGTGCCGCAAGTCGTGTCGCTCGGCGCGCTCGACATGGTGAACTTCGGCCCGCCGGAAACCGTGCCGGAGCGCTACAAGGCGCGGCGCTTCTACCAGCACAACCCCACCGTCACGCTGATGCGCACCACGCCCGAAGAGACGGACCGGCTGGGGAAAGAGGTCGCGGAGAAGACCAGCGCCGCGAGCGGCCCGACGTGCGTGATGGTCCCGTTGCGCGGCGTCTCGGCCATCGACGCCGCGGGCAAACCGTTCTGGTGGCCGGAAGCGGACGCGGCGCTGTTCCAGAGCGTGCGCAACTGGATCGCGCCGTATGTGGAGCTGGTGGAACTAGATGCCCACATCAACGACGCGGCGTTCGCGGAGGCCTGCGCGCGGAAGTTGCTCGCGCTCATGCGCGGCGCATGACGCGCCCTCACTCCGCGGTCACGCGGTCGCCGAACACCTTCCGCAGCTTCTGGAGCTTCGGCCCGATCATCACGCGGCAGTACCCCTGATCGGGGTTCGAGCGGTAGAAGTTCTGGTGGTCGTCCGTCGCCGGGTAGAACGCGGTGAACGGCGTGATCTCGGTGACGAGCGGCGCGCGGTACACGCCGGCCGCGTCGATCTTCGCCTTGTACGCCTCGGCCAACTGCTTCTGGCGCTCGGAGTGGTAGAACACCGCGGACCGGTACTGCGTGCCCACGTCGTTGCCCTGCCGGTTCAGCGTGGTCGGGTCGTGCGACCGCCAGAACACCTCCAGCAGTTCCGGGTACGAAATCGCCTTCGGGTCGAACTCGATGTGAACTACCTCGGCGTGCCCGGTGCGCCCGCCGCACACCTGCTCGTAAGTCGGGTTCGGCACAGTGCCGCCGCTGTACCCGGACACGACGCGCGTCACGCCCTTCATCTGTTGGAAGAACGCCTCGGTACACCAGAAGCACCCGGAACCGAAGGTCGCGACGGCCGGCTCCCCCGCGGGCGCGGGGGCGACTTCGGCGGCGTCGAGGGTGGGGAAGTGGTCCGGCACGGTAAACTCCGGGCGGTTGGACGGGACCAACGCGACCAGCGCGATCCCGGCGACCCCGACCGCGGTCACGGCCGCCGCAACGAGCACGGTTCTCACGCCAGCCTCCGCAGTGGGGACGCCGGCATTTTACGCGCCCAGAAGTCCGAATTCACCGCCGAGACCGCGGAGCACGCAGAGGAAGACAAGAGCAGAGGATTGGCCACAACAAGGCACAAGACACACAAAGAAAGCCGCAAACAAGACAGAAGAGTGAGTTGAGAACAACTCGCGCAGAGCTTGCACTTCTGTCTTTTGACCTGTGATCGGTCTTGGTTTTCTTTTTGTGTGTCTTGTGTCTTGTGCCTTGTTGTGGCCAATCCTCTGCTCTTGTCTTCCTCTGCGTGCTCCGCGGTCTCGGCGGTGAAGTCCCGCTTAGAAGTTGCGGCGGTACTCGAGGCGGAACATGTCCTTGTACCACACCTCGCCGGTGAGGGCGCGGCCGTACCCGACGTAGATGTCAGAGCGGCTCAGCGCGGGGGACCCGCACTTCGGCGCGCCTAGGCCGATGCGCAAGCCGAACTTGGCGTTCACGATGGTGTCGCCGGACGCGCGCACCGCTTGGCCGATGTCCGGGTTCAGCGTCTGCCCGCTGAGCACGGTCCAGCCCACCAGTTCCACGACCGGGGCGATGTAGCCCCATTCGCCCTGCGCGACGACGTAGCTCGACCCGATGCCGTACCGGAGCAGGTTGCCGGTGAAGTCGGTGCGCGTCCCCAGCGGCATCATGAACCGGAACTCGCCGAACGCCGACCACTTTTGGCTCAGTTGCTCTTGGTACAGGACGCCCGGCTCGAACCACCAGTTGCCGTTGCCGAGGCCCTTGGCGATGGTGCCGGCCGGGGCTTGGAACCGGCCGAACAGTGACACCACGCGGTTCGCGCTATAGATGATCGCGTACTTGCCGCCGAACCCGATGTCGCCGAGGCCGGTGAAGTTGTCGTTCGCGGTCGGGTTGATGAACCGGATCGGCAGGTCGAAGAACGCCGAGGCACGCTCGGAAACCGCGACCTCGCCCGTGGCCATCAGTTCTTGGTAATCGACGTTGCGCTCGGGCCGGGGCGGGCCGAGGGCGTCGCGCTGCGGGAAGAAGCACCCGCACTTGGCGTAGAAGAAGTTGCCGCGGTCCGGGCGGTTGCTGCCGTAGGCCGAGTCGAACCGCACGCGCACCATCGAGCGCGGGATCGCGGGCTCGATGTACCCGCCGTCCAGCCCGACCTGCGGCCCGAGGCCGGCCCCGCCGCCGCGGTTCCCGAAGTCGGGAACGCCCGGCTGCTGCGCGACCGGCTGCTGCGGGTTCGGGGTCATCGGCTCGCCCGTGACCGGGCACGGCGTGACCGGGATGCACGGGGCGTTGTGCGACGGCGCGCAGCCCGGCGCGACGCGCGGGCCGAACCGCGGGCCGAACCCGGCGGCCGGGGTGACCGCGTCCGGGTTGTTGAGGCCCGGCAGGTCGAGTACGGCGGGGGCGGCGTCTTGGGCCGACGCCGTACTCGCGGTTACGGCGAGGGCCGCCGCCGCGGAGCGAACGAGCTTTCCAAATAGGGACATCCGTATCCTCCTCGGCGCGTCCGTGCGCCGGTGAAGTGCTCGCGGCGCGGGAACCGCACCGCCTGCCCATTCGTTCGGCCCGGTGCTACCGCTGAGTTGCACCAAACGCGCGCCGCCGGTGCCCGCGGAACCGGCACGCGCCCGGTTCTGCCGTCTGTTCCGACCGCGCCGCACCGGACCTTACGGGTCGGCCGGTTGTAGCGGTTGCGCTACTTCACCTCCGCGGTGCCCGCGGTCTTCCCGTTCTCGATGAACGCCACCTTCTTCACCTTGTCCTTCTGCACGCTCAGGATCAGCGGGCTGGCGAAGGTCGCGGTGCCCGGCGGCTCGGTCGCGGCCTTGTACTGCACGTACAGCGTGCCGTCCTTGTCCAGCGTCACCTTCTCAAGGCCGTAGGTCGTGATCGAGTTGCCGCGCTTGATCGTCGCCACCACGAGGTGCCTGTCGAAGGTTGCCTTCTGCACGACGTTCGGCTTCTTCTTGCCCATGACGAACCCGACCCCGAACACCTTGTCGAAGGCGTCGGCCGTCCCGAACACGAGGAACGATTGGTCGCCCTTAAGCCCGGCGTTGTTCTTCTCGAAGTGGTTGGTGTGGATGTCGAAGTCCACCTTCTCGCCCTTCGCCTCGTCCGCGCCGCGCGCGGGAAGGGCGATGAGGGCCAACGAAGCGACGAGCGCGAGGCGAGTCATAGAAACCTCTGGGGTAGGATTGATGATCGCAGGGTTGTGATTGCCGATTGAAAGGCGACTGTGGGCCGTGTTGCCTTTCAGTCGGCAATCACAACCCTGCGATCATCAATTCGGTAAGGGGTTCGGGGCTTGGAACGTCTCCGGCGGCTCGGCCTTCGCCACGATTACGACCCCCTGATCGGTGACGACGAACCCGCGGCGGCGGTCGAACTCGGCGTCGTGCCCGATCACCGTGTACGGCGGGATCTTCACGTCCTTGTCGATGATCGCGCGGCGGATGCGGCAGTACCGGCCCACGTCCACGTTGTCGAGCAGGATCGAATCTTCTACCACCGCGTAGCTGTTCACCCGGACGCGCGGCGACAGGATGCTGCGGCGCACGTGCCCGCCGGAGACGATGCACCCCGGACAGACGATGCTGTCGAGGGCCTCGCCGCGCCGCGCGTGACCGGGCGGCCCCTCGCCGGTGAACACGAACTTGGGCGGCGGCATTTGCGGCTGGAGCGTACGGATCGGCCAGCTCGCGTCGTACAGGTTCAGCACCGGCTCCACCGCGACGAGGTCCATGTTGGCCTGATAGTAGGCGTCGAGGGTGCCCACGTCGCGCCAGTACGGGACCGCCTTGCGGTTCTCGTCGCGGAACCGGTGCGCGCACACCTTCAGCCCGTCCGCGAGCATCTGGGGGATCACGTTCTTGCCGAAGTCGTGGTCGCTGCCGGGGCGGGCCGCGTCTTGGCACAGCAGCTCGAACAGGAGCCGCGCGTTGAACACGTAAATGCCCATCGAGCCGAGCGCGTGGTGGGCGTCGCCGGGCATCGGGTCCGCGGTCTTCGGCTTCTCCACGAAGCTCACGACGCGGTCGTCGGGCGTGGTCTGCATGATGCCGAAGTGCTTGGTCTCGCTCAGCGGCACCGGGATACACCCAACGGTGACGTCCGCGCGGCGCTCGATGTGGGCGCGGAGCATGTGGCCGTAGTCCATCTTGTAGATGTGATCGCCGGCCAGAATCAGGACGTACTCGGCGCGCTCGCGCTCGATGGAGTAGATGTTCTGGTAGATCGCGTCCGCGGTGCCCTTGTACCACGTCTCGTCGATGCGCTGTTGCGGGGGCAGCACCTCGACCGATTCGCCCAGTTCCGTACTGAGGAAGTTCCAGCCCCAGTGGATGTGGCGGTCGAGGCTGCGCGACTTGAACTGCGTCAGCACCATGACCCGGCGCAGGTGGCTGTTGATGCAGTTGGAGAGGGTGAAGTCGATGATCCGGTACAGCCCGCCGAACGGGACCGCGGGCTTGGCGCGGTCGCGGGTGAGCGGTTCGAGCCGCGTGCCCTTCCCGCCCGCGAGGATCACCGTAACGACGCCACGCATAACAACCTGCCGCACAGAAGACAGAGGCCAGAAGGCAGAAGACAGAATGGCCACAAAAAGGCACAAAAGCCACAAAAGAAAACCGAGACCGAACAGTTCAGCAGACAGAAGGGGCACCGAGCGACGAATTGTTTTCAACTCGATCTTCTGATTTGTCTACGGTCTTCTTTTGTGGCTTTTGTGCCGTTTTGTGGCCATTCTGTCTTCTGGCTTTTGCTCTCGCTAGCGCCCGCTCAGGCCCTTCTCGAACATGATGAGGTTGTCGCCGCGGTCGGCGTCCCAGTGGATGCCGACGATGTCGTAGCCCAGTTCGATGGCTAGGTGCAACATCGGGCGGTGGCTGTTGTGGCACTCCAAGCGAATGGTCTCGTAGTGGTGCTGCGCGGCCCAACTCTGCGCGGCCTCCATGAGTTGCGAGCCGATGCCCATGCGCCGGGCGTCCGGCAGCACGCCGTAGAACCACGCGAAGAACGTGTCCGGCTTCAGCTCGAACCCGAGGAAGAACCCGGCCGGCTTGTCCTTCACCCGCGCGACCAGTTGCAGCACGTTGTGCCGCCCCAAGTAGCGCCGGCGGAACGACTCGAGTGTCTTCGTGGGCCGGAAGATCTGGTTGTACATTTCGACGATGAGCGGCAACTCGTCCGTACTCACCACGTCGATGATCGCGTCCGCCATAGCAACTCCAGTTCCAAGTTCGAGGTTCCAAGCTCCAAGTTCTGGGTGCGAAGCGAAGAGGGCGAGCGGATCGCCGCCCATCTTGGAACTTGGAACCCGGAACTTGGAACCGCGCTACCCCGGCCGGTACAGCCCGCCGATGATCTCGTCCCACGAGGGGACGTTCCAGTTGGCGATGAGGTCGCGGAGCACCTCGCTGGCCGTGTCCTCTTCGGCGGCGAGCGGGGCCGCTTCGTCGGCATCGGAAGTGAAGTCGTCGTCCGCGGTGGCCTCCGCGACCGGTTCCGCTTCGACCTCGACTTCGCCGCTCTCGTCGGCTTCGGTGTCGGGGTCGGCCTCGGCTTCGGCCTCTTCGAGTGCCGCGGCGCTCACCGCGCCTTCGACCGGCGGCCCCTTGCGGCGGCGGCGGCGGCGCTTGCGCTTCCGCTTGGTGCCGGGTTGCTCGCCCTCGGCGGTCGGCTCGCCGGGTTCCGCAGGCGCGGCGTCGTCCGCGTCGTCGTCGAGGTCTTCGTCGGCCGCGACCTCCGGCTCGCCTTCGGCGGCGGCAGACTCTTCAGCGCGCGGGTCGCCGTGGTGCGGCTCGACGCGCTCTGCGGCGATCTCGCGCTCGACGCGGTCGGCCGGTTGGGGGGCGGGCTTGTCGAGGTTGAACTCGCGGGCGAGGTCCGCCCAGTCGTCGTTCGTATCGAGGGGGTCGGGCATGGGAACCGCTTCGTGATGGGGTGACGTATCTACCCATCTTATCGCGCCTTGCCCGGCCCGGACACGCCCGACGGCACGCCCCACGCCCGCGCCTGCCGCGCGAGACTCACGTCGATGACGCGGTCGCCGGGGTCGGCCCCGTAGCCGTCGGCCAGCGCCGCGGCGGTGTCGCCGTCCGGCAACTCGTCTCGCGGCACGAGGAACACGTCGCCGGGCCACCCCGCGACCGCGGCCAAGTGCCGGGCCACGCTCTCCCACGCATCGGCCGGTACTGGCAGGCCGGGCAGCAGCTTCGCGAACAGGTCGCCCACGGCCTGATCGAGACACGCCCGCGGCGGCAGCAGGTAGAACGTCGCCATGGGATAACCCTCGCTGGTGTGGCGAACTGGGTTATCGGCGCGGGGTCGGGCGCGAAGGGACTCGAAGGAACATCGGGCGCGTGACGGTTGCGCCGCGGCGCGGCGCAACCGTTAGAGATTAACGCGCGAAGACAGATGCTCAGGCTCCGATGCAGGCAACAGAGGATTCCCCACAGAGTCACAGAGGGCACACAGAGGAAGGCACAAGGGAGAGAAGAGAGGACGTTGTTTTCAAAACCCGGCTTTATCTCCTTCTTTGTCTTGTGCCTTCCTCTGTGCCCTCTGTGACTCTGTGGGGAATCCTCTTCGTCTTTGGCGGACCTCAAGCCAGCGCCTTGACCAGCACTTGCGACTTGCGCTTGTGCTGTTCGTATTTCTCGCGGCGGGCCGGGGGCAGGTCGTCGGGCGTGCCGAGGGCGTAGCCCTTTTGCACGAAGTAGCCGATGGCCTGCGTGGAGAGCGCGAACACCTTCGCCAGCCCACGGCGGCGGGCCTCGTCCTCCGCGAAGCGGATCAGTTTCGCCCCGATCCCCTGATTCTCGTACCGCTCGTCCACGAACACGCTCGCCAGTTCCGCCATGTTCTGTTCGGGGTACACGTGCAGCGCCGCGCACGCCACCGGGTTCCGGTCCACCTCGAACACGAAGTAATCGCCGATGATCTTTTCCAACTCGGCGCGCGTCCGCTTCACCAACTCGTCGTTCTCGACGCCCTGTTGGATGAGGCCGAACACGGCGCGCACGTCCTTCTTCTGCGCGGCCCGGATCGCCTGATACTCGTTGGCGTGGATCAGGGTGCCGATACCCTCGTTCGAGAACACCTCGCCCAGCAAGCCCTCTTGTTCGCGGCCGTCGATGATGTGGATGCGCTCGACGCCTTCCTTCGCGGCGCGGACCGCGTGCGCCAGCTTGGTGAGCGTTTCGGTGGGGCGCTCGGCGCGGTGCTTCTTGACCAGCGCTTCGCCCTCTTGCACCGTCAGTTGCCGGATCACGCCAGTGGCGTCGCGCACCCCGCCCTCGGTGTTCAGGTACACCAGCTTGACGGCGCGCAGCGACTTGGCGATTTCGACCGCGACCGCGTCCGAGTTGAGCCGGTACGACGCGCCCGCGCCGTCGATCCCGATGGGCGGGATGACGGGCACGATGTCGTGTTCGAGCAGCGTTTGCAGCAGCGCCGTATCGACGCGCTCGACCTTGCCGGTGAACAGGTGATCGACCCCGCCGAGGATGCCGGCCGGGTGCGCGACGACGGCGTTCGGGCACGCGGCCCGCAGGTCGTTGGCGGTCAGCCCTTCCAGAATCTCGTGCGACACGCGGTTGGCCGCGGTGATGGCGACGTTCAGCGTCTCGCGGTCCGTGATCCCGGTGCCGTCGAGGTCCGACGGGGTGATCTTCACCAGTTCCGCGTACCTCTTGATCTGGTGCGCGGCCCCGTGGACGAGCGCGACGCGAATGCTCAGGCTGCGCAACAGTGCGATGTCGAGGAGCAAGTTCGGGAAGTTGTCGTCCTCCACGACCGCGCCGTCCACCGCGATCACAAACACGCGGTCGCGGAAACCGGGGACGTACCGCAGGATCTCGCGGAAGTGGGTCAGGCGCTCGTGTTGCATTTCAGTAGGCAGTGGACAGTGGGCAGTGGACCGTTCCGATCAAACACCAACGCACGACCGATACGGACACTACCGGGTATCCACCTAGAATAGTCTGGCGGCCGGCGAGGGAGTACCCGAACTCTCCAACTGCCCACTGTCCACCGCCTACTGCACACTGGTATCGTCATGCCCGAAAATGTCATCATCGTCGGTTCCGGCCCGGCCGCGTGGACCGCCGCCATCTACGCGGCCCGCGCGAACCTGAACCCGCTCGTGTTCGAGGGCAACCCGGACGACGAGAAGAACCGCGTCAACGGCACCATGCCGCTCGGCCAACTCGCGCTGACCACGGAAGTCGAGAACTTCCCCTCGTGGCCCAGCGGCAACACTCGCGAGTACCTGAAGACCGCGCTGAAGCCGGACGACCCGGACTTCCCCTATTGGGTCAGCGCGAACAAGGAGCAGCCGACGCACGGCATCAACGGCCCCGAACTGGTCGCGCTCATGCGCCAACAGGCCAAGAACTTCGGCACCCGCGTGCAGTCGAAGGACGTGGTGAAGGTCGAACTGAACAAGAGGCCGTTCGCGGTCACGACGCACGACAAAAAGACGGTCGAGGCGCACACGCTCATCATCGCGACCGGCGCGCGGGCCAACTACCTCGGCCTGCCGAGCGAGGACAAGTACAAGAACCGCGGCGTGTCCGCGTGCGCGGTCTGCGACGGTGCGCTGCCCCGGTTCCGGAACCAGCCCATCGTGGTGGTCGGCGGCGGCGACACGGCCGTTGAAGAGGCCGGCTACCTGACCAAGTTCGGTAGCAAGGTTCACCTGCTGGTGCGGCGCGACGTGCTGCGCGCCAGCAAGATCATGGCCGAGCGCGCGACCTCGAACCCGAAGATCGACATCAAGTGGAACACGGAAGTCGACGAGGTGATCGGCAACGACAAGCAGGGCGTGACCGCGGTGCGCGTCAAGAACAACAAGGCCGGCTCGAAGGAAGAACTCCCCGCGAGCGGGCTGTTCCTCGCCATCGGACACACGCCGAACGTCGGGTTCCTCGATGGCCAACTCGAACTGACCGAAACCGGCTACCTGAAGTGGACGACGCTCGCGCGGACGTACACGAGCGTGGAGGGCGTGTTCGCGGCCGGCGACGTGGCCGACGACTACTACCGGCAGGCGGTCAGCGCCGCCGGCACCGGCTGTATGGCCGCCCTCGACGCCGAGCGCTACCTCGGCCACCACGGGCTGATTTGATCGCGCGCGGGCAATCGCTCGCGCGGCGGTACACGTCGGAATGGGTAGCACCCACACCCGCGAGGCTCCCATGCGCACCGCGTTCGCTCTCGCCGCCCTGTTCGCGGGCGCGGCCGTCGGCGCCGACCCCGACCGCGCCCTCAAGGTCACGACCCAGCGCGGCGTGCCGCCGGTCGAGTCGGTCGCGGTTTACCAAACGAAAAACGGCACGCGCGCCGCGGTGATCGAGCGCGGCGAGTTGGCGAAGGCGCTCGCGCTCCCGAACGACGGCCCCTTCGAGGTGTGGGCGAAGCCGAAGGGCGGCCGCGCGGTGAAACTGCTCGACAAACTCGAAGTGAAGGTTGGCGCGCCGCACGAGTTGAAGCTCGGCACGCTACTCGGTTCGGTCGAAGTGTTCGGCGACAACTTCCCGCGGGCCGCGAAGGTGGTCGTCACGGACCCGCGCGACCCCGGCCCCGGCGAGAAGGGCCACGTCGCGGTTCAGGAGGCGACCGACTACCGCGTCGATATGGCGGTCCCCGCGGGCACCTACGCGGTGTGGGTGGTACCGGCCAACGGCGCGAAGGCCCAGCGCGTAGAAGACAACGTCCGCGTCCAAACCGGCCGCGGCACCCGCGTCGGCGGTTGAAGCACTCGGCCTCTGGGCGAGCGGCGCGGCGTAAGCCCGCCGGTAGCTACACTCTTCAGACACGCTAAGCTCTTGGGAGTTGTGTAGCTACCGGCGGGCTTACGCCGCGCCGCTCGCCGCGACTGAACGTCACAATTCTTGTCGCCTTCGGGCCGGCGCGCTCGCTTGGTGGGTAGTGGGCGCGGTGAATTGCGGTGTCCGCGGGCGGCGCGGCGGTTACAATACCGCCACCCCGCCACTACGGTACCCCTCATGCCGCTCGACTGGTCCCCGCTGGTCGATTTCCTCCGACAGCACGAGCGCCCCCTGCTCATGACCCACATCCGCCCGGACGCGGACGGCATGGGCGCGCAACTGGCCCTCCACGACGCGCTGACCGCGCTCGGCAAGAAGCCGCGCGTCGCCATCGCCAGCAAGCTGCTCCCGCGGTACGAGTTCCTCGACCCGAAGCGGCTCGTGATCGAAGACTTCCGCCCGGCCGCGTTCGCCGACCGCGACTGCGTCGTCGTGCTCGACACCGGCACGTGGAACCAGCTCGGCGACTTCGGCAAGTGGCTCCAAGCGTCGCCGCTGCCGCGCGCCGTGGTCGACCACCACCGCACGCAGGACGACCTCGGCGGGTTGCAAATGGTGGACGTCACCGCGGAAGCGACCGGGCGGCTCGCGCACGAGATCATTGTGGCGCTGGGCGCGCCGCTGAGCGCCGCCGCGGCGCACCACCTGTTCATGGCGGTCGCGACCGACACCGGCTGGTTCCGGCACCCGAACGCGACCCCCGCCACGTTCGCCCTGTGCGCCGAGTTGGTCGCGCGCGGCGCGCGGCCCACCGAACTGTACGAGCAGCTGTACGAGGCCGCGACCCTCGCCCGGTTCAAGCTCACGGCGCTGGCGCTCCAGCGCCTCGCGGTGCGGGCCGGCGGGAAGGTGGCGTACACCGAGGTGCTGCTCGCCGACTACGCCGCGACCGGCGCGGTGCCGGGCGACACCGAGGACCTGATCAACTACCCGCGCGGGGTCGAGGGCGTCGAAATCGCGCTGGTGTTCATCGAGCAAGCGGACGGCGGCACGAAGGTGAGTTTCCGCTCGCGCGCCGCGGACGTGTCGAAGCTGGCCGAACAGTTCGGCGGCGGCGGGCACAAGCTCGCCAGCGGCGCGCGCGTGACGCGCCCGTTCGCCGAGGCCCGCGACGCCGTCCTCGCCGCCGCCCAAGAGCTGCTGTGATAACATCAGAGATTGGCCACAAAGAAGCACAAAAGCCACAAAGGAAAACCAAAGCACAGAACAGAGGCAATAGAAGACAGCGCCGATCAGCGGAGCGTTTCTCCAAATTGATCTGCTTGCGGCTTTGGTCTTCTTTTGTGGCTTTTGTGCTTCTTTGTGGCCATTACTGCCTTCGTCTTCGGGAGTACCGCCGATGTCATACAACCTTCGCGATCTGCCGCTGCCGGTGAAGGTGGTGGTGTCGGTGTTCCTCATGGCGGTCGGGGCCGGGTACACGTCGGCGATGGTGCAGTTGCACATGAAGGACTCGCGCTCCGGCAAGCCGATGCCGACCGTCGAGGACGTGGTGCGGAAGTACACCGGGAAGAAGCGGTACGACCCGAACGCCCCGCCCCCGGTGTCGAAGTTCGTGCAGCTCGTGGGCGCGCCGCGGTCCGCGCCGTGGGGCGCGAACAGCTCGATGGTGCCGGCGTTCTTCGAGAAGGACAACGGCGAGTGGGACGAGGCCGCCGCGAACGCGGCCGAACTGCCGCGGCTGACCGGCGAGCGCGAGGGCGAGCGCGCCGCGGCCGAGGCGTGGGGCCGGGCCGACGCCGACGCCCGCAAGAGCGCCTACGAGAAGAACGCCTTCGCCCCCAAGGACGCGCCCGCCGCGGTCACGCCCAAGTTCAAGAACCCGGACGGCACCATCAAAATCAAGGACGTGATCGACGCCCGCTGCGCCCGGTGCCACAAGAAGGGCGGTTCGTATTCGAGCGCGCCGCTCACGAGCTACGCGGAGATCGAGAAGTACCTGAAAGCGCCGGAGGCGAAGAAGCCGAAGGAGGGGAGCGAGTGGGTGGACGCGGAGACGCCCATCAGCATCGAGTCGCTGACGCAATCGACGCACGCGCACCTGCTCAGCTTCGCGGTGCTGTTCTCGCTGACCGGCCTCGCGTTCGCGCTCACCAGTTACCCCACGTGGCTCCGCTGCGTGCTGGGGCCGTGGGTGGTGCTGGCGGTGTTCGCGGACGTGTCGCTGTGGTGGCTCGCGCGGCTCTCGCCGGAGTGGGGGCCGTACTTCGCGATGGGCATCATGGGCACCGGGGCGCTCGCCGGTATGGGGCTGGGGGCACAAATCACGCTCAGCCTGTTCGCCATGTACGGGCCGCGGGGCAAGTTCGTCGTCCTCGTGATGTTCGGTATCGGCGCGGGCATCGGCGGCGCGGTGTGGGTGAAGAAGGTCGAGCCGGCGCTGAAGGCCAAGAGCGAGCCGCCCGCGCCGCAAGAGCAGGTCAAGCCCGCCGAGACGCCGAAGAAGGACGACAAGAAGGACAACAAGGTCGATCCCCAGACGCCGGAGTTGCCGCCCTCGGAACTGGAGCGCCTGCTGCGCCACCCGATCCGCGTACTCGACATCTACAACGTGCCGGTCGCGCTGCTCCCGTGGGGCGGGGGCGAACTCGGCAACATGGCCCGCGCGTTCCACGACAAGGAAGAGAAGTACCGGAAGAAGGTGCGCGACGCGGACGTGCCCGCGTCCGAGAAGGAGAAGTTGTACGCGGAGCGCGAGGCCGAGCGCAAGGCGCTGATCGCGTGGGCCCGTGCCGAGGACGCCGACCGCAAGAAGGCTTACGAGGGCGACGCCTTCCCGCTGCCAAAGGAACTGGCCGGCGCGCCGCTCACGCCCGACTACGTCAAAGACGGCAAGGTGCTGGTGAAAAAGTTGATCGACGAGCGCTGCGCCCGCTGCCACAGCCCTACGAACAAGCAAGAAGACTACCCGCTCACGACCTACGCCGAACTTCGGAAGTACCTGAACCCGCCGCTGAAGGACAAGTAAGCCCACGCGCGAAGCCGCAAGCGGTGCACGAATCGCGCGAACCTGTTCGCGCGGCGCGCGTCCTTCTGTGCGGAAGGGCAAGCCGAGTGCGGACTGAACGACGGCACCCGTCTCGAAAACGGGCGAGGCGCAAGCCCTTGAGGGTTCGAGTCCCTCTCCTTCCGCTGGGCGGGATTGGCACGATCCGGGCGCGCCGGGCTTCGTCGTAGACCAGTTGGGCTTTGGTGCCGCGCCGCGCCCGTGCGGGTTCGATTCCCAATCCGTCCGCTCGCGGCCTCGTGGTCCAACGGCCCACGACGCGTGGATCACAACCACGAAACGGGGGTTCGACTCCCTCCGAGGCCACTCGCCGGTACGAGAACGAGTACGGACCGGATCGGGGGACGACACGAGATGAAGAGCGCCGCTCTTCCGATCCCGTGTCGTCCCCCGATCCGGTCCGTACTCGTTTTCTGCGTGTAATGCTTTGGGCGGTGATCGACAGGCCCAAACCGAGTGGAGGTGAGGAGAGTTGAACTCCTGACCTCTTGAATGCCATTCAAGCGCTCTACCAACTGAGCTACACCCCCTCGTGCAAGTAACGTAGCGGGCCCGGCGGGAAGTGTCAACCCGCGCCGGCCGTTCTCGGTTGAGCTAGACGCGCACACGGGTTCGTCGCACAATCTCCCCATTCGCGAACCCGACGACGACCGAGGGGGCGGTGGTGAAGAAGCACGCGGCGAAGTGGCTGGTCCCGGTCCTCAAGTACGGCGTCGGGTTCGGCCTGCTCGCGTTCGTCATCTCCAAGTACTGGGACCCGAAGACGAACCCGGACACCGGGGCCGTGACGCCCGGCATCGGGCAACTGCTGCAAGGCCCCATCGCGTTCGAGTGGCTCGCCGGCGCGGGGCTGCTCATGGCCACTGCCGCGGCCCTGCAAATCTACCGCTGGTACCTGCTCGTCCGCGCGCTCGACCTGCCGTTCTCGGTCCGCAACGCCTACCGGCTCAGCTTGGTGGGCATCTTCTACAACACGTTCATCCCCGGCTCGGTCGGCGGCGACCTCGTCAAAGCGTACTTCATCGCGCACGCGCACCCGGAGCGCAAGGCGCGGGCCATCGCGTCCGTCCTCGCCGACCGCGCGCTCGGGCTGTTCGGCCTGATTCTGTTCGTCGCCGTCCTCGGCGGGATCGCGTGGGCCGCGGGCGACGAGCGGATCACCGCCAACGCCGACCTCCAGAAGATCGTGCGGATCATGGCCGTTGTCGGCGGCGGGGGCGGCCTCGCGTTTCTGCTGCTGGGCCTCGTGCTGCACCGGGCCGACATCTTCGCCGGGCGGCTCAAGAAGATCCCCAAAGTGGGCAACTCGCTGGCCGAGGTGTGGTACGCGGTGGTCGAGTACCGGAAGCGGTTGAAGGTGGTCGCGGTCGGGATCGTGCTGTCGGCGGCGTCGCACTTCGGGCTGGTGTTCGCGTTCCACTGCGCGTCGCGCGTGTTCCCGCCGGCGAACCCGGCCGCCGAACTCGCGACCCTGCCCGAACACATGGTCGTCGCGCCCATCGGGTTCATCGCGCAGGCGATCCCGATTACCCCCGGTGGGGTGGGCGTGGCCGAGGGCGTGTTCGCGTGGCTGTACAAGCTGTCGGGCCGCCCCGAGACCCGCGGCATCATCGCCCGGCTCGCGCTCCGGCTGGTGGAATGGCTCATCGCCCTCATCGGCTACATCGTGTACCTGCGGATGCGGGCCGAGGTGCGCGAGATCCAGCACGAGATGGAAGAGGACGAGCAGAAGAACGAACCAAGCGAACAGAAGACCAGTTAGCCGCGAGCCGGCGGCGAGCGCGAAGCAAAAACAACAACGATCCGCGAGAGGGCTAAAACCCAGGTGATTCGCGATACCTTCGCTCCAAGTCGGCCATGAGTATTGGCCGCTTCTTCTTGGATCGTGCCTTCTTCATGATCTTGCGTCGTTTCATGGCCTCT
>VGZJ01000130.1 GCA_016872595.1 Planctomycetota bacterium
GATCGCCGACCGCCTCATCGAGCTGAAGTGCGACCCGGACCTCCTCCGGAGTCTGTGGGACGGGTCCGACCTACCCTTCCCATATGCGAGGAGGAGATAGACAGGATTCCCTACCTGCGGATCAGTAGGCCCGTGGACTACGGCCAGCGCCCATACGACCCCAGCGAGGACGAGATTAAGTTTGATGAAGAATGGCTGTTTTTCTTGGAATACTATACCGTTCGCGCCCGGCTCGCTTGGCACGTTCCAAAGCCAAGCGAAACGCCGAACGTCCCCGCGGTGCCGGTAGAACTTGGCGAGATGGTGACCGCGAAAGAACTGGCGAAGGCGCTTGGCGTTCAAGCCAGCACGGTATCAACGTGGCTTACTCGACTGGTTTTCGAGAACCCGTTCGTTCGGGTGGACATCGCCCGATCCGAGGTGCGCAAAGTGCGCGGACATTTCTACTGGACGAAAGCCGTTTGGCACATCGCGTGCGAACACTTCCTGAAAAGTCCGTGTAAAGTTCGGGCGTCTTGAAGCCACAAAAACCCTAGGTTTCTAGCGTTCGCGTGCTTTTCACTTGTAAAGTAGAAACCCGCACTTCCCGCCCGCGTGCATGATGCGGGCATGAACACAACTCCCCCACCGAACGCACTGGCGGCGCGGACGCTCGTCGAAGTCGCGGAGATGTTGCTCTGGTACGTGCGTACCGGTGCGAACAACTCCGTCGTCAGGCTGCTCGCCTACCACATCGAACGGCGCGTGCGCCCCCAACGAAAGAGCAAGAAGCCGGGGGCGCGCCATGCCCGCTAAGCCCACCAACACCAACACCGGCGACGGCGGCGCGCTCGCGGCCGCGCTGCGTGCGGTGCTCGATGGCGAGCGCGACCCGCGGGCGCGGCGCTGGCTGCGCGCGCTGATCGCTGGCGACGACGACGTGAAGGCGAAGCGCAAGCCGCGGCGGAAGCGCGCGGCGGCGTGAAACGGAGCGGCCCGCGTCGGGTGGAATCGACGCGGGCCGCGGTGAACCAACAGGCACGAACACGAACTGGAGTACCCTCATGGTAGCCCCGAACGGCACGCGAAGCAAGGATGATGAAGTTCACATCCCGGTCGATGTTGCCGACCACCGGCATTTATCGCCGGACATCCTCGACGCGCTGCTCGCCGATCCCGCGGCGGGTTGGTGCGCGCCGGCCGACTGGCGCGACGGCTCGCTCTGGTGCCTCGAATTGCTCGTGGAAGTGGTGCGCGGCAACGAGACGCGCTTCCGGGCGTTCGTGTTAACCAACAACGACTTGACGCTACCCGACCCGCGCGCCGTCGTCCGGGAACTCAGCCTGTCCCGGTTCGGCTCGGTGAGCGCGGTGCTACTCGTCGCGGCGGTGCCGCGCCCGCGCCTCGACTTGAACACGATCCACATCCCGCGCGTGATCGACCAGCGCACCGCGGCCTGACCAACCCCCGACCACCAACCCCCGCGGCACCGGCGCGGCGCTCTCGCGCCCCGGTTCAACGCGGAAACGCACATAGGCTGCACCGATGGAACTCAGCGAACTTATCGGCGACATCCCGGAATCGTGGGCGGAGCGCGCGCGCGAACTCGCGGGCTGGGCGCTGGAGCGCATCTTCGTTCGAACGGACCGCTGCGGCGGGTACTACCTCGACCGCGGCACGGGCGAAATCAAAAAGACGACGTGCCCGACGCGCGGCCCCAAAGCCGGGCACGTTTCGCCGGCGCTCGTGGAGCGGCACTTCCGGGCGCGCGAGTGCGAAGACGTGATCGGCGCTCACGCGCTCGCGCCCGGTAGCAGCGTGGGCCGGTGGTGCGCGATCGACGTGGACAATCACGCGGACCTACCCGACCTACCGCGAGCGAACCGCGAGTTCGCCGAAGAGCGCTACGCGGTGCTCGCGGCGCTTGGCTTCCGGCCGCTCGTGGCCGACTACGGCGGCGGTAGCGTCCACTTCGTGATTTTGTTCGACCGCGAACTACCCGGCGCGGTGCTCCAGCGGTTCGCGGAGTGGGTGCGCGACGGCGGCGGCGCTCGGAAGGACGAGGTTTTTCCCAAGCAAGAAGAGGTTCCCGCGGACGGTTACGGCAACTGGTTGCGGCTCGTGGGACGGCACTTCAAGCGCGACGTGTGGGCGAAGGTGTTCGACGGCGAGCGTTGGCTCGAAGGTGCCGCTGCTGTCTCGCACGTTCTCTCGCTCGTCGGCGACTCGCCGGACCTAATCCCCGAACACGTTCTTCGTAAACCGGAACCGAAGGCGGAACCGAAGCCGAAGGCGAAGCCGGAACCGGCGCGCACCTCGAACGGCAACAACTCCGAGAACATCGAGAACGTGTTCGAGACGTACAACGCGCGCGCGACGCTGGACGAACTTATCGCGCACTGCGAAGCGCAAGGGCACAAGCTGTTGAACCGTACGGACGAACGCGCTACGTTCACGCGCGCGGGCAAGAAGGACGGCGAATCGTTCAACCTGAGGAAGATGAACGGCACCGTCTTCTTGAAGAACTTCTCCTGCAACTCTGGACTGCCCGAAGGTAAGGGGCGCAATCCGGCGCACACGCGGTGCGCGCTGTGGTTCGGCGAAATCAACACGCACACGCTCGCGCAGACCGCGCTACGGCTCGAAGCCGAACTCGGACTTCAACCAAGCCGTATGCCGCTCACGGTGCCGTTCACGACACCGACACCGGCACCGGACGCGGCGAACCCCTCGACCGACGACCCCGAACCACAAGCCGGAGACGGCACGAACCCGCCGGCGTGGTGGCAACCGCCAATGAGCGGCGAGACGTGGACCGACCCGCACCGGCTCGCGCGTTTGTTCGTGCGCGCGACCGCGACTCCGACCGGCGCGCCGTCGCTGGTACAGTGGCGCGACGAGGTGTATCGGTGGCTCGGCGGCGCGTACCGGGTGATGGGCGAAGGCGACTTGGGGGCGCTGCTCTACAAGCACGCGCGCGAAGTGTTCGTGTACGACCTACCCAAGCGGCGCGCCGAAGCGCTCGCGGCCGGCTCGAAAGCGCCGGTGAAGCTCCCGCCGGTCGCGGGGCGCGTGCGTTCGGACACGCGCGGCAATCTCAGCGGGCTGGTGCTCGTGCCGGACGACGGGCGCGACGCGCCCTTCTGGTTGCGCTCGGCGCTATCGTGCGACCCGCGCGAACTCGTGGTCGCACCCAACGGGCTGTTCGCCATCGAACAAATCGCGCGCGGGGAAGGCGCACTCGCGGCACCGACGCCGGACCTGTTCGCGCTGAACGCACTGCCGTTCGACGTGCCGCTCGGCGAGTGCGACCGGCCGCGCGTGTGGGTGGAGAAGCTGAAGGAGTGGTTCGCCGGCGACACGCGCGCCATTCTTGGGCTTCAAGAGTGGATTGGCTACCTGCTGAGCGGCGACAGCTCGCAGCACAAAATACTGCTACTCGTTGGCCCGCCGCGGAGCGGCAAGGGCACCATTCTGCGGGTGCTGTCAAGCCTCATCGGCGCTGCGAACGTGGCGACTACCAGCTTCGCGGCGCTGGGCGAATCGTTCGGACTTCAGGACTTGATCGGGAAGCGTGTGGCGGTGATCCCCGACGCGCGCCTGAGCGGGCGCACCGACACGGCGCAAGTGGTCGAACGGTTGCTTTCCGTCAGTGGCGGCGACGCGCAGACCGTGAACAGGAAGAACCTACCGCGGCTCACGACCAAGTTGGGCGTGCGCTTCGTGCTGGCAACGAACGAGATTCCGAGGCTGGCGGATGCTTCCGGCGCGCTGGCTAGTCGCTTCCACATCTTGGCGCTGCCGAACAGCTTCTTGGGGCGTGAAGACAAGGCGCTTGACGACAAGCTCGCGGCGGAACTGCCCGCGATCCTCCAATGGGCCGCGAAGGGTTACGTTCGACTCCGCACGCAAGGCGCGTTCACCGAGAACGACGCGGCGAAGGAGCACGTTCGCCACCTCGAAGAACTGTCTTCGCCCGTTCGCGCATTCGTTCGAGAGTGCTGTCGGATGGGACCAACGGAACAACTGCTTCGCTCCGAGTTGTACAACGCGTGGTGCGCGTGGTGCGAAGACCGTGCGATTCCACCATCCGCGGACAACATCTTCGGGCGCGACCTTCGGGCAGCGTGTCCACACGTCGCGGACGCACAACTGCGGTCGATAGGGGGGCGGGTGCGCGTCCTCAGAGGCATCGGGCTTCGGCAGCGCGACGATTGGGGGGACCGGGCGAACCTTGAGGGCTTCAACCATGCTTCCTGACACGGCGCGGCACAGGTGGCACAGGTTGGAACATGTTCCGATCCAACGTACGCGATGGGAGGTTCCCAAGCGCATAGCCCCATAGGGACAGAGGGCAGAGTAAGTGGTGCGTTAGATCGGAACATGTTCCAACCTGTGCCACCTGTGCCACCCCGCGCACGACCCCGCGACCCCGCGACCCCCTCGACCGACCGCACGCGGCACGGGGGTAGGGGGTTTACCGAGTTATACCGGGGCGGAAAGTACCGCACGGCCCCTGACGCACATTTTTAGGCGAAACTCTAAAGGGTTTTGGAGTGCTTACGGGGTTAGCGGGTGGCGGTGGGCGGCGTGAAGTTGGTCGCGGTGCCAGACAGGAACCCCGCGGCAAGCGCTGGCATCGCGCCAGCGCCTCGAACGTGCCCGAATCCGTGCGGTTGGCTATGCGAACGACGAAAACGCAATAGGCGCGACGCCAGCGCCCCTAGAAGCGAAACCGGGCCGGGCGGCGAGTTGAACCGACCGCGGCCCAAAGGCGCGCGGGAGAAAGCGCGAAAACATCCATTGGGCGTTCCGATGGGTTGTGTCGATGTGGTAGGCTATGACAATGAAAGGACCAACGCAATGAGTACCGCGATTCTGACGGAACCGAAGGGCAAGAGGCAGAAACTGTTCGAAGCGCCGGCCGTGTACCCGACGGCCGAGGAAGCGGCGGCAGGCTTGCCGAACACGAAGAGCGACCCGCGCGTGCAGGAACTGGTCGCGCGCACCGTGAAGCTCTCGCACGACCGCGCGGCCGTCGTGCGCCAGATCGCCGAAGCCGAAAAGAACGGCGGGCCGGTCGCGGCTTCGCCACTGACGGCGAAGGCGAACGCACTGGCGAGCGGGCGTGATCCGAGCGACGTGGCAGACCGCGGCAAAGCGCTCGCCGAACTCCGCGATGAGGCGGCGGCGTTGCAACTGGCGCTCGAACAGTTGCAGAGCGCGACGGCGCAATTGTTGGTCGCGGTCGGGGCCGAGAGCGCGCCGGCGGCTTACGAGGCGGCCAAGCCGCTCTTGCGGCGGCAAGCGCTCGCGGCGCTCGAACTGGCCGCGGCGACGGTGGAAGTGCAACGGTTCCGCGCCTTGATCGCGCGGAAGGGGCTGAGCGCCGGGGGCATTCCGGCACTCAGCCGAACCAATGCGGTGTTCGACCCGGCGTTCATCCCGCCGGGCGAACCGCATTTGTCGCACGGCGCGCGCGACCTCGCGCGGCGGGCGGCGCAACTCGGCCTACTCACGCCGGCGGAAGCCGACGAGCAACTCGCGCGGTTCGCCCGCGTGTGACCCGCACCGGCCGGCGCGAACGTTCGCGCCGGCTTCCTTGGCACTCACGAGTACGACCATGCAGCGCGTTCGCCCTTCGCTCCCGCCGGGGCCGCTCGCCCTCGAACCCGGCGCGCGCGACATCCTCGCGCGGCAACACCGCGAAAGCCTCGAACGCGGCGAGTACCCGGCGGCGTTCGGTTCGGCGGAGTGGCAGCAGACGCCACCGAAGGCGTACCAGTTGCGCGGCACCGCGGCGGTAATCTCGGTGGGCGACGTCATTTTCCCGCGGTACTCGCCGGACCTCGAAGCGTTCGGCATCCCCAGCGCGGAAGGCGTCGCGCGAGCGGTTCGGCGGGCCGCGGCGGATTCGGCCGTCTCAACTATCGTTCTCGACATCGACAGTCCGGGCGGTTCGGTCTTCGGGATTCCCGAAGCGGCCGACGCGCTCTTCGCGGTGCGCAACACGAAGCGAATTGTGGCGGTGGCGAACCATGTGGCCCTGAGCGCGGCCTACTGGCTGGCCGCGCAAGCGCACGAACTGATCGTCACGCCGGCGGGCGTGGTGGGCGGCGTGGGCGTGGCCGACGCGCACACCGACACTTCGCGCGCGCGGGAGAAAGCCGGCATCAAAACCACCCTCGTCGCGGCCGGGGCGTTCAAAACCGAACGGGCGAGCGAGTTCCCGCTGAGCGCAGAGGCCCGCGCCGAGATGCAGCGGGGCGTAGACCGCTACTACAGCATGTTCCTGAGCGCGGTGGCGCGGGGCCGCGGGGTGAGCGCGGCTCACGTCGCCAACCGGTTCGGCGAAGGGCGCGCGCTGCTGGCGCAAGACGCGGTGCGCGTGGGCGCGGCCGACCGCGTGGGCACGCTCGACGAGGTGCTCGCCGAACTGCGCGCCGGGGGGCGGGCCGCACCGGTCGCGCCTCGCGCCGAGTACGGGAACGCGCTCGCCACCGAAGCCGCGCGGCGCGCCGTTTCCGAAACCGTGATCGCGGCGTGGGCGGCGTGGAACCGCGCGCCTACGGCGCTCGTGCTCGCGGTCCCGAAGGGCGCTTCGCTCGCGCGCTGGGCGAGTTGCGTTCACGAGGCCGGGCACGTCGTCGCCTGTCTCGCGCTCGGCGGAACCGTGCCGCACGTTCGCGCGAACGGCGAAGGCGGAACCGGCTTGACCGAAATTCGGCTCGCCAACACGTCGGCCGAACTCAACATCGCGGTGACGGTGGCCGGCGGCACGGCCGAGTGGCTGTTCGCGCCGCACCGCGGCGACCCGTTCGCGCCGGAAGGCAGCGCCAAAACGGACCTCGAACTCCTGCGCGCGGAAGTCGGCGCGAGCGCGCCGGACTTGGCACACGGGCGGCGCGCCGCGGCGCACCTGCTCCGCTCGAACGCCGGCGCGGTTCACCGGGTTGCGCTCGAACTCGCGGCCCGCTCCGCGCTCGCCGGCGGCGACGTGACCCGCGCCGCGGGCGCGCTCCAAACCTTTCCCGCTTGAACCGGAGGCGCGCATGGGAACTCTCGTCGAAATGAAACTCGAACAATCGGGCACCACGTTCGCCTTTGTGGACCGCGCGTCGCGCGAAGTGTTTCTTCCGCTCGCGTTCGACCGAGCGGCGACGGAATTCGCCGCGGTATCGGCGGCGCAGTGCGGCCGAAGTCTCGGCGCACTGCCGGCCGTGCTCGCGTCCGGCGGCAAACTGTTCTTCTCGGCCAAGTTCATGCGCGAATACGCGCCACACGTTCGCGCGGACTTGGATCGCGTTACCGATTGGGCGTTGCAGTGCTTCGACGCCGCGGCCGGCGAACTTCAGAAGCTCCTTTGCTGAAGTGGAACAACTCGACAGTTTCTAACCCCTTCACCCCGCTGCGAGGGTTTGCCGTGTTCGACACGCTCCGACTGACCCCGCGCGAGTGCCGCGCGCACGAACTCGAACTGCTCGCGCTGCTCGCGCTGTTCCCGGGCGCGGTTCCGCTGGGTGTCTACTTCGGCGCGCTCCCGCCGCGGTGGGCGGTGGAAGCGGCCGAACGGCTGCTCGCGGCCGGCGAACTGACCGGCGACGCGGACGGCGCGCTCGCGCTCACCTCGAACGGGCGCACCAGCGCGGCCCGTTCGCTCTGGCCCGTCCCGCGCGACGGACAATTCCCCTTCGCTCCCGTGGTGTAGCAGATGAAGGTTGACGACCCGGACGCGGCCCAATTTGCGGCGTTCGTTGAACGCAACGCGCGCTGGATCGGGAAGCTGTCGGCGGGCCATGCCCGCCGGTTCCGCGTGGAGTTCGACGACGCGCGGCAAGACTTCTTCGTCTGGCTGCTCAAGCGGTGGAAGGCGTACGACCCGGCGCGCGGTGCCGAGAGTACCTACTTGGCACTCGAAGCGCGCTCGCTGGCGGACTTCGCCGAACGCACGCGCCGCGCGCGAAAGCGGTGCGGGCACGCGCTGAGCCTCGACGGTGACGAAACGGGCGCGCCCGCGGACCGCGCCCCCTCCCCGCCGGACCTGTGCGCCGCCCGCGAGGGGCGCGCCGTCGTTCGCGCCGCGGTCGATGCGCTGCCCGCGCGCCTGCGCTGCGTGGTGCACGGCCAAATGGGATTCGGCGGCGAACACCTGTCGCACCGGGCGCTGGGCGAACGGTTGGGACTCAGCCGCTCCCGCGTGCAGCAACTCGCCGAGAGCGCGTTCGAGGTGCTGCTCGACCAACACTTCGCGGCGGTCGCTGCGGCCCGCGACGTTCTGCTGTGAAGCCGGGCGGCGGCGCTCGGCGCGCCCTTGTGCCGGTTCGGACGTGCTCGCGGCGGCGGGCGTGATCCCGTTCCCGAAGTAGTTCACCAGCGCGCCGGAATTCGCCGGCGCGGTCCCATCCTCTCACACATGAACCCCAACAACAGCGCGGTGAGCAACCTCGCGGTGCAGTGGTGGCCGTTGGCGCTTCGCACCGCGAGCGAGTGCGCGAAGCGGTGGCGCGTGCCGTACCTCACGGACGAATTCCAAAGCGCCGCGGGCGTGGCGGTACTCGCGGGGGCGCGGGCGTTCCTCGAGCGCGAAGGCGACACGACCCGACCGGGGCCGGGCGCGTTCGTCACGAAGGCGACGGCGTGGGAGTGCTACCGCGTGTTGCAAGCAGAGAAGCCGAAGCGCGCGAAGTACCTCGACGCCGTAATCGACGGCACCGAGGCCGGCACGCTCGGCGCGGTGATCGCGTGCAACGGCAACGACCCGACCGAAGCCGCGGAGCGCAACGAAGCTGTCGAACTGGCGCGCGTGCTGCTCGACCGCGCACCGTTGACCGCGAACGAACTCAGTGCGGCGGTGCGGCACTACGGTCAGGGCGAGACGTGCGAAGCGCTGGCAGCGGAGCGCGGGTGTACGCGGCAAGCCGTTCACCAAGCCGCGCGGCTCGCGCTGGCGAAGCTGCGTGACGTTGCGGGCGTTCAGGGCGCGACGACCGACTTGCGCGCGCTCAACTCGCGCACCGCGACCGCGCGGCGGATGCGGGCCGCGGGCGCACCGGTGCGGGAGATCGCGCGCGCGTTAGGGTTGTCACGCGCCGCGGTCTACAGCGCGACCGCGAAGGCGACCGGCTCGTGAAAGTGATTACAGTCTGTAATCAGGCGAACCGCACTTGGGAAGAAATCGACTACGGAGAACAGATTGACGCGCGTGCCGGGGTTGCCGATGATCGTGTGCGCGACGGCGGCCCGAAGCCCAAGATGCAGGCCATCGGCGCGTGCATGCGCAAGCTCGTCATGATCTGCTACGGGGTGCTCAAGAACCGCACACCGTTCGACCCCAACCGGGCCTCAAAAATCGCCACTTGACAACACGCTATCTGGTTCGGCAGTGATCACTCGTCGATTTTCATGCCGAGTTCCACAAGAGCCCGGCGAAGTTCCTTTTCATCCGGATTCGTGAAATCCAAGTTTACATCGCATTCCGTCAACAGCACCTCAGACCCGTCGGATAAAGCCAGCCAGAATGCCGTCCCTGGATTGTCTAGACCCATGTCTCGTGCGCGAACACCCACAATATCTGACCATGCGATATGGCGAACCCGGGAACCGTAAAAGCGATGCGATGTGATGGTGATGAGACCCGCTTCGCGATCGAATTCGCACACACGCCGAGCCATGCTCAGGAGAAGAAACACACCCAAAGCGAAGAACACACTCACCAGGACAAAGGTCCATGTTTCATTCAGAATGTCGAGCCTTGGCAGCAAGCTAAATGCAAGTGGTATCATCAACACACAGAGGACGAAATACAATATGTACTTCTGCCTCGGTTCTGCGAAGGTGAGCTTTCCAGGGGATTCATGGAGGATGTTCATAGTTGGGTGTGGTGGTGAATGATTTGAGCCGCTTATTCTTCCGACTTTCCAAGTTGCCGAACGCAAAAGAATCTATGCGACGCGGGAGGTAACAACGGGAAGGTCGCGGGAGCTGAACTCCGCGTCGCATAGATTCCGGTTGAACTGACCCGCGGGCTCCGGGGAGCTGTTGCACTCGCCCCGATCTATGGGGTTTCGATCCCAACCCCTCGCCCACGATCACTATTGCACACCACCACGCCGACAATCGCAAGCCATTTCTTCAGCGACTTCCGGGCTTCCCGTTGTGGCTCCTAGTTTCCCTCCACCTCCACAGTGCGGCCTTGTGCTGCGGAAGCCGGACCGGCCCCAAGAGCACAACCGCCTCTGAAGCCACTCGGCGGAATCACTGAGCGACTTCAGTTCACCCACGCGGCCTACGTCGCCGCGAGCACGATGAGCGTGCGCCCATCACGCGCCGCCCTTCTTTGGAACCGCCCTCGGCAGGTGGGGCGCGATACCGAGGGCGCGCCGTTTGACCGCGACCGTACTCCGAAGCCGCCCGATGCGCTCACCAATCACACGATCCGGCGCGGTACCCAACAGCGCGAGTTCGTCGTTCGTCCAAGCGCGCCCGGTGCCGGGCGGCTTCAGTCCCAACCGTTTCGACTTGCGCGACTGTGCGGCGCGTTCGGCGGGCGTCCAGACGCGCGCCTTCTGCGTTGCCGCGCCCTTCACCGAGGCCGCGCGGTTCGCGGCCCTGCTCCCTTCTGTCGTCGCCTGTCCACTGACGCCGAACAACTTCCGCCACTTCCACACGACAGCGACCGACACGCCGAACCAGTGCCTAAGCGCGAGCGCGCTCTCCGTGCGGACGGCGCGCCGTAGTTCGTCGTTCACCCACAAGCCCGAACCGCCGCGGTGCTCGACCGCACGCACACGAGGCCAACAGATCGGCGCGGCGCTGAACCCGGTCACAACGCAATCGGCATCGCGGTACAGACAGGTGACGCGCTCACCCTTGCACACGGGCGGCGCGGTGTAGGTGCCGATGAGTTTGGGCGCTGCGCTGGGCATGGCCCGATAGTACACTGATCGCGCCGCGAAACCAACGGGGCGAAGTGGTGGACTTCGACGTCAACGGCGAACCCGTTCTACAAGTGCCGCGGGGCACCGGGCGGCGGGGCCGGGGCGAACTCGATGCGCTCGACCGCGCCGCCGGGCGTGTGGTCAAGCGGTCGAAGCGGCGGGCGCGCGGCCCACTTCCACACGGCAAAGGCTAACGCGACCGCGAACACGACGAACCAGATACGGCGCTCGGCGGTGCTCATCGCGCGGACCTCGAAGGGCGCACCGATAGTACAGCGCCGGCGGGCGTTGTCCTAGAATCTCCACATGAAGAACGCTCACCCCGACCGCTCACCCCTCGAACGCCGCGCCCCGAAACTGACCGGCGAGCGGACCTTCCGACCCAACTACATATCTTTCGCTGGTGTCTACCAGTGCAACCTGTCGTGCCCGCACTGCTGCGTGCCCATCGAGTGGCCCGACCGCCTCGACATCGGCACCGCGCTCCGGTTCCTCGAACAGGCGCACGCGGTCGGCATCGACACGCTCGGCTTCACCGGCGGCGAACCGTTCCTGTACCCGGAGTTTCTGACCGCGCTCACCCGCCGCGCGGCCGAACTGGGCTTCAAGTTTGACAAGCTGATGACCAACGGCGTCTGGCATACGGACGCCGCGCACGCGGAAGCCGTGCTGAGCGCCCTCCGCACCGCCGGCTTTTCCGGCAAAATCGGCCTGAGCGTGGACAAGTTCCACGGCATGGACATCGCGAAGCTGGCCGAGTTCTGTCGCGTCACGCGCGCCGTCTTCGCGCGCGACACGATCCTTTCGCTCAGCTACGCCAGCCGCGCCCCGGACAAGGGGTTGGAACCGATCAAGCGGTTGGCCGTAGCGCTCGACGGCGTGGTCGCGTGGTCCGAGATGCTCGGCCGCTACATGCTGGTGAGCGACGACCTCACCATGACCGCGTGCTGGAACCACCTCGCGACCGTGGAGCGCGCCGAAGACCTGCCGGGCGACCCGTGGGACGGCACGTGGTTTCAGGAGGACTACTGCGAGGGGCCGGGGCAGGCACTGATCGTGAACCCGAAGGGCGAGGTGAAACCGTGTTGCGGGTTCGCCTCGGACCTCGACCAACTGACCATCGGCAACATCCACACGGACAGCGCGGAACAGGTGATCGCGGCCGGGCGCGCGCACCCGGTCGTGGGCACGATTTTCAGTCGCGGGCTGAGTGCGATCCGCGACGAGATTCTGGCCCGCGACCCGAACGCCCTGCCCGGCGCGACCAGCAACCACTGCTATTTCTGCTGGTACGCGCTGACCCGCGGCCTCGCCGCCGGCGCGAACGGCGGCGGCGGCAAGATCGGCGCGTGGGTCGGCGATCGGCCGAACTTCAGCGGCGAACTGATCCAGTTGGGAACGCGAACCGGGAGCGCGTGATGGGCAGTTACAACCCGCCGGTCGATCAACTCCTCAAGATCGGTCGCCCGGAAGGGGCGAACGACACCATCGACTACCGCGCGCGGGGCATCGGCCCCGAACACGTCCCCGATCTGATTCGGATGCTCGAAGACGAAGAGTTGTTCGCGACCGATCCGGAGTGGTACGCGCAGATTCATGCGTGGCGCGCGATCGGCCAACTGCGCCCGCCGGACGCGGTGGAACCGCTCCTCGACCTCATTGACATCAACGAGGACGAAAAGGAAGACGGGGACTGGAGCGACTGGATCACCGAGGAACTGCCGGGCGTGCTCGGCGGGTACGGGCCGGAGATCGTCCCCGCGGTGCTAGAGCGAGTGGAGTACCGCAAGGGCGGGTACGCGGCCTCGGCGTTCGCGAGCGTCCTCGTGGAGATCGCGCAGCAGCACCCCGCCGCGCGCCCCGCGATGATCGAACTGCTGTGTCGCCAACTCGCCAACGCCGCAACGAACAACCCGGAGTACAACGGGTTCTTGGTCGCCGACCTGCTCGACCTCAAGGCGGTCGAAGCGTGGCCCGTCATCGAAGCCGCGTTCGCGACGGACAACGTGGAACCGATGATCGCGGGCGACGCGGCCGAAGTGAAATACCAACTCGGATTGGGGCCGAAGCCGGTGCGCGCGCCTCGACTCGCCCCGCCCCCACCCAACCACACCGGCCTGAGCGCGAAGCAGCGCCACGAACAGCGCCAAAAACAAAAGAAGAAGGCCAAGAAGCAGAAGAAACGCAAGTGACGGCGCGCGCCGGTTTTGTCCACCTCTCCCCATGCTTTGATGGGGGAGAGGTGGGCACTAACCGCTCTCGCCTTGCGGCTCGCGGCTAACGGGTCCCCGTCACCCCGCCCGGCTCTTCCTCTTGCTCCCCTTCCCTTCGTCGCTCGCCGCGGCTTCGCCGTCGATGAAACGCTTGGCGTTGGGCAGCGCGTCGAGGAACACTTTGCCGTAGGGCTTCGTAAGCACGCGCGGGTCGAACAGCACCACGATGCCGCTGTCCGATTGCGTGCGGATCAGCCGGCCAAAGCCCTGCTTCAGTTTGATTGCGGCCTGCGGGACTTGGTAGTCCATGAACGGGTTGCCGCCGTCCTCGGCGATGGCCTCGAGCCGCGCCTCGGTCAGCGGGCGATCCGGCACCGCGAACGGCAGCTTCGTGATGATGACGTTGCTCAGCGCCTCGCCGCGCACGTCCACGCCCTGCCAAAACGAATCGACGCCGAACAGCACGGCCTTTTTCGCCTCGCGGAACTGGTCGAGCAATTTCGGGGTCGGTAGCCCGCTGCCCTGCACGAGCAGCGTGTAACCGTTCTTCGCGAACCACGGGGCCATCAGGTTCGCGGCGCGGTTCAGGAACCCGTAACTGGTGAACAGCACGAACGCCCGGCCCTTCGTCTTCTCCACGTACTCCGGGATGCGCTTTAGCACCTCGTCTTCGTACTTCGCGCTCATCGAACTCGGATCGGGCATGGTCTTGAACAGGTGCAGTTCGGCCTGCTTCTCGAAGTCGAAGGGGCTGCCCAGAAGCCGCGTCGTGGCGTCGTCGAGGCCGAGGCGCTTCTGGAAGTGCTTGAACCCGGCTTCGCCGCCGACGGAGAGCGTCGCGCTCGCGAGGATCACGCTCGGCACGTGGTCGTAAAGCTGCTTCTTCAACTCCGGGCCGACCTCGATGGGCGCGCTCGCCAGCGAAACCCGCGGCACGCGGCCCGGCTTCACCTCGACCCAGTACACCTGTCCGTCGAGCGACTGCTTCAGCCACTCGCTGACGCTTTTCGCCATGCCATAGAGCCGGTCGCCGCGGCCCGTCAGTTCCAGTTTCTCGTCTTCAGCGTCGCGGCCCTTCGCGAGTTCGTGCAGGGTATCGCCGAGCGCGGTGAGTTCCTTGCTGAGCGTGTCCGGCACCGGGTTCGGGGCGCGGACGCGCCCGCTGCCGGCGCTCGCGTTCGGCCCGTTGCCTTTGGGTTGTTTCTGATACCACTCGCTCACGCTGAGGAAGAACCTGTCCGCGGCTTGGCGGGTCACGTCGAGTTGCGCGACGGCGTCGCCGTCGCCGAGCGTCGCGAGGATACCCTTGTGCGTTCGCGGGGCGAGCAGTTGGTTGAAGAGGTACTCGACCCCGCCCTGCCCCAGCCCGATACCGAGGTGATCAGCGGCCACGTCTTCGAGCGTGTGCGCCTCATCAAAAATGACGGCGTTGTAATCGGGCAGGATGCCGCCGCCGCCGCGCCGGATCGCGAGATCGGCGAAGAACAGCGCGTGGTTCACGATCAGCAGGTTCGCCCCGAACACCTTCTTGCGCGCCTGAAAGTAGAAGCAGTCCGCGTTGTGCGGGCACTTGCGGCCGAGGCAGTTCCCGCTGTCGCTCTGCACCAAGTCCCACACGGGTTCGTAGGGCTGAACCGGCAGGTCGGCCTTGCTGCCGTCCTGCGTTGTGCGCGACCAGCGCCCGATCTGAATAAGCTGATCGACCGCGCCCGGCGTGTCGAGGAGCGTGCTGGCCTTCGTCTGCGCGGAACGCAGCCGTCGGATACTGAGGTAGTTGCCGCGGCCCTTCACCAGCACCGGCCGGTAGTCGCCGGGCAGCACCGATTGCAGGAACGGAATGTCCTTGCGGATCAGTTGCTCTTGCAGACTGATGGTGTGCGTGGAGATGACGACGCGGAAGTCTTTGCGCGCGCTCACCGCCTGAATCGCCGGCACCAAATACGCGAAGGATTTGCCCACACCCGTACCGGCTTCGACGAGTAGTTGCCGCTTGCGAGCGAGCGCGTCCGCGACCGCGTCGGCCATGTCGAGTTGCTGCGGGCGGGACTCGAAGCCTGAGAACTTGCGGGCGATCAGCCCGTCCGGGCCGAGAATCTGGCGTGCGTCCATGCCGCGATTGTGGTCGAATGTCCGCAGTAAGGAAAGGCCGGTTGGAAAGTCGCAAGTCATCAGGTCGAAAGTCGTAAGGTCGAAGACCCGTGTTGTGCGAGTCTTCGACCTTACGACTTTCGACCTGATGACTTGCGACTCAGAAAGAGATCACCAGAACTTCACGCGCCAGTAGTCGTGGGGCGCGGAGTTGCGGCCGAGGTACCAGTGGCCGTCGTCCCACTCCAGCGTGACCTTGCGCCAGCCGAGCGGAACCTTCGGGAACGGGTAGAACGGCCCGATGAAGGGGAAAGCGTTGTACGGGTACGCCTGCGGGTACGCGACGCGGCTCACGTTGCCGTAGGGCGCGTAGGTCGGCCACGCGTACGGCGGCAGGTTCGGTGCCTGCATGTCGGGCGCGGCTTGGCCGGGGATGCCGAGCGGGGCCGGTTCGACGATCGGGTTGCCGAAGGCGGGCGGCGGCGCGGCCCCCAGCGGCGGCGCGACCGGCCCGAGACCCAGCGGCGCGTCCTGCACCTGCACGATCCCGGCGCTCGGGGCGCGCAGGTTGTCGCGCACGATGATGACCCCGGCGACGGTCTTCACGTCCGCGGCGATCTTCGCCTTCTGATCGGCGCTCTTCGCGAACCCGGTCAGCGTGACGGTGCCTTCGCGGGCGACGATGGACACGTCCGCGCCGGCCGCGTTGCCGGTCGAGCGGAGCCGATAGGCCACGTCGTCGGCGAGGGTCTGGTTCGGGTTGGTCTTGGTGGCGGACGCCGGCAGCGGGGCCGGTGGGGCGGCGACCGCGGGGCCGGTAATACCGGCGGCGACGGCGAGAGAGAACAAGGCGCGCACTTTCACGACGGACCTCCTTGTGCGATTGAGTGCGTCGGCAATCCTAGCCGCTGCATCATCGCCTGCGAACGGGGCGCGTGCAAACCGCTTGGGGCGAAGTTTCCCGCGCCGCGCCCGCCCCCGCGCCGAACGTCGCGTACAACCGCCGCACCGTGCACAGCCGCGCGAACGCGCCCGACATGGAGCGTGCCCGCACGCGAAGCGCGGGAAATTGTTCAAGTCGCACCCGCGCCCAGTCAGGGCTACGCAGGGAAGTAATCCGGGTAAGCTGGGAGTTTTGGTGGCACGCTCATCAGTCATCGAAACGGCTTGGAAACCGAGGGCACGCTCGGCACGACCTTGAGTCGCCCTCGACCGAGATTGAATCTATAGACTCGTTGCGCAATAGGTGTTGGTTCAGTCGCACTTCGGCCAGACGATCCTGTGTGGTCGTTACCCGTACATCCGGTTGTGGAGTCCGGCGACGTTCTTCATCATCACCGTGTGACGACGGGGCG
>VGZJ01000131.1 GCA_016872595.1 Planctomycetota bacterium
TGCGGAAACTGCGTTCCAGAGCGGGCCTTCTGGATACTCTGGATACCCCGGATACTTGGTTACGTTTACATCCAACCCCATCGCCACCAGCCGCTTAACCGTATTGATTGCTCGGAGTTGCGCCGCGTAATGCAAGAGAGTCCCCACCCCTGTTTCCATTTTGAGCCCGTCGGGATCAGCGCGAACCAAACGCTCCACTTCGTCCGCATCGTCTCGCTCAATAGCGAGGCCGAGCGGAGACAATTTCTCCCCCTCCATAGTGGTTCCCTCCTCTTGTGGTTACGCGATCACTTCCTTGATCGGCGCGCCGTGGTCGATGTCCAGCCTCTTCCTTCCGGGGATCTCCAGCTTGCGCGAGTCGAGGCCCAGTTGGTGCAGGATGGTGGCGTGGACGTCGGTGACGTAGTGGCGGTTGTCGGTGGCGTGGAAGCCGATCTCGTCGGTCGCGCCGTGGACGATGCCGCCCTTCAGCCCGCCGCCGGCCATCCACACGCTGAACCCGTAGATGTGGTGGTCGCGGCCGTCGCTGCCCTGACTGCCCGGCGTGCGGCCGAACTCCGAACAGAACACCACCAGCGTGTGTTTCAGCAGGCCGGTGCGCTTCAGGTCTTTCAGCAGCCCGCCGATGGGTTGATCCACCGCGAGGCAGTTGCGCGAGTGGTTCGCCTTCAGGCCGCCGTGCGCGTCCCACACGCCCGCGCCGCCCGCGCCGTGCTGAATCTGAATGAACCGCACGCCGCGTTCCACCAGCCGGCGCGACGCGAGGAGCTGCATCCCGAAGGCGCGCGTTTCGGCGCGGTCGAGGCCGTACAGCTTCTTCGTCTCTTCGGTCTCCTTCGCGAAGTCGAGCACTTCGGGCAGCGACTTCTGCATCCGAAACGCCAGCTCGTAGCTCTTGATGCGGGCGTCGAGCGCCGGATCGTTGGGGTAGTCCCTCTCGCGCAGTTTGTTGAGCTTGCCGGACAGGGTGAACCCGGCCTTCTGCTCCGCGGGCGTGACCGCGATTTCCGGCTTGCCGTAGTCGAGCGGGTTCGCGGGGTCGACGCGCATCGGCACCGCGTCGTGCGCCGGGCCGAGGTAGTGTCCGTCCTTGATGTTCCAGTACTCGCGGTTGCCCATGCTGATGAACTGCGGCAGGTTCTCGTTGAGCGTGCCGAGGCCGTAATGGACCCACGCGCCGAGCGTCGGGTACTCGCCGTCGAGCATGTGCCGCCCGGTGTGGAACTGCGTCTGCGCCCCGTGGTTGTCGTCGGTCGTCCACATGGAGCGGATCACCGCGAGGTCGTCGACGCACGCGCCCATGTGCGGCACCCAGTCGCTGAACTCGATGCCGCTCTTGCCGTACTTCTTGAACCCGACTTGCAGCGGGTACAGCTTGTTCCGCTGTTGGCCGTTGGCGTCGTTGATGACGGTGACGCGCGCGAGCGCGAGCTTCGCGGGGTCTTGGGCGTCCGGCACCGGCCCTTCCTTGATGGTCTTCCCGGCGAACTTGGTGAGCGCCGGCTTCGGGTCGAACGTCTCCATGTGCGAGACGCCGCCGTTCATAAACAGCCAGATGACGCTCTTGGCCTTCGGCGCGAAATGCGGCTTGCCGCTGGGCTTGGCAACGGGGTCGGCGGCGTAGCCGTCCCGGTGGAGCATGGCCGCGAGCGCGAGGCCGGCGAAATCCCGACGGTTCATAGGGCACCAAAGGCAGAAGACAGAATGGCCACAAAAAAGCACAAGAACCACAAAAGAAGACAACAGGCAGAAGACCGTTCAGAATGCAGCATTTAAAAGGTCACGGGCGATCCGGTTGCGCGTCGTTCAGGATGTACTTCTTGATGTAAAAGTGCGGCGCGCCAAAGTTTATCAGTAGACCGTGTTCGATTCGCGAACACCGCAGATAACCGAAGAGCTGCGCGATGTGTTCGTCAACGACGTGGCGCACTGCCTTCAACTCGGCAATCAGCACGCCCTCAACGAACAGATCGGCGAAGAACTCGCCGAGAACCGTTCCGTCCTCGTCGTACACTGCGAGCGGGTGTTGAGGAAGAACCTCAAGGCCTTGATTTCTCAACCGATGAACGAGCGCGTTCTCGTACACCTTCTCTAAGTGCCCGCTGCGGAGGTACTCGTGGATCGCATAGCCCGTCTCGCGAATGATGTCGCACAACTCGAAGATCGTATTCCACGTCTTCATCACTCGCCTCCTGTCTTTTGAACGGATTCTGCCTTTGCCTTCTTTTGTGGCTCTTGTGCTTTTTTGTGGCCATTCTGCCTTTTGCCTTATCGAACCGTGACGAAGTCGTTGTGGTTGATGAGAGCTTGCACCAGTTGCAGGCGCACGCGCTTGCCCAGCGCGGGTTCGGGCACGCCCTTCAGTTCCGCGCGCAGTTCGGTGAGCGCCTCCAAGCACACCGCCAGTTCGTCCTTTGTGGGCAGCGTGCCGAGGACCGTCTCGAACGCGGCCGTTACGAACTTCGTGTCGTCGGCGTTCGCGTGCTTGGCGTGGAGCGCGTCGTTGATCTTCGCGGCGCTCGTCTGCGCGAGCCGGCTGTTCCACAGCGCGAGCGCCTGCTGCGGGACGATGCTCTCGGTGCGCCGGTAGCAGTCGAGGACGTTGGCGTTGTCGAAGATGTCGAGCAGCTTGTTGTGCTCGTTGTGCGAGTGGAAGAAGTACAGCGACCGGCGGCGGCTGGCCTCTTGCTGCGCGGCCGGGACCGGCGGGCCGCTGGCGGTCGGGTCGAGGTCGCCGGCGAGGTGCAGCAGGCTGTCGCGAATCGTGTTCGCGTCCATGCGCGTCGAGTTCATCCGCCAGTACGCGCGGTTCTCCGAGTCCAGCTTCGCGCTCGCGTCAGCGTTGGCGCTGGAACTGGAGAGGCGGTAGGTGTCACTTGTCACCATTAGTTTGTGCAGGTGCTTGAAGCTCCACTTCTTCTCCACCAGTTCCACGGCGAGCCAATCCATCAATTCCGGGTGCGTCGGCGCGGTTCCGCGGCGGCCGAACTCGAACACGTTGGCGACCAGCGGCGCGCCGAAGTGCCGGAGCCACAGGTGATTGACCGCGACGCGCGCGGTCAGCGGGTTCTTGGGGTCGGCGACCCAGTTGGCGAGCGCGGTGCGCCGGCCGGTGCTGGTGTCCGGGAACGGGCCGAACTTCGGGCGGGTGTCGAGGTTCGATTCCGCCGAGCGTACCGCGCCGGGGAAGGGCGTGTAGGTCTCCGACTCGGTGCCGACGGCCTTCTTCGCCGCGGTCAGCGCGGCTTCGGCGGCCTTGCGCTTCTGCTCCGCGGCCGGCTTGCCGGCCGGCGCGGCGGCCCTCACCGCTGCGTCGGCCTGCGCCAGTGCGAGCTCGGCGTTCGCCACCGCGACCAGCTTCTCCGCCTTCGCCGCGAGCTTCGCATCGTCCTTCGACGCGCTGGCGTCGGCCTTCGCGCGAGCTTCGAGCGCCGCAAGTTCGGCCTCCGCGACGGCGACGGCCTTCTGCGCCGCGACGACGTTCGCTTCGGCGATTTCCGGCGTCAGCTTCACCGCCGCGCCCGGCTTCGCGCCCGGTTGCAGCAGCGCGGTTTCCTTCGGCAGCTCGCGCAGGGCGAGGCCGGTGAACTCCGCGGTCGCGGTGTAGGTGATGAGGTCGATCTTGCCCGGCTTGCGCGCGACCGGCAGCGTGTACGCGAGTTTGTGTTCGCCGTTGAGCGCGACGTTCACGAGCGTGCCGCGAACGCGGACGTGCAGCTCGAAGGGCACGTTCGACGGGAACGGCATGCCGACCGCGGCGTCGTTGGGGTAGACGTAATCCGCGCCGGCCTTGTACGCCACTTGCAGCTTGCTCCCGCCGCCGCTGACGTACACGAGCACCTCGTTGCCGTCGCCCACGTCGAACGAAACGCCCACGGACTTGTACTGCCCGCCGCCCGTGATGGCGAAGTTCAGCTTGGCCTCGAAGTCGGCCGGGTGCACGGTCTTGCTGCGCACGTGCGAGCGGTCGCCGTCGGCCTTCTGTTGCAGCAGCTTGCCCTTGTCGTATTTCCACATGCCCGCGCCGAGTTCCCACAGCTCCGCGTTGGACTTCGCGAAGTCGTCCTTGAAGATCAGCTTCCCTTCCACCGCCTTCGGCGGTTCGGGTTCCTTGCCGGGGGCTTCGAGCTTCGGAAGTTTCGCGCGCGCCGCGATTGCAACCGCGAGCGCGTCCTTCGCGGCGCTCAGCTTCGCCTCGGCCGCCTTGCGGTGCCCGGCGAGCAACTCCGGCCGCGCGCCGGGCCGATACGCCAGCGGCGGCAGTTTCACCGGCGCGAACTTGAGGCCGTCCGGCGCGAGGAACTGCGGCAGGCCGGGCGAAACGGCGCGGTCCTTGTCGGCGTTGCGCTCGTCGCCGCGAATGTGGAACGGGGTCTTGGCGTCGAGGTTCGCGTCGTAGGCCCGCGGGATGCCGGCCTTCATCGCGTCCGGCTCGCCCGGCAGCAGGTCGGTGCGCAGTTGGTACGGCTCGAAGATGGCGCGGAAGCTGTAGTAGTCCTTCTGCGAGATCGGGTCGTACTTGTGGTCGTGGCACTTGGCGCAGTTGAACGTGAGGCCGAGGAACCCCTTGCCCGCGTGCTCCATGGTCTCGTCGAGCCACGACGTGCGGTTGAACAGGAAGTACGAGCGCGCGAGGTAGCCGGTGGCGCGGAGCTTCTTCGCGTCGGTCGGGTACAGTTCGTCGGCCGCGAGCATCTGCCGGATCATCTCGTCGTAACCGAGGTCGGCGTTGAAGCTCTCAATCGTCCAGTCGCGCCAGTGCCAGATGTGGCGCTGGCTATTGCGCAACTCCGCGCCGAGGCCCCACCAGTCGGAGTAGCGCCAGATGTCGAGGAAGTGCCGGCCCCAGCGCTCGCCGTACTGCGGGCTTGCCAGCAGCGCATCGACGACCTTCTCGTAAGCGTCGGGGGCGGGGTCTTTCACGAACGCTTCGGTCTGCGCCGCGGTGGGCGGCAGCCCGATGAGGTCGAGGTACACGCGGCGCAGCAGCACGCGCTTGTCGGCCGGGCCAACGGGCGTCAGGCCGCGTTTCTCCCTTTCGGCCACGATGAACGCATCGATGGGGTTCGCGCTCCCCTTGGGGTCGCGGTTACGCGGGAGCGGTGGGCGCTCCGGCGCTTTGAACGACCAGTGCTCGCGCGGGTCGGCTTCGGGTTGATCATCTGCGGGCACCTTCGCGCCCTGCTCGATCCACAGCTTGATCTTGGCGACCTGTTCGGGCTTGAGCGCGTGGCCCTCGGGCGGCATCCGCGTCGCCTCGTTCTCACTCGACACGCGCAGGAACAGCTCGCTGTCGTTCGGCTTGCCCGCGACGACCGCGCCTTTCAGCAGGTTCGCGCCGCTGTCGACGCGCAGTTTCGCCTTCTGCGCGAGCGCCCCGTGGCAGGCGTAGCACCGCTCTTGCAGAACGGGCTTCACGTCCTTGCGGTAATCGACCGGGTCGGCCGCGCGCGCGAACGCGGGAACCAGAACCAGTAGGGAGAGGCTGAGGAACCGCATGGAGAGCGTTCCGGGTAGGCGGGCGGAAGAGCAACCGGGCAGTTGGTAATAGCGTATCCGAGGCGAGCGCCGAACGCCACCGGGCGTTGTCCGGTGCTGAGGAATCGCGGTCCTTCGGACTGCACCACCTCTTCACCCGGAGGGTGGCACTCCTCAGCACCGGGCAACACCCGGTGGCGTTCGGCGCGCCCCGCACCTATCATCTCCCTCGCCCCCCTCCCCAACTCCTTTCGGAAGGTTCTCCCATGTTCCGCATCGCTGTTCCGGTTCTCGCGCTCGCGCTGGTGTGCGGCGCGCGCGCCGCCGACGACAAGCCGGTCGAGCCGTTCAACGGCAAAGACCTCAAGGGCTGGAAGCTCAAAGACGAGAAGAAGAGCAAGTGGAAGGCGACCAGCCTGGACCTGACGCTGGACGCGAAGAACCCCGGCCAGTTCGCGGACCTGACCGGGGCCACGAACACGGTGCTCGTACCGGCGATGCTGGTGAACGCCAAGAGCGGCGGGTGCGACATCTCCACCGAGGAGAAGTTCGGCGACATCCACCTCGAAGTCGAGTTCATGGTGCCGAAGGGGTCGAACAGCGGCATCTACGTCATGGGCGAGTACGAGGTGCAGATCCTTGACAGCTTCGGCAAGCCGGACGACAAGCTGACGCAGGGCGACTTGGGCGCGCTGTACAGCGCCGCGAAGCCGCCGAAGAACGCGAGCAAGAAGCCGGGCGAGTGGCAAAAGTTCGTGATCGACTTCCAAGCCCCGAAGTTCGACGCGGCCGGGAAGAAGACCGCGAACGCCAAGTTCGTGAAGGTGGTGCTGAACGACGTCGTGCTGCACGAGAACGTGGAGATGAAGCAGCACACGCCGGGCGGCCTGACCGGGAAAGAGGCCGCGACCGGCCCCCTCATGTTCCAAGGCGACCACGGCCCGGTCGCGTTCCGCAACATCAAGATCACCAAGAAGTGAACAGTGGGCAGTGGGTAGTGGGCAGAAAAGACAGAAAGGCAATTTCGACAGGATGAACAGGATGGAGACAGGATGAAGAGTAGACCAGTTCCGTCTTCATCCTGTCTCCATCCTGTTCATCCTGTCGAAACTCTTCTGCCTCTTGTCTTCGTGCCTTCTGCCCTCTGCCCTCTGCCCTCTTCCGAATCAGGGGGCTTACGCCCCCCGCTCGCCTCGCTATACATGTCTGTACGCCACCCCACCCGCCGCCACTGCCCTCCGAGACTGCCAATGAGCACCGAGACCGAATACAAGCCGGGCCTCGAGGACGTGCCGGCCGCGAAGTCGGCCGTCAGCTTTCTGGACGGCAAGAAGGCGGTGCTGGAGTACCGCGGGGTCCCGGTCGAGGTGCTCGCGAAGGAGAGCAACTTCGAGGAGGTGAGCTGGCTGCTCATCAAGGGCGACCTGCCCACGCAGAAGCAACTCGCCGAGTACGACGCCGAACTGCGCGCGCGCCGGGCGATCCACTTCCGGCTCAAAGACCTGATCAAGTGCATGCCGGCCGACGGGCACCCGATGGACGCGCTGCACGCGGGCGTGTCGGCGCTGGGCATGTTCTACCCGTGCCCGACGGTGTTCGACGCCGCGAAGAACTGGGACGCGACCGTGCGCCTCGTGGCCGCGCTGCCCACGCTGGTGGCCGCGTTCGCCCGCACCCGGCGCGGTGCGGAGATCATCGACCCGCGCGACGACCTCGACCACGCCGCGAACTTCTACTACATGCTGTTCGGCAAGGAGCCGTCCGCGGCCACGCGCAAGGTGCTCGACGCGTGCCTGATTTTGCACGCCGAGCACACGATGAACGCGAGCACGTTCACCGCGCGCGTGACCGGCTCGACGCTGGCGAACCCGTACCACGTGATCGGGGCCGCCGTCGGCTCGCTGTCCGGCCCGCTCCACGGCGGCGCGAACGAGGAGGCCCTGCGCCAGTTCGAGGAGATCGGCGGGCCGGCGAACGTGAAGCCGTGGCTCGACGCCAAGCGGACCGCCGACCCCAAGTACAAGGTCATGGGCATCGGGCACCGCGTCTACAAGGTGAAGGACGCGCGCGCCACCGTGCTGCAAGAGATCGCGGAGCACGTGTTCGCGGAGACGGCGCGCCCGAAGAACTACGAGACCGCGCTGGAACTGGAGCGCGTGTGCGCCGGCGTGTACGGGCCGAAGGGCATCTACCCGAACGTGGACTTCTACTCCGGCGTGGTGTACCAAGCGCTCGGTATCCCGACCGACGTGTTCACCCCGATCTTCGCCATCGCCCGCGTCGCCGGCTGGCTGGCCCACTGGAACGAGCAACTCGTGGGCAACCGCATCTTCCGCCCCGAGCAAATCTCGACCGGCAAGACCGGCGTGAAGTACGTCCCGCTGGAACAGCGCCCATGAGCCGCCTGTCCGACGCACTGGAGCAGATCGCGTTCGCGCACAAGTACACGCGCGAGCGCGCGGTCAGCGTGCCGCTCGCGGAGTGGTTCACGATTCCCGCCGGCGGCGTGTCGCACGTCGGCTGGCAGGTGGGGCACGTCGCGATGGCCCACTACCGCATCTGCCTCGGCCGGTTGCGCCCGCGCGGCCCGGCCGACGAAGCGCTCATCTCGGACGACTTCATCAAGCTGTTCGTGCCCGGCACGACGCCCGGCCCCGCGCCCGCGTACCCGCCGGCCGAAGAGATTCTGGCCGTGTTCGACCGCGTTCAGGCACGCGTGATGGAAGAGTTGCCGAACTACCCAGACGCCGACCTCGACCTGCCCCCGGTGTTCCCGCACGCGCTGTTCGCCACGCGCATCGGTAGCCTGCGCTACGCCCCGCTGCACGAGATGATCCACTGCGGGCAGATCGCCCTTATCCGCCGCGCGCTCGGCCACAAGCCCATCTGGTGAACCTGACGCGCGCGGGACATATCCTGATTCCGTCCGGCCGCTCGCGGCTTCGCGAGCGCTCGCGAAGCCGCGAGCAAATCCAAGCAGTCCGCCAACGAGAACCCATCCCATGCTCGACGCCGACTTCATTCGCCAGAACGCCGACACCGTGAAAGCCAACTGCCGCAACCGCGGCGCGTCCGAGGCCGCGGTCGATAGCGTGGTCGCGCTCGAGACCAAGCGCAAGGAACTGGTTCAGAAGCGGAGCGAGACGGCGGCCAAGAAGAACCAGATTTCCGCCGGCTTCAAGAACGCCAAGACGGACGCGGACAAGCAGGCCATTCGGGATCAGGGGAAGGCCGTCGACGCCGAGGTCGCGGCGCTCGACGCCGAACTGAAACTCGTCGAAGGCGACCTGCTCGCGAACCTGATGCTCTTGCCGAACCTGACGCACCCGGACGCGCCGGTCGGCGGCGAGGCCGCGAACAAGGTCGTCGCGCAGTTCGGCACCCCGAAGGCGTTCGACTTCAAGCCGAAGGACCACGTCGAGTTGTGCGAGAAACTCGATCTGGCCGACTTCGAGGCCGGAACGAAGGTCGCGGGGCAGAAGTTCTACTTCCTCAAGAACGAGGCCGCGCTGCTGGAAATCGCGCTCGTGCAGTACGCGATGCAAACGGCGGTAAAGGCCGGGTACACGCCGATCATCACCCCGGACCTCGCGCGCGTGGACGTGCTCGAAGGGATCGGGTTCATGCCGCGCGACAACGCCGAGACGCGGCAGGTGTACACGGTCGCCGATACCGACCTGTGCCTCATCGCCACCGCGGAGATCACCCTCGGCGGGATGCACCGCGACCGCATTTTCGACGAATCCGAGTTGCCGAAGCGGTACGTCGGGCTGTCGCACTGCTTCCGCACGGAGGCCGGGGCCGCGGGCCGCGACACCCGCGGGCTGTACCGCGTCCACCAGTTCACGAAGGTCGAGATGTTCGCGTTCTGCACGCCGGAGAACAGCGAGACGATCCACCAAGAGATTCGCGCGCTGGAGGAGCAAATCTTCAGCGGGCTGGGCCTGTGCTTCCACGTCATCGACACCGCGACCGGCGACCTCGGCGGGCCGGCGTACCGCAAGTACGACCTCGAAGCGTGGATGCCGGGGCGCGGCGAGGGCGGCGCGTACGGCGAGGTGACGAGCACGAGCAACTGCACCGACTTCCAAGCCCGGCGGCTCGGCATCCGGTACAAGGGGAAGGGCTTCAAGGGCACGCGGTTCGTCCACACGCTGAACGGCACCGCGGTCGCCTGCACGCGCGCGCTGGTCGCGATTCTGGAGAACTACCAGCAGGCCGACGGCTCGGTCGTCGTGCCCGACGTGCTGCGCCCGTGGGTGGGCAAGGACGTGATTCGGCGGTAGCGCCGGTTCCGAGCCGGCGCGCCGCGCGCGGGCGCGCGGCGCGCCGCCCGCGCGTCACTTCTTCGCCGGGTGCAGCACGAGGTCGAACGTGGGGCGCGTGCGCCCGTTCGCGAACGTGACGCCGGCCTTCGCGAACGCGATCCCGTCCGGGTGGCTCCGGTCGCGCTCGAACTTGCACGCCAGCGCCGTGACGCCGTGCGCCGCCAGCGGCTTCACCTCGCCCGCGTCGCACACGCCGTTGCCGTTGGCGTCGTGCCACAGCGCGAGGCCGTCCAGTTCCGTGCCCGTGAGTTGCCCGTCGCCGTTGTCGTCGAGGGCCGCGAGCGCGTCGTACCCGGTTTCCCAGAACAGCCAGAAGGTGACGCCACCGAACAGTTGCAGGGCCGAATCGACCTTGCCCGTGCGCTTCGGGTCGTGGACGAGCCACGCGGCCTTCGGGTTGATCCACGTCCACTCGCGCTTCAGGCCGGAGCCGTCGGCGTCGAACGCAACGCGCGCCGCGCGGTCCTCGATGTCCGCGGCCTTGAGGCCGTCGGCCAGCGGGACCGCGATGGGGGTGACGGCGCGCGGCAACTTCTGGAGCTGCGCGATGCGGTCCTTGAAGGTCGCCAGTTCGTCCTTGTCCTTCTCCTTGTCGAGCAGCGGCGCGAGGTAGCCCGCGACTTCGGGCGTGTAGACGTGCGAGCCGGGGAAGATGCTCTTGAGCTTCTGGTCGCTCTCCCAGCCCTTCTCCGCGACCGCGCGGAGCGCCTTGATCGCCTCGTCCTTCTTGTCGGTTTGCGTCAGCAGCCACGCGCGGCCGAGCTGCGCGCGCAAGTCCTTGGGGTCGAGCTTGATCGCGTCCTCGTACAGCTTCAGGGCTTTGTCGAGGTGCTCCTTCGCGGCCTTGAGCTTGTCCTTGTCGTCGGTCTTGGTCACGTTGCGGAACGGGACCAGAGGCGGCTCGTACCCGAACCAGATCGCGTCCGGGCGCTTCTGATCGACCGGCACCTCTTCGGAGCGCAGCGAGTAGGCCATCGCGTGCAGGCGCGCGAGGTTCAGCACCGCGGCGGCGTCCTTGGGGTTCTTCTTGATCGCCTCTTCCATGTTCTTCTGGAGGCGCTCGACGGGCACCTTCTCGACCTCGACGCGCAGGAAGATCGCGCGGGCAAGATCGGCCGACGCGACGACCGCGGCGGCGGCCAACAACAGGCGGAACGCGGACATGACAGTTCCTCCGACAAAGGGGGCGGCGCGGGCGGTTCGCCGGGCGTGTTCTAGGCAATTGTGAAGGTCCGGGCAAACACGCGCGCGGCTCGTTACGCGCGCGCGACCCGCGGGTATACTAATCGTTTTGGACGGACCCGCATTTCGGAGCGCGCGTCGTGTTACCGCCCGTGAACCTCGACGACCCGGCCCTGTACTTCAACCGCGACCTGAGCTGGCTGGAGTTCAACCGCCGCGTCCTCGAAGAGGCCCAAGACCCGTCCGTTCCCATGCTGGAGCGGCTCAAGTTCCTCGCCATCTTCAGCTCGAACTTGGACGAGTTCTACATGGTGCGGGTGGGGAACATTCAGCAGAAGGTGCAGGCGAACATTCCGCTCGGCTCCGGGGCCGACCAGATGCCGCCGCGCGCCCAACTGGATCGGATACGCGCGACCACGCGCGAGCTGGTCGCGGCGCAGTACCGCGTGCTGCGCGACGAGGTGCTGCCGGCGCTCGCGGCCCGCGGCGTCGTGATTCGCACCCCGGAACAACTGACCGACGCCGAGCGCGCGCACGTCCGCGGCGTGTTCACGCGCGAAATCTTTCCGGTGCTCACCCCGCTCTCGACGGACCCGGCGCACCCGTTCCCGCACTTACAGAACAAGACCCTGAACCTCGCGGTCACGCTCCGCAAGCCGAAGGCCGCGGACGACCTGTACGCGGTGGTGCAGGTGCCCGGCGTGCTCCCGCGGTTCCTGCCGTTGCCGGCGGGCAGTGGGCAGAAGGCTGTGGGCACCGAAGCCAAAGCCGCGCCCGCGAACGGCGACGCGCTCGCCCCTTCACTGCCCACTGCCCACCCGTCACTGCCCACTGTCCAGCACGCCTTCCTGCCGCTCGAGGACGCGATGCGGATGCACTTGGGCGAGCTGTTCCCCGGCTTGGAGATCGGCCCGGCGGTCGCGTTCCGCGTCACGCGCGACGGCGAGTACGAGCTCGATGACGAAGTGGACGACCTGCTCGAAGAGATCGAAGCGCACGTCCGCGCGCGGCGGCGCGGGCACCCGGTGCGGCTGGAAATCGAGGCCGGCGCGCCGGCCGACATGGTGCTGTTCCTAACGGACGGCCTGAACCTGAACGCGGCCGACGTGTGCCCCACCCCGGCCCCGCTCGACCTGACCGGCCTGTTCCCGATCCTCGCGGTGCCGGGGTTCGCGGACCTGCGCGACCCGCCGTTCACCCCGGCCCCGGTCCACGCCTTCGCGCAGGCCACGAACCCGTGGGGCGTGATCCGCGGGCGCGACGTGCTCGTGTTCCACCCGTTCGAGTCGTTCGCGCCCGTCGTGGACTTCATCGAGGCCGCCGCCGCGGACGACCGCGTCCTCGCCATCAAGCAGACCCTGTACCGCACCAGCAGCGATTCGCCCATCGTCCGCGCGCTCCAGCGCGCCGCCGACCGCGGCAAGCAGGTGACGGCCGTGGTCGAACTCAAGGCCCGTATGGACGAGGAGCGCAACATCCTCTGGGCGCGCGAGTTGGAGAAGGCCGGGGTCCACGTCGTGTTCGGGTTCGTCGGCCTCAAGACCCACTGCAAGGTCGCGCTCGTGGTGCGCAAGGACGAGGACCACACGATCCGCCGGTACGTCCACCTCGGCACCGGGAACTACAACCCGCAGACGGCCCGCGTGTACACCGACCTCGGCCTGTTCACCTGCAACACCGATTTCGCCGAAGACGTGACGCTGCTGTTCAACCACCTGACCGCGAGCACCACGCTCCCGCCCATGCGCAAGCTGCTCGTCGCGCCCGTGCGCCTGCAAACGCAGATGATCGAGAAGATCGACCGCGAGGCCGCGAACCAGAAGGCCGGGAAGCCCGCGCGCCTGCTGGTGAAGGTGAACGGCATCCTCGAACCGGCCGTGGTGAAGGCGCTGTACCGCGCCAGCCAAGCCGGGGTGAAGATCGACGTCGCGTGCCGCGGCATCTGCTCGCTGCGCCCCGGCGTACCCGGCGTGAGCGACAACGTCCGCGTCATTTCCGTTGTGGACCGCTTCCTCGAACACAGCCGCATCTTCTACTTCGAGAACGGCGGCACCCCGGAGGTGTACGTCGGCAGCGCGGACTGGATGGACCGCAACCTGAGCCGGCGCGTGGAAGTGGTGTTCCCGATCGAACAGCCGGACCTGAAGAAGCGCGTGATCGACGCGCTGAAGACGACGCTGGCGGACAACGTGAAGGCCCGCGAACTGCTGCCCGACGGGCGCTACCGGCGCGTGACCCCGGCCGAGGGCCAATCGCCTGTGCGGAGCCAGTTGCGGTTCTTGGAGCAGGCGAGCGAACCCCCGCCCCCGCCCCCGCCCGCGCCCGTCGCGCCCAAGCCCGCGCGCCGCTCGCGCGGCCGCCGGGCACAGTGAGGAGTAGGGAGTGAGAAGTAGGGAGTGAGGACGGGGCAGTAGCCCACTGCCTTCCCTCCTCACTCCCTACTCCTCACTCCTCAGTGCATTCACTCGTTGCCGCCGCCGGCCTTGGGCTTGGCGACCGGGGCCGTGGGGTAGGGGTTCGTCGCCCCTTGAATCTGGTAGTCGCTGGCGTTGTAGCCGCAGTCGCACTTGCCGCCGATGTGTTGGCAGCCGAGCGCGGCGACCATCAGCGCGAGCGCGCTCAACATTGTGATGTATCGGCGCATGACCGGGACCGTCCGTGGTTCGTGTGTGGTGTGGGGCGAGCGCCGCTCCCACGGCCGCCGCCGGGGAGGGAGCCGGGGTACGGCCCCCAACCCCGACGGCGACACGGGAGGGTGAACGCATCGACGGCCGCAGTCCGTGCGAACCGCCAACGGCCGGGCGGGTCGCGGTCTCCACCGCTCCCGCACCCGACGCCGGTTCTATCGACCGCCACGGTTCGCCCGGTTCACTCGTTTCGCGCGATTTCTCGGCCTGCCCCTCCTAAACTGATTGGGGCGCTCGCGCCGACGCCTTCGGCGTCTCCGCTACCCGAACTGCTTTCCGAGACCCATCGCATGGACGCTATCATTCTCGCCGCCGGTAAGGGTACGCGCCTGCGGCCCCACACCGAGGCCACGCCGAAGCCGCTGTTGCCGGTACAAGGGCGGCCGATCCTCGACTGGATCGTCGGGGCGCTGCCGCCGGTCGAGCGCCTCGTCGTCGTGGTGAACTACCTCGCCGACCAAATCGAGAGCTACCTCGCGCGCCAGACGCACGTGAAGAACTGGGTCGCGGTGCGCCAGACCGAGCCGCGCGGCACCGGCGACGCGCTGATGAGCTGCAAGGGCGCGATCACCGGCGACAGCGTACTCGTACTCAACGGCGACGACCTCATCGGCCGCGCCGACCTCGCGAAGCTGGCCGCGGTGTCGGCCGGCATTCTGGCGCACCCGGTCGACGCCCCGGACGCCTACGGCATCATCTTCCGCAACGCCGACGGCACACTGAAGGAACTGAAGGAGAAGCCGAAGGGACTGCCCGCGCCGCAGCTCGCGAACGTGGGCGGCTACCTGTTCCCGCGCGCGGTCTTCGACCTGACGCTGCCCCTCTCCCCGCGGGGCGAGTACGAGATCACGGACGCGGTGAGCCAGCTCGCGGCGCGCGCGCCGTTCCACGTGGTCGCCGCCGATTACTGGCTCCCCATCGGCACCGTCGAGCAATGGACCGCGGCCCAAACCGCCGACGTGAACAAGGCGCGGTAAGGGCCGTCGAAGAACGCGCTGGGGGTGGCGCTCGCAGAGCCTCGCTGACCCCAAGCGCGCTACACGGTTCCCCAACCGAGCGAGTCGTTGCGAGCGCCACCCCCAGCGCGCGACTCGCATGTTCTTCCTTCTGGCATCTCCGGCGGTCGGCGGGTAGGATAACGGCGCTGCCACGTCCGTTCGGGTCGCTTGGTTTCGCGGGGAGCTTGCGAATGGCCGTTTCGTACACCTGTACCAACCCCAACTGCGGGGTCACACTCAAGACGCCCGCCCGCGTGCAGGTCGGCAAGTCGGTGAAGTGCCCGAAGTGCGCCCAGATGTTCGTGCCCGAACCCGGCGACAAGCCCGAAGAGCCGGCGGCCACGCTCAAGCTGGTGGACGAACCGAAGAAGCCCGACCCCGCGCCCGCCAAGAAGCCGCACGACGACGACGACGAGGACGACGCCTCGGTCAAGAAGGGCTACGGCGTAGTGGCCGAGACCGAGGCCGAGAAGGAAGAGGCCGAGAAGAACAAGCCCAAGTTCGGCGAGGTCAAGGACAAGTTCAAGAAGAGCGCGCGCGGCCCCGCGATGTCGCTGCTGGTGATGCCGAGCAACCTGCTCACCATCGCCGGCCTGCTCACCTGCGTCTGTGGCCTCGGGTCGTTCGTCATCGGCATGTGGCCCCTCGTGTTCAACGACGCCCCGCCCGGCGAAGAGGAGTTGGAAGAGGCCATCGTCCTCATGACCCTCGGCGTGTGCGTCCTGTTCTGGGGCGCGATGGTGTGCTTCTGCGCCGCCCAGATGCAGGAACTCGGCTCGTACCCGTGGGCCATGGCAGGGTCCGTTATGGGCATCCTGCCGTTCCTCGTCGGCATCTACGGCATCATCATGCTCCAGAACCCGAAGGTGAAGGCCGGGTTCGAGGAGGGCGACCTCGCCGACGACGACGAAGAGGACGAAGACAAGAAGAAAAAGGACGAAGACGAAGACGAAGACGAAGACGAGGACGAAGACGAGGACGAAGACAAGAAGAAAAAGAAGGGCACGAGCGCGAAGAAGACGGCCAAGAAGGTTGGCAAGAGCATTCTCAAGAAGGCGATGGGCGGGGACGAGGACGACGAATGACGCACGGCGACACCCCCGACACCACCGACGCGAACCTGCTGGCCCGGTTCCGGGCCGGCGACTCGTCCGCGCTGGACCCGCTGTTCGCGCGGTACGAGGGGCCGGTGTTCCGGTTCCTGTTCGGCGTGCTGCGCGACCACCACGCGGCCGAGGACGCGCTCCAAGAAACCTTCGTGCAGGCGCTGCGCCGGGCCGACGCGGTCACCCCGGACACGTTCCGCGGGTGGCTGTTCACGGTCGCGTACCGCCAAGCCGCGCTCTTGAAGCGCAAGGCCAAGCGCCTGCCGGCCGCGGCCGACGACCTCGCGCTGCTGAACCTGATCGGCGACGCCCCGGCCGACGCGCGGGCCGGGGCCGCGGACGACGCGCGCCGGCTCCGTGAACTGCTGAACCTGCTCCCGGCCCCGCAGCGCGCGGTGATCGCGGCGCGCGTGTTCGACGGGCTGACGTTCCGCGAGGTGGCCGCGGCCGTCGGGTGCCCGCTGAACACCGCGCTGGCCCGGATGCACGACGGCCTGAAGAAGCTCCGCCAACTGTGGGAGGCCCGCCATGCCTGACCCCACCCTGCAAGCGACCGCGCTGCGGTACGCCGCGGACGACCTCGCGCCCGCGGAGCGGGCCGCATTCGAGGCGCGCTTGGCCGACGACCAAGACGCGCGCGAAGCGGTCGCGGAGGCGGTGCGCCTGTCGGCGGCGGCGCTCGGCGCGCCGGCCCCGGCCCCGCACCCGTCGGTCCGGGCCGCGCTCCGCGCG
>VGZJ01000132.1 GCA_016872595.1 Planctomycetota bacterium
CCGCCTCATCGAGCTGAAGTGCGACCCGGACCTCCTCCGGAGTCTGTGGGACGGGTCCGACCTACCCTTCCCATATGCGAGGAGGAGATAGACAGGATTCCCTACCTGCGGATCAGTAGGGCTTGGGCGATGCCGCGCAGAGTAGCATCCGCATTGATGTGACGAAGGCCAGGATGCAGCGGGACAAAATCGCGATCCCCTCCATATCGCAGGTGTTGTTTTATGAGAATGTCGAAGCGCAAGCACACGGACCATGCCGCGTAGCTAGCGTGAGACAGAATCCGCACTGTGCGTTGTTCGGCGCGCAACACGTCCCGAGCCGTTTCTGAAATTTCTCTGACGATGGTTTCGCACGTTGCGAGAGTGCGGTCATCCGCATTCCCATCAGCGAAGCGTTCCGCAACTTCAATCGCGAACCGGCATTCTGGGCGGGTAATCAAGTCCCAACGTGCGCGACAACATGCGACCAGAAACAATCGGAGTTGTCGTTCGCTCATAAAGACCGCCGGAACCACAGCACCTACAGGTGCATCTCGATCGGCTACGAAGGCAAGCAGATCACGCGCATCGGCAGGTGCAAGCCATTCCTCCTCTGAAATCTGCTCAGACATAACGTACCCTCGTCGTTCACCTCCATCATAACAGGCGCAGAAGTTAGCCGCGAGCCGCAGGCGAGCGCGAATGTACACGCTCGCCTGCGGCTCGCGGCTAACGGGAGCCGCCATCGTTGTTACCTCTGGGGAGGCGCGACTTCACGAATCAGCGCGCCGCGCTCTTCGCTCAGTACCAGCACCGAGAACTTCTCGATGGCTTGGCGCTCGGGGGTGTTCACCGAGATGTAGTCGAACCGGCCGCGCAAGTCGGTGTAGCCGTCCTTGTGGAACTTCACGGTGCCGTCGGCCAGCTTCGCGTACACCTTCACGTACACCTTCGGCAGCGCCTTGCCGCCCGCGGTCTCGGTCACGCGCAGGTGGCCGTAGTTCTCGGTCACGTTCACCGTCATCGCGGTCGCGTAGTACGGCACCGCGCGCGTCTTGCCCGCGCCCACGATCTCCACCAGCACGTTCTTGCTGGCGAACTCGTCCGGCAGCGGAACGACGAGTTTGTTCTGCTTCGCGGGCAGCTTGATCTCCTTCGTCGCGTTCGGGCGGATCGACGCGAACTGCCCGCCCGACTGCTGCACGAACGGACTCGTGCTGAACAGCAGCTCCACGTCCATCGGGTAGTAGTTCACCTTCACCGTATCGAGATTCTGATACGTCAGGTTGATGGCCTTGGCGTCGAGGGTGAACTCGAAGCCCGGTTCGGTCGCGGCGAGGTTGCCTTGGTTCTGGTTGCGGTCGTTCGGATCGACCACCTTCCCGACCTTGCCCTCGATCTCGTCCAGTTGGGCCGTGATCGCGGCGAACGTGTGCTTCCAGCGGTCCACCGGGTACTCGGTGTACTTGCTCGCGATGGCGCGAGCCTGCTTCAGGTCGCCGTCGAACAGTTGCAGGTAGGCGGCGCAGTAGTCGTACTGCATCTTCGTCGTCACCTTGTCGCGGTTCACGCGGGCGAAGGTGTCGAACGCCTCGTCGATCCGGTCCTGCAATAGCAAGTAGTACGTCACTGCGGCGAGGTCGGTGTCGTTCAGCTCCTTGTGGTACGACAGCACCTTGAGGAAGCGGTGGTACTGCTCGAAGAGCCGGTCGTTGACGATCTGTCGGCGCTTGCCGAGGGCGTGGGCGCGGGCGTTCACTAGCGGCTTGTATTCGAGGTGCTCGTAGGTGTGCCGCGCGACCGGGTCGACGAACAGCAGGGGCGAATCAATCGGCCCGCCGGTTTCGGTCACGAAGCCGTCTTGGTGCATCAGAAACTGCCGCGCGACCGGCGCGTCGCCGTGGTGGATCGCGTAGGAGTACAGCGTGTTCTGGTACAGGTGGCGGTCCTGTAGCAACTTGATCGTCGCGGAGAAGAAGTCGCGCTCCTTCATGCGGAACGCGATCTTGTCGAGGTTCAGGGCGCGGACGTTCTCGCGCACCATGAACGCCAGCACTTCGTCGTTGGTGCCGTGTTGCGAGACGTAGTCCCACGCCGTCGTATCGAGCTTGGTCGCCTTCGCCACGACGTTGAAGTTGAACGGCTGGGCCGCGGTCACGTGCAGTTCGTTCTTCGCGACGTGAACCGGGAAGTGCGGGTACTTGCCCGGGATCGGGAAGTAGAACAGGTAGTCGATGGTCTTGGTGTGGTACGGCTCCAGATCGAGTTGCACGGCCTTCGTGTTCCGCCCGCCGGCCACCGGCAGCGCGCCGGTCGGCAGTTGGAGCAGCACGCTCAGCTTCTGGCGCGACGAGGTGGGGTTCGTCACAACGACCTGACAGCCGTAGACGGTGTGGACGACGAACTCTTCGGTCACGAACTTGTCGTACTTCTCGCCGCCCTCTTCGCGGAACCGGTCGCCGTGGCGGTAGAAGTTCTGGCTCACGAGGATCGGCAGTTGCCCGCCCTTGCCCTCGGCCGGGCGCACTTCCTCGTGGAACGCGATCATCCGCGAACCGGGCGTCAGTGACATCTTCCCGGCGGCGAACTTCACCTCGTGCTTGGCCGGCTCGAAGGGCAGGTCGAGCAGTGACAGCGCGAACATCATCTCGGTGAAGTTGCTGCTGGCGAGCGGCAAGGCGCGCGACAGGTACGCGCCCTTGCCGTCGTGCGCCGCGTAGTCCGCCCAGAAGCGGTTCACTTTCACCAAGTCCGCGATTTGGTCGGTGATGAGGAGCTTGTAGTAGTTGTTCTCGGCCCACTCCATCGTGGGGTCGAGCTTGCGGTACAGCGCGCGGGGAACGAACTTCTCGCGGTCGTTGTCGTAGAAGCGGTCCTCGTCGCGCTTCTTGGGGTCGCCGGCCTTCGGGTCGGGCTTGGAGTCGCCCTTGGATTCGCCGCCGCGCCCGTCCTTACCGCCGGACTCCTTTCCGGGCTGCGCGGGCGGTTGCGGGCCGCCGCCGGCTCCGGGCACGGGCAGCCCGCCGGGGGGCGCGCTCGGTACGACGGGCGCGGGCGGCAGGCCCGGGTCAGCGGGCTTCAACACGTCGGGGTTCTTGCCCGGAACCTTCGTCTGCGCGAACGGGTCGTTCGTGGAGAAGTCGAGCGCGGTGTTTTCGACCGCGACGTTGAACAGGAACAGCTCACGATCCGTGTTCCGCGGGATCAACTTCAGGAGGTCGTCGAGGTGGCGGCGCGTACGCTCCGGCTCGCCGGTGATGCGCTGCGACAGCAGCACGCGCTCGGTGACGTTCAGCCGCCCGAACGCCCACGGCTCCGCGAACGACTTCGCGTCGCCGTCGAGCAGGAAGTGATCGAGGAACGTCTTGTCCTTCTTGTTTGCGAGGTGCGGCTTCACCACGGTCTTGAAGAACTCCGGGTCCTTCTTCGACAGGAAGAAACTCAACTCGTGGCACGCGAACTTGGAGTACAGCTCGCGCTTCTGTTCGGGCTTGAGCGTCGGCCAGCGCAGTACGAACGCGAACTCCGCGAACTTCGGATCCTTTGAGATCGTGGCGTACAGGCCGTACACCTTCGAGAGGCTGTCGTAAGCCTCGAACTTGCTGTTGGCGATGTCCTCGATGGCGAACACCCTCCCGGCTTCGGCCACCGTCACTTGCTTCTGCTGCGTGAAGTGCTTGGTCGGGTCGAGGCCGTTCTTTAGGCGCAGGTCCACGAAGTTGGCCTGTGCCTCGGCGACGCTCGCGGTGCGGTATGTGGTGTTCAGCGGGTCGCAGGCGACGACGTGCAGGAAGGCGTGCGGGCCGAAGTCCTTGCGGGCTACCGTCACGACGCCGTCTTTGTCCGCGGTCAGGTTTACCGCGACCGCGGAGGCGTCGTAGAGGAAGTCGAGGTCGGCGAAGTCGCCGACGAGTGGGCCGACGTTCGGCTCGGGCTTCGGCGGGGGCGGGGGCGTCGTGGTGCCGCCCGGCGTGACCCCGCCGCCCTTGCCGAACTGGTCGCCGCCCTGCGCGACCTGCTCGCCGGTTTCGGTCAGGCGCACGGCTCACGGGTTTAGCAGCAGTTCCGGGCGCGCCAGCATGTTGCCGGGGAACTTCTTCTGCCCGCGGCGCTCCAGCACGTAGCGGTACTCGTCGCCGATGTTGCGCCCGGTCAGGTACACGGACTCGGCGTGCAGTGGCACGCTGCCGGTCGGCTCGCTGTCGCGCACTTGGCTGAGGTTCGCGTATGCCGCGAACGCCGGTTGGTAGCGCGTGGCGAAGACGTGGACGCGGGCGTACTTGCTCGCGTTCTGGAGCTTGACGGTAACGTTCGCGGCGTCCGCGGTGATGGCTTCGATCTGGAGCGGCGTGAGGCCGGGCAGTTCGAGGTGCCGCAGCGAGTTCAGTACGTGGCCGTGGTGCGCCTCGCCGTCGGCGGCGCGCACGCGAATCTTCTCCCCGGTGCGCTTGATGTACAGGTCGTAGTCGCCGGCCGGCAGCTTTTGCGACTCAATCATCCCCTTCTGAATCACAAGCCAGTTGAAGCGGTCGGCACGGATCATGTCGCCGCGAACCTCGAAGAACGCGATCTCGGCGCGGTCCGGCACCGCGGCTGTGCCCAAGTACGGAACGCTCAGGCGCTCGCCGGCGCGGACGTGGACGAGTTGCCGGTAGGTGTGGCGGTCGGTCAGCAGGTTCCACGTTCGTGCCGTGTTGTCGGGGTTGGTCGCGGTCACACTGGTGATGTCGATGAGCACGCCGAGGCCGACGCGCCCGCGCTGGTCGCTGCGGAGCGTGACCTGCACCGGCTCCTTGAAGTCGCGGTGCTTGATCGACAGGCGCACCGGTCGGTCGGGCTTCGGCTCGCCCGTGCGCCCGAGCAGTTCGATCACGTAATCCGGCCCGAATTTGGCGAGGTGCAGGTCTTCGATCTTGTCGGTGCGGGCGAACTCGCTGACCGCGAACGCCTGCGCCGCGACCAAGTCCACCGTCTTCCCGGTGCTCAGGTTCTTCACCTTCGCGCTCAGCACGACTTCGAGCTTCGACAATCGCGGCGGGACGCGCACCTCGTGGATCGATTCGCGGTCCTCGAACAGCTTAAAGTTCGGAATCTCGACCGACGAGGGCACGTTGTCGTGGTCGGTCGAGGTGATGCGCACGCGGACCTCTTCGAGCAGCTTCACGGACACCGGTTCGCCGTTGAGCGTGAGGCCGGGGCGGATGAAGATCGGGGCGATGCGCTGCGACAGCAGGCTCTCGCGGTCCACGTGGATGCCGGCCGTGAGCTGGTACGCCTCGGGCTGGTGGTCGAGGTAATCGAGGCACGCGAAGTCGCCGCGCGACAGGACGATCGGCCGCTTGCCGGGGTTCGTGCTGAACGGCAGGTGAATCGTTCCGTCCTTGTCGGCCTTGTACTCCACCTGACCGAGCCACGCGGTCGCGTCGGCGACGGGCTTCTTCATTTCGTCTACGACGCGCACGATTTGGCCCGCGGTGCCGGTGGTCACGACCGGGTGGAGCCGGCCCTTGCGGATCAGCGCGCGGCTGCTCTTGCCCCCGCCGATGAGGTCGATGACGTACACGCCGGGCCGGTTCGCTTCGGGGAACTTGGCCGCGGCCTTCGGGTCGGGCAGTTCGATTGTGACCGCGGAGCGGCGGAACGGGTCTGTGTTGCCCGCGATGACGCGCTCGGAGTTGGCAACGAGGCCGTCGAGGTTGATGTCGGTGTCGATCTCGCGGCCGTGGGTGCGGTAGAAGTGCCGGGCGTTGATCTCGTACACCTTCACGAGCAGGCTCGGCGCGTTCTTCACGAACACTTCGAGCTTGATCGCGTCGCTCACGCCCACGTCGGTCTTGTTGGTGTAGGCGAAGTCGATGTCCACGCGGTCCTTGAGGCTCCGCAGCGCCTCGGGTGGGAGCATCGAGGCCCACTTCTCCGGGTCGCCGATCCCGGCGACCAGCTTCGCCTCCGCGAACATGTGCCGCAGCACAACGTCGTTGATGTAATCGTCGTAGTCCTTCGTGCTCTCGGCGTCCGCGAGGAAGTGCAGCAGGTAACTGCGCACGAGTTGCGAGTCGTCGCCGACGACGGGCATGAGGGTGATGGCGGCGTAGTCGGCTTCGAGCCGGGCGGGGTAGTCGCGTGCCGCGACCGATTCGAGCAGCCGCTTAGCCATGTACGGTTGGTTGCGCGGCAGCTTCAGGTACTCGATCAGCCGGTCCTTGCTGTAGGTGCCTTCGGCGCGGTCGAACACCAGCCGGTGGTAGAGGACGTGGGCCTTGAGCGGGTTGTGGACCGGGGCCAGCTTATCGACAAAGGCTTGCACCCGTTCGAGGAACGCCTTTGCGAGCCTTCGGTCGCGCTTCCAATCGTCGTCGGCGCCGGGTTGGAGCTTGGTGACGTAGGCCGATACGAACGCGGACTCGTTCAGCGTGCCGGGCCGCAGTTTCAGCAACTCGTCGAGCTGCGCGAGCGTCATCTGGGCGTGGATCGGGTGCCCGCCGAAGTGAGTCGGGTGTGGGGCCGCGAGGTCGTCGGCCACCAGCTTCGACAAGTTCGTCAGGTCCGGGCGCTTGAGCCACGACAGCAGTTGCCGGCGCAGCTCCCAGTTCAGCTCTTCGCCCGCCAACCAGTCAAGTGCGGCTTCCTCGAAGTTGTGCAGGTTGCCGCGCTTGAGCGACATTGCGCGGAGCGTGTCGCGCGTGATGAGCTTGGGGTCGAGTACCGCGGGCAGTTGCTCCACGGCCCCGACAACCTCCTTCTGGTGGTTGAACGACAGTGACCGAGGTGTACCAGACGCCTCCGGGCTTTTGCGCCTGCTTGCCGCGCGGCTGCGCCGCGGCGTCGGTCGGGTCCCATACGCGCACGTGGATCGCGTTCCTTCCGTCTTTCAGCGCGTCGGTGATGTCGAACGCGAACGGCGTGAACCCGCCGCGGTGTCCGTCGGCGTCCTTGTCGCCGAGCACCTGTTGTTCCTTGCCGTTCACCCAAACCGAGGTGTGCCAGTCCACGGCCTCGAAGCGGAGCAGCACGCGCCGTCCGGCCCACTTTCCGGGCACCTCGAACGTGCGGCCGTACCACAGGGCTTGCTTCGACGTGAGGGTTTTGCCGACGCCGGAGAGCGCTGACTCGACCGCGAACGGCACGAGGATTTCGCCGTCCCAGTCTTTGGGCGCGGCGCTGCTTTGCGGGGTGACGGCGTAGTGCCAGAGGCCGTTGAGGTTCAGCCAGTCGGCCCGATGGAGTTGCGGGCGCGGGTGCTCTTTCCACACGTTGTCGGGCGCGACCTGCTTGCCCCACTTGGTCATCAGCGGGGCCGGCGCGGACTTCCAGTCCGCGCCGATTGCGAGAGGCGTAACGGCGAATAGGAACAGGCCGGAGATGAGGCGAACGAACATGGGACGCTCCAATCAGTCGGATATGCGCTTCGTAATGTTGCCGTAGGCGTCGATGCGGCGGTCGCGGAAGAACGGCCAGTTCCGGCGCACGTCTTCCATCAGCTTGCGGCTGCACGTCACCACCCCGACCTCTTCCTTGTCCGTCGAGCCTTCCCAGAGGATGCGGCCGAACGGGTCGCTGACGAACGAGCGGCCCCAGAACTCCAACCCGTCGCCCTCGATGACCTCGTGCCCGACGCGGTTCACCGCGCACACATAGGTGCCGTTGGCGATGGCGTGGCCGACCATGCTCGTCTTCCAAGCGTTGTGCTGCGGGACGCCGTACTCGGCCTTCTCGCGCGGGTGCCAGCCGATGGCGGTTGGGTAGAAGATCACTTCCGCGCCTTGCATCGCCGTGAGCCGCGCCGCCTCGGGGTACCACTGGTCCCAGCACACCAGCGTGCCGACCTTCGCGGCCGGTGTGTCGAACACCTTGAACCCGAGGTCGCCCGGCGTGAAGTAGAACTTCTCCAGAAACAGCGGGTCGTCGGGGATGTGCATCTTGCGGTAGATGCCCATGAGTTTCCCGGTCGCGGCGTGAACGGTTGCCGTATTGTGGTACACGCCGGCCATGCGGCGCTCGAACAGCGAACCGATCACGACCACCTTGTTCGCCTTCGCCGCCTGCGCGAGTCGCTCCTCGCTCGGCCCCGGGATCGGTTCGGCCAGATCGAAGAGGGCGACGTCTTCCTTCTGGCAGAAGTAGTAGCCCGTGAACAGCTCCGGCAGGCACACCACCTGCGCCCCGCGATTCGCGGCCTCGGCGATGGCGGCTTCGGCTTTCGCCAAGTTCGTCTCGCGGTCGGGGGCGATCTTCATCTGCACCGCGGCAATGGTGAACGTGTCCGGCATGGCTGCTCCGTTGCGGTTCGCGTGGTTCCGGCCTACTCTGATGCTACCCGTCGTTGTTGTAGGCCGAGACCACGCGCCCGCGGCGGTCGCCACACAAGGAACAGCGAATGTCCTCTCCCACACCCGACAAGAATATCACCAGCGTTCTCAAAGAGACGCGACAGTTCGCGCCGAGCGCGGAGTTCGTCGCGGCGGCGCACGTGAACGCGACCGAGCGCGACCGACTGGCGGACTGGGCCGCACGCGACCCGGACGGCTTCTGGGCCGAGCAAGCCAAATCGCTGCACTGGTTCAAGCCGTGGACGCAGGTGCTCGACTGGAGCAACGCGCCGCACGCGAAGTGGTTCGTCGGGGCGACGATCAACGCCAGCTACAACTGCCTCGACCGGCACCTCGCGACCCGGGGCAACAAGGCCGCGATCATTTGGGAGGGCGAACCGGGCGACAGCCGCACCCTCACCTATCAACAGCTCCACCGCGAAGTGTGTAAGTTCGCCAACGCGCTCAAGGCGATTGGCATCGAGAAGGGCGACCGCGTCACCATCTACATGCCCATGACGCCGGAAGCGGCGATTGCGATGCTGGCCTGCGCCCGCATCGGGGCGATGCACTCGGTCGTGTTCGGCGGCTTCAGCGCGGAAGCGGTCGCGGACCGCAACAACGACGCGCAAAGCAAACTCGTCATCACCGCCGACGGCGGCTGGCGGCGCGGCAAGGTCGTGCCGCTCAAGGCAAACGTGGACGCGGCACTGGAGAAGTCGCCGAGCGTGCAAAAGTGCATCGTCTACAACCGCTGCAACGCGGCTGTTTCGATGAAGGCCGGGCGCGACGTGTGGTGGCACGACCTGATGGCGAGCGCCAGTGCCGACTGCCCCGCGGAGCAACTCGACAGCGAACACCCGCTGTTCATTCTGTACACGTCGGGCAGCACCGGGAAGCCGAAGGGCGTGCTGCACACGACCGGCGGCTACATGCTCGGCACGTCGCTCACCCACAAGTGGGTCTTCGACATCAAGGAGAACGACGTTTACTGGTGTACCGCGGACGTGGGCTGGGTGACGGGCCACAGCTACATCGTGTACGGCCCGCTGTGCAACGGCGCGACCGTAGTGATGTACGAGGGCGCGCCGAACCAGCCGAAGGAAGATCGGTTCTGGGAGATCATCGCCAAGTACCGCGTCACCATCTTCTACACCGCCCCGACCGCGATCCGCGCCTTCATCAAGTGGGGCGACCAGCACCCGAAGGCGCACGACCTGACGTCGCTGCGGTTGCTCGGCAGCGTGGGCGAACCGATCAACCCCGAAGCGTGGATCTGGTATCACAACGTCATCGGCGGTGGGCACTGCCCCATCGTCGATACGTGGTGGCAGACGGAGACCGGCGCGATCATGATTTCGCCGCTGCCGGGCGCGGTGCCGACCAAGCCCGGTAGCGCGACCAAGCCGCTACCCGGCATCGCGGCGGAAGTGGTCGATAAGGCCGGCAACCCGGTGCCCGCCGGGTCGGGCGGGTTCCTCGTAGTGAAGCGCCCGTGGCCGAGCATGATGCGCACCATCTACGGCGACGACGAGCGGTTCAAGGCGACCTACTGGAGCAACTACCCCGGCGTGTACTTCACCGCGGACGGCGCGCGCCATGACGAGGACGGCTACATCTGGGTGATGGGCCGCGTCGACGACGTTCTCAACGTGAGCGGCCACCGCCTCAGCACGATGGAAGTGGAAAGCGCTCTGGTGGGTCACGCGAAAGTGGCCGAGGCCGCAGTGGTCGGCCGCCCGGACGACCTGAAGGGCGAGGGCATCGTCTGCTTCGTGACGCTGAAGCAGGGTAACGAGCCGACCGACGCGCTGAAGGCCGAACTGAAGGCGCACGTCGCGACGAGCATCGGCGCGCTGGCCCGGCCCGACGACATCCGCTTCACCGACGCGCTGCCGAAGACGCGCAGCGGGAAGATCATGCGCCGCTTTCTGCGTGACATCGCCGCCGGCCGCCAAAGCACAGGCGACGCCACCACGCTCGAAGACCTGAACGTCCTCGCCAAGCTCCGCGCCGACGACGAATAACCCGTCGAACCGCCGGCGTGAGCCGGCTGGGTTGAGCAAGCGTACCAGAGACCCAGCCGGCTCACGCCGGCGGTTCGACGGAATTACTTCCTTGCCATCAGATATGCCACCAAGTCCCGGATTTCCTGATCGGTCAGCACGTCGAGCAGGCTGTCGGGCATGATGCTGTTCTTCGCCGCGCGCACGTCAACCACGTCGGTCGCGAGTACCTCGAAGCGGTTGCCCTTGTCGTCGATGTAAACGGACTTGTCTAAGTGCGTACCGACCAGCAGGCCGGTTCGGGTCTTGCTGTCGAGTGTTTCGATCACCCACGCCTGATAATGCGGGGCGACCGCGGCGCTCGGTTGCAGCAGCGACTCCACGATCCACTTGCGCTCGGTGCGCCCGATCAGGCTGAGGTCGGGGCCGACGTTCGCGCCACGGCCCTCGACGCGGTGGCACTTGGAGCACCCCGCGAGCTTCGGCGACTCGAACACGCGCCGCCCGGCGTCGGGGTCCGCGGGCTTGCCATCCAGCCACTTTAGCCACTCCGCGGTTTCGGCCGCCTTCGGGCGACCGATGTTGATCGGCTTACCGAGCGCACGGGCCGCGAGGTGCGCGCTGTCGTCCTTCCCCTTCACCGCGAGCAGGATCGCCGCTTCTTGCTCCTTCGAGAGCTTCGCGCCGGCGAGCGCGCGAAGCGCCTCGTGCCGCACCGCGGTATCGTCGCTGGCCGTGAGTGCGATCAGCTCCGCGGCGCTGGCGTTCAGCGCGGAGAGCGTGAGCACCGCTTGCGCGCGGATCGCGGCCGGTCGCTTCTCGTCCTTCGCCAGCTCACGCACCGCGGGCGCGGCCTTCGCGTCGGCGCGGTCCTTGAGCACGCGCAGCACTTCCACGACGAACGCCGGGTCGTCGGCCTTCAGCATGTTGACAAGCGATTCGGTCGTCAGCTTGGCGTAGGTCGCGGGGATCGCGCGGAGGGCCATCAAGCGCGTGTCGATTTGGGCGCGGTCCTCAAGGCGCGCGAGGAAGTACGCGGCGAGGTTGTCGTCGTTGACGGGCTTGTCGTCGAGCCGCGCGAGCGCGGTCGCAAGCCCGACGAACTCGCGCGGGTTCAGCTCCTTGCCCTTCATCATCTCCACGATCCGCGGCCGGAACTCGGTCAGTTTCTCGTCGCTCACCCACTTGATCGCGAGGAACCGCACGTCGGGATCGGTGTCTTTCAGGTACTCCGGGATGTGCTTGCGCCCGTCGGCGTGCCCGGACTCGCGCCATGCGAGCAGGTACGTCATGCGCACGACCGCCCGGCCCTCATGTTCGGGTGGGACGCGGCGCAACAGCGACGGCAGCGCCGCGAGGCGCTGAACGGCGGCGTGAGCCACGAACGGATCGGTACTCCCCATTGCGGAGAGCAGCAGCGGGGCGTTGCCGAACCGCTCCGCGGCGACGAACTCGGCGCGCACATCGGGGTGTTGCGAAAAGGCTTTGAGTTGTGACAGGTCCGCGTCAAGCGCCCTCAGCGCCCGAACTGCCATCACCCGAATCGGGTCTGGCTCGTTCCCGCGACCGTAACGCCAGCCGGTTTGCGCGATTTTCCACAGGTCGGTTTTGGTGTCACCGACGTCAATCAACGCCGTGAGCGCAGAAGCTACTACGCGCTCGTCCTTTGCCCTTAGGCGAGTCCGTAGAAACGCGCGTCCGTCCTCTGTCTTCGCCAGTTCGCGCGCCGCTGCCTCGCGCGTCTTGCGGTCCATGCTCAGCAGCGCCTCTTTCGGTTCTTTCGGGCGCGGTTCGGGTTTGTGGTCTTTCCACTTCACGCGCCAGATTGCGCCGCTGCCGTTGAGCGTGTAGCTCTTCGTGGCCCAGTCGCTGACGTAGAGCGAGCCGTCCGGGGCGACCGTCAGGCCGCTGGGGTAGAAGTCTTTGCCGCCCTGAATGAAGGGCCGGCGCTCCGCGGTGAGGCTCGCGCCTTTCGGCTTCAGCGTGTAGCGTTCGAGGCGGTGGTCGGCCCATGCGGGCACGAGCAGTTCACCGCGGTACTCCGCGGGCAGGCCATCGGACTCGTAGCTGATGACCTCGCACGGCGATTCGCCGGTGCCCGCGACCATCGGCAGCGTGCCCGGAAGCTCCCCGTTCCACGCTTGAAATGGGTGCCGCCCGGCGCGGCCGTAGCGGAACTGGTAGCCGTAGTCGCCGCCTTCCACGACGTGCAGCAACCGGCACGGGGGCGAGGCGTCCGGGTCGTTGTCCACCACGAACAGCCGGCCGAAGATGTCGCGCCCGGAGCCGAACGGGTTCCAGAACCCGGTCGCGACCTTGCGCAGCTTTTTGCCGTCCGCGGTGATGTGGTAGACGTTGCCGCCCTCGCCGCCGCCGGTCAGCTTCGTACCGTCCGCGCCGGTCAGCGTGTACGGCTCGCCGAGGTTCTCGCCGATACCGAAGGTCAGGTCGCCCTTCGAGTCGAACGACAGCCCGCAGAGGCCGTTGTGCGGGTAGTTACCCTTCGTGTCGAGGTGCGCGATTCGCGTGCGCTCATCGGCCTTGCCTTCGCCCTTCGTGTCGCGCAAGCGGATGATTTCGTTGCGCGTGGCAAGGTACACACTGCCGTCCGGGTGAACGGCCATGTCCATCGTGTGCGTCGTGCCCTCGTAGAACGTCGTGAACTTGCCGTCGCTCAGCATTCGCACGCGGTCGTGCTTCGGCCCTTTGTGGTTCGCGGGCGGGAAGTGCGTGTGACTCTCGACGACGAGCAACCGGCCCTTCGCGTCGAAGTCGAGCGCGATGGGGTGAACGATGTCTGGGGCCGCCGCGACCAGTTCCACCACGAGCCGCTTATCCGCGGACACCGGCGCTTCGGGCGATTTCGGCTGCGCGCTCACTGCGGAGGTGAAGGCGCAGAGGGACAGGATCGCGAATACCCGGCGCATGGAGATTCTCCCGACACGAACGCGGCGTGAGCCTTACAATCTACCGCACTCCCGCCCCAAGTTCCGCAACGGAAACTCTCCCATGCGCCGACTCCTCGCTCTGTTCGCGCTCTGCGCCGTCGCGTCGCCCGCGCTCGCGCAGAAAGACCCCGTCGTGCCGGACACGGTCAGCTACGAGAAGAACATCGAGTACACGACGCGGCGCGACCAGAACCTGCAACTGAACATGGCGCGGCCGAAGAAGTCCGACACCGGGCCGCTGCCGTGCATCGTGTGCATCCACGGCGGCGGGTTCCGCGCCGGCTCGCGCGACGGCTACAACGCGCAGATCGTCCGCATGGCGGAACGCGGCTACGTCGCGGTCACGATCAGCTACCGACTCGCGCCGAAGCACCCGTTCCCGGCCGCGATCCACGACACTAAGGCCGCGGTGCGCTGGCTCCGCGCGAACGCCAAGACGTACAACATCGACCCCGATAACATCGGCGTGACCGGCGCGTCGGCCGGCGGCACGTTGGCCCAGATGCTCGGCGTCACGGAAGGCGTGAAGGAGTTCGAGGGTGACGGCGGCCACCCGGAGCAATCGAGCCGCGTGAAGTGCGTCGTGAACGTCTACGGCGCGAACGACTTCACCAAGTCCTACGGCAAGAGCGTGGACGCCCACGAGGTGCTGCCGCTGTACCTCGGCGGGAACTTGGAGAAGGCCCGCCCCGCACACGTCCGCTCCAGCCCGCTGTACTGGGTGACGCCGAACGCCGTGCCGACGCTGTGCATTCACGGCACCGAAGACAAGTATGTTCACGTCGAGCAGGCCGAACTCTTGGTCGAGAAGCTGAAGGCCGCGAGCGTCGAAGTCGAACTGCTGAAACTCGAAGGCGCAGGCCACGGCTTCAAGGGCAAGGACGCGGAAGCCGCGGAAAAGGCGATGATAGCGTACTTCGATAAACACCTGAAGAAGAAGTAACAACATGACCGCACATAACGGGAAAGTCGCGCTCGTCACCGGGGCCGGGTCCGGCATCGGTCGCGCGTGTGCGCTGGCGCTGGCGCGCGAGGGCTATCGCATGGTGCTCGCGGGGCGGCGCGCCGACGCGCTCGAAGCGACCGCGGCCGGCGCGCCGGGGGCGCTCGTCGTGCCGTGCGACGTGACCGACCCGGCCGCCGTTCGCGCTCTGTTCGAGAAGACGAGGGCTGGGTTCGGCCGGCTCGATCTGCTGTTCAACAACGCGGGCATGAGCGCGCCCGGCGTGCCGCTCGAAGACCTCACGTTCGAGCAGTGGCGGAAGGTCGTCGATGTGAACCTGACCGGCGTGTTCCTTTGCACGCAGGAAGCGTTCAAGCTGATGAAGGACCAGAACCCGCGCGGCGGGCGCATCATCAACAACGGTTCCATCAGCGCGACCGCGCCCCGGCCCAACTCCGCGCCCTACACCGCGACCAAGCACGCCATTACGGGCCTCACGAAGTCGTGCGCGCTCGACGGCCGCAAGTACGGCATCGCGTGCGGGCAGATCGACATCGGCAACGCCGCGACCGAGATGACCGCGAAGATGGCCGAGGGCGTGATTCAGGCCAACGGCATGACCGCTGTTGAACCGCGCATGGACGTGGAGTGCGTCGCGAAGGCCGTCGTGTACATGGCGAGCTTGCCGCTCGATGCGAACGTGCTGTTCATGACCGTGATGGCGACCAACATGCCGCTCGTGGGGAGAGGGTGAGCCGTGAAGATCACGCGCCTCGAAACGATCTACCTGCCCGATTACCCGTCGATCCTGTTCGTCGCAGTACACACCGACGCGGGCCTCGTCGGGTACGCCGACACGTGCTACATGCCGGACGCGGTCGCCGGGTTCATCCACCAGTTCGCCGCGCCGATGCTCGTCGGCCACGACCCGCTCGCTATCGAACTGCACTGGCGACGGCTCTACGAAGTGATCGCGCACATCGTCGGCAAAGGTGCGGAGCTGCGCGCCCTGTCGGCGCTCGACGTATGCCTATGGGACATTTTGGGACAGGCCGCGAACATGCCCGTGTGGCAGGTACTCGGCGGCGCGGTGCGAGACCGCATCCGCACGTACAACACTTGCGGCGGGCCGAACTACGGCCGCGCGGCGAAGGGCAGCGTCGGCTACGGCACGCTCGATGCCCACGGCAAGTACGAAGACCTGATCGCGTTCATGGAGCGCCCGGACGAACTCGCCTTCGAGCTGCTCTCGGAAGGCTTCACGGGCATGAAGCTGTGGCCGTTCGACTACGTCGCCCACTACCCCGGCACCGGTTGGGACAACTGGCGCTCGTTTCGCGGCATGTTCGAGCCGAACCTGCGTTCGCTCGGCGGGCACGACATCAGCGCCGCGGACCTGAACCGCGCGCTCGTACCTTTCCGCAAGATTCGTGAGGTGGCCGGCGACCGCATGGAAATCATGGTCGAGGGCCACGGTCTCTGGTCGCTGCCCGCGGCGCTCAAGATCGCCCGCGCGCTGGAAGAGTTCCAACCGGCGTGGCTCGAAGACCTGATGCGTGCCGACGACATCGACGCGCTGGCCGAGCTGCGCCGAGGGACGACGTGCCCGATCCTCGCCAGCGAGTACCTCGCCACCCGCTACGAGTACAAACCGCTGCTCGAGAAACAGGCCGCGGACATCGTGATGATCGACCCGACGTGGGCCGGCGGCATTACGGAGTGCAAGAAGGTGTGCGCGATGGCCGAGGTGTACAAGAGGCCGGTCGCGATGCACGACTGCACCGGCCCGTTCACGCTGTACGCCGGCATCCACCTCGCGCTGAACGCGCCCAACGCCATCTACCAAGAATCGGTTCGCGCCTACATGCGCGTCAACTACCCCGACCTCGTGACCGAACTTCCGGTGATGGAAGCCGGCCACTTCCTCGCGCCCACGAAGCCGGGGCTGGGCACAACGCTCTTGCCCGATGTGCGCACCAGAGAGGGCGCGGTTGTTCGCGAATCCAGATGAGAGAGCGGTTCCGCCACGAACTGAATCTCATGCGGGAGGAGCGCCCGCTTCCGGCGGCTTGAGCCAGGGCTGTTTGGGAGCCTTGCGCACCGGCAGCGCTTGGACCCGAAGTTTGCGAGCAACGACCCGGTTCTCGGTGATCCAGAACGCTAGATACCAGTCCATCGAGACTACTGATCCGCAGGTAGGGAATCCTGTCTATCTCCTCCTCGCATATGGGAAGGGTAGGTCGGACCCGTCCCACAGACTCCGGAGGAGGTCCGGGTCGCACTTCAGCTCGATGAGGCGGTCGGCGATC
>VGZJ01000133.1 GCA_016872595.1 Planctomycetota bacterium
ACCGTTCGACCGTGGTCGGGACCTCATCCGGGTGCGAAAATCGTTGCGGACCACCCTTCGCGGGGGTACTTTGTGGCCGCACGGCCGATTTGCGTTTCCAGAGGCGTTCATCTGGGAAAGATCGGACTGATGAGTTGGAGTGCGGGCTTGGCGAGGGACTCGAAGTTCCTCTGCGTGATCCGAATGAACTCGTGACACCGGTATGACAGGCTCAGCATCCACATCGCTGCATAGACACTTACGGCGAGCGAAATCCAAGTCAAATAGCTGTCGCTGCGGTAATAAGCTCCTATGGCAACTGCCACGTTGATTGCCGGCAGATCCAACGACCTGAGAGAGTTCTTCCTGAGCATTTGGGCCTGCTCGCACCAAAGATCGCAGTCTTCGGACAGCTGCCGAATGCTCCCTTCTTGGGTGGCAAGTTGCTCTTCCACTACGTAGCCCTCTACCGCCGAACTTGGAATTAGTTTGCGCGAGCAGACCACCTACTCATTGCGCGGCGCGCAAACTAACACGGACTGAACTTTACACGGGCGTCGTGCGTATCTCAAGGTCCGAAGGGTAGTTCGACACACAAAGTTCGCATTCTCAACCTCTGGGGCTATCGGGACGTGGAATCCGGGTTCGTTTGCTGGTCGAGCGCTCCTGCGGTCGATGCGCCGCGCTGCTGCCGATAGCGAAGCCCGCGCGGGTGCGTGGGAAGAAGCCGCACGACCCGGGGTTCGACGTGCGCGAGGCGCTGTACTTCGCGACGGGTGTGGACCTAACGGCGATCGAAGGGATCGACGTAATTCATGCGCTGACGCTGGTGAGCGAGTTGGGCACGGACTTCACCAAGTGGCCGACGGTGAAGCACTTCACCAGTTGGCTGGGGCTGTGCCCGAACTTCCGGAAGACGGGCGGGAAGGTGCAGTCGAGCCGGACCCGGTTGGGGAAGAACCGGGCGGCGGGGGCGCTGCGGCTGGCGGTGTGGGGGCTGATGCGGAGCACGGCTACATGGGGACGTACCTGCGTCGCCAGCGCGGGCGGCTGGGCGCGCCGAAGGCGATCTCGGCGACGGCGCACAAGCTGGCGCGTGTGGTGTACGCGCTGATGCATCACGGGGTGGGGTACGTGAAGCAGAGTCAGGAGGCGTTCGCGGAGCACACGCGGGCGAAGGTGTAGAAGTCGTTCCACCGGCGGGCGAAGGAGTTGGGGTACGCGGTGACAAAGATCGACACGCCACCGCCCGCGCCCAAGCCGGGGTCGGAAGTGGCCGTCACATGAGACCGGGAAAACGCCGAACCGAAAGGGGGTTGCAGATGAGTTGACGCCACGACCGACCACCAACAAGACCGCCCGCGCGTGCGGCCCGCGTCGGAGGTACGCGCCCGCGCAGACTCAGCCCGACCTACGATCCGTCAACCTCAGAGGAAGTTCCTGGGGCGGCGTCTGGGACCGCCCCCGCTGGCGCATGATCCCGTCCGGCCCAGCCTGTGTCAGCCGCCCCCGCCGACGGCGGACTGCTGCAGCCAGTCGTCCAGCCAGTCCTCGTACCAGCGGAAGAAGCCACGCAGCTCGTCGTGGGCCCATTTGTTGTCTAGGTCTGAACTCGGGCATGCGGGGGTCCAGCCGCAATTGTGGGGTCCGTAACCCCACACCATCCCGCGGTCCTCGCCGGTGATCACCAGGTAGGCCCAGTTGTAGCCGTCGGGCTCTGCCAGGCACAAGACGCCCGGCCATGCCTGATCCGACTCCTGATCCAACTCTGCGCTCCGCTCGTCGTAAAAGCGGTCCGGGTCTTCACGGTACTGACGGACCGAGAAGGGGAATGGCGTGCCCAGGTCGAGGGACGGCGATCGGTCGACCGCGTCGGCGAGGCGGAACAAGCCCTCCCCCGGCCCCAGCCCGCCGTCGCCGACTTCGCGGAGGAACAGGCGGTACTCGTCGGGGAGTGTCACGCGGTATTCGGCCTCGAAGGCGAGCAACTCAGCCTCGGTTAGCGCGGGATTCAGTTGGAGCGGGCTCTCGATGTGAGGCTTACCGAGCCGACGAAGCATCGCGGGGTCGTGGGGGGCGGCCTCGACCGGGATTCGGGCGACCTTGGCCTGGATGCGGGCCAGCACCAGCCGGGGCGATGGGACAAGCTCGTCTGGCATCATCCGCTTCTCCGCCTCCGCCGCCGAACGTCTCCACGCTCTCGTGGCCGAGCAGTTCTTGGAAGGTACGCCCGCGTTAGCCCTTGCGCCATGTGAGGTCGGCTTTGTCGCCGTGCTTGGCGTGCTTCGGGTCGAGGGCGCGCAGTTCCAGCTTCACGCCCTTCTCGGTGAAGTGCGCGTCCACCCAGCCGCTCACCTCGGTCTTGTTGAACGGGTAGCCGATGGCGGGCAGGTTGATCAGATGCACGCCGTCGCGCTCGGCCAGCCGCCACGTGTGCGTGTGCCCGAACACGAACGCCTTCACCCACGCCCGGTCCTTCAGCAGCGGCCAGAAGTCGGCCGTGTCCGCGATGCCGTTGGCCTTGCCGCCCTTGGGCGCGTCGAACTGCAACGGGTGGTGTACGCACACCACCGCGGGCTGGGTCTTGCGCGCGTCCAGCTCTTTCGCGAGCCACTTGAGTTGGTCCGCGCCCAAGATGCCGCCGACGGTGTTCTTCGGGTCGAACGAGTCGAGCACGAACAGGTTCGCGCGGCCCAGTTCGACCACGGTGACGTGCTTCCCCTCGACGGGCTTGTCCTTCGGGCGGAACCCGTTCAGCCCCTCGGCGAAGCGCGTGAAGTTGTCGTGGTTGCCCAACCCCAAGTGCAGCGGGACGCCGGCCGCGCGGACCGGCTCGACGAGCGACGCGAACAACTTGTACTCGGCGGCGGTGCCGGTCTTGTGGGCGAGGTCGCCGTTGACGACGGCGCACGCCGGCCGCGGGGCCAGTTTCGCCACCTCCGCGACGACCGCCTTCAGGCGCTCGGCCATCACACAATCCTTGTCCTTCGCCTCGGCCGTTTCGCCGATGTGGGAGTCGGACAGGAAGGCGACGCGGTGCGGGTCGGCGTCGGGTTCGGGCGCGGCGAGAAGATTCGCGCGGGGGACGAGAACCGCGGTCGCGGCGGCGAGCACGGCGCGCCGCGTGGGGGGGAGCGTGACGGGCACGGGGCACCTCGCGGACCGGATTCGGGCGACGGAACCAGTTTAGAGACGGGCACGCGCGCGGTGCGTTGTCCGCGCGAGTTTTCTGTTCTACGGTTCACGACGACGTTCGCTCCAGCCCGAAAAGGTCTCCATGTCCGCAACGCTCCTCGCCCGGCCGCCGCAAGCGGGCCGGTCCGCACTCGCCGCGCTCGGCAAGGTCGTTGTCACGGACCTCGACCGCGTGGACACGTACCCGACCCTGTCCGAGACGACGGTGCGCGTACTGGAGATGGTGAACAAGGCCGACGTGTCGGTGGCGGAGGTAGCGCGGATCGTGCGCAACGACGGCGTCATCGCCGCCGCGGTGCTGCGCGCGGCCAACAGTTGCGCGATCCGCGGCGCGCGGGTGATCGAAGAGGTGCAGCAGGCCGTTCTGCGGATGGGCCTTCAGGAGTGCTGCAAACTGCTCAGCACGATGGGCGTGAAGAACGTGTACAACCGGTGCGGGGCCGTAGTGCAGGAGCGGTGCGACGCGATCCTGCGGCACGCACTGTTCGTGGCCCGGCTCGCGTCGGGGATCAGCAAGGAGTCGGGGGTGTCGTCGTCCGGGGTGGCGTTCACCGCGGGCCTGCTCCACGACATCGGGCGTGTGGTCGCCGCGGTCAAGTGCCCGGACGTGCCGGGGTTGGGCGCGCTGCTGACCGGGGACGAGGCCGAGGACGTGCTCGCGGTCGAGCGCGCGCACTTGGGCACCGACCACAGCACCATCGGCGCGGACTTCGCGACCCGCAACAAGCTGCCCGCGAGCCTCGTGGCGGTCATTCTGAACCACCACCGCCCCGGTGACGAGGGCGCGCACCGCGAACTGGTGGCGCTGGTCGCGGTGGCCGAGCGGATCGCGAACCACGTCCACCGGAACCACAACATCACCGGGTACAACCTCGTGACGTGCCCGCACTTCCCGGTGCTCTCGCGCGGGTGGCCCGCGGCCCGCGCCTCCGCGTTCCAGAAGGCGCTGTCGAACGCCGTCGTCACCGCCATGCGCGAAACCCGCTCCATGCTGAAAGCGTGCGAATAACGGGCGCGAAAGTCGTAACGTCGAAGTCCGTCCGCGCAGGTGGGCTTCGACGTTACGACCTTCGACGTTACGACCTTCGACTATTCAGATGAGCTGCTTGATCGGGTCCGCGCCTTCGACGCCGACCAACTTCTGGTCGAGGCCGCCGTAGAAGTACGACAGCTTGTTCGGGTCGAGGCCCATCTGGTGCAGCACGGTGGCGTGCAGGTTCTTGACGTGGAGCCGGTCTTCGACGGCGTTGTTGCCCAGTTCGTCCGTCTTCCCGACGCTGACGCCGGTCTTGATGCCGCCACCGGCCATCCACGACGTGAACCCGTAGGCGTTGTGGTCGCGGCCGGTGCCCTGCGCGTACTCGGCCGTCGGCTGGCGACCGAACTCGCCGCTCCAGATGACGACGGTGCTGTCGAGCAGCCCGCGCCGCTTCAGGTCTTTGAGCAACCCGGCGATGGGCTTGTCGGTGTTGCCGGCGTGCAGCGTGTGGTTCTTCACCAAGTCGCCGTGGGCGTCCCAGTTGTGGTCGTTGTGGTTGCCGCCGGAGTAAATCTGGATGAAGCGGACGCCGCGCTCGACGAGCCGGCGCGCGAGCAGGCACTTGCGGCCGAAGTCGTCCGTCTTCTTGTCGTCGATGCCGTACAGCGCCTTGGTTTCCGCGGTTTCCTTCGAGAAGTCGACCGCTTCCGGGGCGTGTTCCTGCATCTTGTACGCCAGTTCGTAGCTGGCGATACGGGCCGTCAATTCGCTGTTGTCGGCGCGCGTCGCGAGGTGCTCTTGGTTTTTCTCCTTGAGCCGGTCGAGCAGCTCGCGCTGTTGCTCGCGCGTGGTACCGGGCGGGAGCGCGAGGTCGTGAATCGGCGTCTTGTCGGCGCGCAGTTGCACGCCCTGATACGCGGCCGGCATGTACCCGCTGGACCAGTTCTTCGGCCCGTTGATCGGCCCGCCGCTGTTGTCGAGCATCACGACGAAGCCCGGCAGGTTCTCGTTCACGCTGCCGAGGCCGTAGGTGACCCACGAGCCGAGGCACGGGCTGCCGCTGAGGAGCCGCCCGCTGTTCATCATCAGCAGGCCGGAGCCGTGGATGGGCGACTCCGCGTACATGCTGTGGAGGAAGGCGATGTCGTCCACGCACGAGCCGACGTGCGGGAACAGGTCGGAGACGCGCTTGCCGCACTGCCCGTAGTTCTTGAACGCGAACTTGGGCCCGACGACGCGGCCCTTGTTCTTGTGCCCGCCGCGGCCGAACGTCTTCACGTCGATGGTCTTGCCGTCGAGCTTCGCCAGTTCGGGCTTCTCGTCGAAGGTATCGACCTGACTCGGCCCGCCGTACATGAACAGGAAGATGACCGCCTTGGCCTTCGCCGGGAACATCGGCTTCTTGGGGGCCATCGGGTTGGTGAACTGTGTGGCGACCTTCGGGGCGTCGGCCGCGCGCGTGTCGGGCGCGAGGCCCATCCCCGCGAGGCCGAGCGCGCCGAACCCGGCCCCGGCTTCCCACAGGAACTCGCGCCGCGTGCGGCGGCAGAACTGGCGGTCGGTGTGATCGGTCATGGCAGGAAGCCTCAGTTGGTGGGGTTAGCGGGCGGGGCAAGGGCGGCGCGGAAGGTGCCGAGTGTGTCGGCCGAGTACGCCGACGGTAGCAGCGCCGGAAGGCGCTCTTCGTCCGTGATGACGCGAACCGCGGCCGAGACGTCGTTCGGGACCGGGGCACCGAACCGGCTTTCGAGTGCGCCCAGAATCAACCGGTACAGTTGCACAACGTCGCGCTCGCGGAACAGCTTGGTGAGCATGGGCGTTTCGACCATTTTGCCCTCGGGTTTGAACAGCTTCTCGATCACCGCTTCGCTGAACCGCAGACTCGCCAGCACCGACGTTACGCCCAACGAATGGTCGCGCCGCCCGGCTTCTTCGACGCGGTCGATGGCGTCGTGGCACTGTTGCAGTACCACTTCCGGCGGACCGTCGATCTTCACGAGCGGCACCCACGGCGCGTGCCCGGGGTCGGTCAGCGGCAGGAAGTCGGCCGCGTTCAGCTCCCACAGGTTGACCACGCGCCAGCGCGCCCCGAGTTTCGATGAGCCACTTCCCGCCCTTGTCGTACCGGAACCGCATCGCGGCCTCACTTCGCGAGCGGGACCTTCGGCGCGACGAAGGTCGTGTCCTTGATCGTGCCCTGCGCGGCGGCGCGGTCGTTGAGGATCACGCCCCCGCCGATGATGGACGCCTTGATCGCGGTGTACGGGACGTCGCGCGGGCGCGATTTCGCCTCGTCCGGCGACGGGCCGGGGCCGGGGCGGATCACGTGGCACACCGCGTCGCCGAGCGTGGTGGCCCGGAGCCACTGGCCGGCGACGAGCACCGTGCGCCCGCCGTCGGCGCGCCGGGCGTTGACGAGTCGCAGGTAGTCGCCGGCGACGATGACGCTGTTCGTCACCACCGTCGCGCGCACGCTCGGGGCGACGATCACGCTGTTCTCCACGTTCGAGACGAGCACGTGCCCGCTGGCGAAGATTATCGAGTTCTTGACGTCGGTACGGGCCGTGGTGCCGGTGATGAGCACGTTGTCGCTCAGCGGTTTGCCCTTGTGTTCCGCGGTCACGTCGAGTTTCGTCAACTTGTCGAACTCGACCGGCAGCGGGCGGGGCTGTTGGTCCGCGGCCCGGAGCGCGCGCTCGAACACGACGCGCGCGGTGTCCCGCAGCAGCCGCTCGTCGTCCGCGCCGGGCCACTTCTGGGCCTTGACCGCGCGGGCCGCGGTGTCGAACGCGGCCTTGAGGTCGGGCGTGGGGTCGCCCTTGCCCGCGTCCTTCGGCACCGGCGCGGCGGCCCCCGGAAGGGCCGCGAGCGCCCCAAGTGCGAGCGCCGAGAGTACGAATCGCGTCACGTGTTCACTCCGGTCGGGGCGGGCGCGGTCACTTCACGAGCGGGAACTTGGGCGGCAGGTGGGTCGCTTCTTTCGTGAGCGTGAGTTTGGCCGCGGCCGGTTCGTTCAGGAAGATCGAGCCCTCGCCGCGGGTGGCCTGAATCGCGAAGTATTTCGCGCCCGCGACCGCGCCCTTCGGGTCGTCCGGGGACGGGTCGGTGCCGGGCGCGATCACGTGGCACACCGCGCCGTCGAGCGTGGTGGCGCGGATCCACTTGCCCGATACCAGCACGGACCCTTCGCCCCCGTTGGGCCGGCGGCGCGCGCTCAACAGCTTCAGGTTCTCGCCGGACACGATCACGCAGTTGTACGCGGTACTCACCCGCACACTCGGGGCGACGATCACGCAGTTCTCCACAATCGTCAGTTGCACGTGCCCGCTGGCGAAGATCACCGAGTCGCGGGCGGACCCGCGCGCCACGGTGCCGGCGATGAGGAAGTTGTTGTTCAGCGGGTTGCCCGCGTACTCGCCGGCCACGTTCAGTTTGGTCAACTTCTCGTAATCGACCGGCAGCGCGCGCGGCTTCAGAGCCGCGGCCTTGAGCGCCCGCTCGAACACCACGCGCGCGGTATTCTTCAGCAACCGCTCGTCTTCCTCACCGGGCCACTTCTCGGCCTTGACCGCGCGGGCCGCGGTGTCGAACGCGACCTTGAGGTCGGGCGTGGGGTCGGGCTTGCTGGCGTCCTTCGGCACCGGCGCGGCCGTACCGAGGCCGGCCGCGAGCGCCGCCGCGAGTGCACCGAGTGCGAGCCGGTTCATGGTCGCGTCCTCCGTTCCGTCATCGTACCAGCCGGGCGGTCAGTCGAGGTACACGAACTCGTTGGCGTTCAGGCACAACAGGCAGAACCGGGCCAGCGCCTGCGCGTCGGTCAGCTTGTGCTTGTCCTTCAACCGCTCGACGAACGCCGCGTCCGCTTTCACCTCGGCCGCGGGCGGCGTGCGGCCCGTCGTCAGGCGGATCGCCAACTTCACCTGCGCCGTCAGGTCGTTCGGCGCGTCCTTCTGGAGCCGCCGCGCGAACGCTTCGGCCTGTTCGTTGGCGAACTCGCCGTTGAGCAGGCCGAGGGATTGCGTGGGCACCGTGGTGACGTAGCGCACCGGGCAACTACTGTCCGGGTCCGGCTGGTCGAAGCCCACGAGGATCGGCACGCGCAGCGAGCGCTTGACGTGCGCGTACACGCTCCGCCGGTTGCCCTCTTCCGGCGGCGACGTGGGCCAGCCCTGCCCCGGCACGGACTGGCCGGCGAGCACCTCGCGCGGGATCTTCGGGTAGGTGCTCGGCCCGAACTGCTTCAGGTTCAGCGAGCCGCTCACGGTCAGGATCGAGTCGCGGACCTCTTCGCCCGAAAGCCGGCGCATGTTGAACCGCCACAGGAGCGCGTTCGACGGGTCGGCCTTCAGGTTCGCGTCGTCGCCGGCGCTCGAAAGCTGGTAGGTGGCCGACAGCATGATGAGCTTGTGGAACCGCTTCAGCTTCCAGTCGCCGGCCATGAAGTCGGACGCGAGCCAGTCCAACAACTCCGGGTGCGTGGGCTGTTCGCCGAGCTTGCCGAAGTCGTTCGCGGTGGGCACGATGCCGCGGCCGAAGTGGTACTGCCACACGCGGTTCACGAACACGCGCGCGGTGAACGGGTTCTTCTCGGACGCGATCCAGTCCGCCAACACCGTGCGCCGGCCGCTGGCCTTCGCGCCGGGTTGCGGCGCGGGGATCACCGGGTCCGGCAGGCCGAGTACTTCGGGGAACCCCGGCTTCACCTCTTTGCCCTTCGCGTGCGGGCTGCCGCGCACGAGAATGTGGGTCGGTGACGGGTTCCGGTCGCAGTTGTTCACCGACAGCGCGAGTTGCTGGCCCGGCGGGGCCGGCTTCTTGCTCAGTTCCGCGCGCTCGGCCTTCATCGCGTTGTAGTCGTCCTTCTGCTTCCCTTTCAGCAGCGGGATCACCTTCTTGTCCACCACTTGCGGCCGGTCGATGCCCTCCGCGGCGCGCTGGTCTTCGGCCGGCAGTGTCTTGATGATCTCGTCTTCAATCGCCTCCATCATCTTCTTCAGTACCGCGACGCGGGCCTCGCGCTTCTTCAGGTCGGCCTCGTACACCTGCCGCTGGTCGGGCGGGGTGATGTCGCTGAGGCTGTTGGCCGAGCGCACGTTGCGGTCGTTCGAGTACGGCTTCACGTCGCGGATGAACGCGACCAACTTGTAGTAGTCCGCGGCCGGGATCGGGTCGGCCTTGTGGTCGTGGCACCGGGCGCAGTTGAACGTGGTGGCGAGGAACCCCTGCCCGATGGTGGAGACGATGTCGTCGTACCCGTCGAACACCGCGAGCTGCGGGTCCGCGGGCTCGTCGTCCCAGATGCCCAGCCGGTAGAACCCGGTGGCGATCACCGCGTCCGGGTTGTGGCCCGGCATCTCGTCGCCGGCGATCTGTTCCTTGATGAACTGCGTGTACGGCTTGTCGGCGTTGAAGCTCTTGATGACGTAGTCGCGGTAGCGGTAGGCGTAGGGCTTGGGGCCGTCGCGCTCGTACCCGTTGGTCTCGCCGAACCGCACCACGTCGAGCCAGTGCCGGCCCCATTTCTCGCCGTACTGCGGCGACGCGAGCAGCTTGTCGAGCAGTTTCTCGTAGGCGTCGGCGTCCGTGCTGTTCACGAACGCATCGACCTCTTCGGGCGTGGGCGGCAGGCCCGTCAGGTCGTAAGTGGCGCGGCGGATCAGCGCGGCCTTCGTCGCGGGCGCGACCGGCTTCAGGTTCTTCGCTTCGAGTTTGGCGAGGACGAACGCATCAATCGGGTTCTTCACCCACTCTTTCGCCTTCACCCCGGGCGCGGGCGGGTTCTTCACGGGCTGGTATGCCCAGTACCGCTTCCCGTCTTGCCCGCCCTTCGGCGGGGGCTTCACGCCGCCGCCGCCGATGCGGTCGTCCGAAACCGGCAGCCCGTCCTTCACCCACTTCTCCAACGTGGCGATGTCCTTATCGGACATCTTCCCCTTCGGGGGCATCTTGTGGTTCTCGTCCTTGTAGTGGATGAACCTGAGGAGCAGGCTGTCGGCGGGCTTGGCGAGATTGACGACCGGGCCGGTTTCGCCGCCGTCGAGGGTGCCCTTGCGCGTGGACAGGTCGAGGCCGCCCTTGAGTTTGCCCGGCTCGTCCCCGTGGCACTTGAGGCAGTTCTGTGTGAGAACGGGCAGCACGTCCTTCTTGAAGAACTCGACCTGCGCCGCAGAGAACTTGGGCGCGGGTTCGGGCTTCTTGTCGTCGTTCGCGCGCGAGCGCACGCCCGGCGCGACGGCGAACAGCCCAACGGCAAGCGCGGCGAGTGCGAGGCAGCGTGTGGTCATGGGAATCCTCAAGGCGAGCGGGGGGCGTCAGCCCCCTGATGCGTCAACGATTCAATAAGGCTCATTCTACTCGCTTCAGTATCAGGGGGCTGACGCCCCCGCTCGCCACGGGTCACGGCGATTCCACCGTGACCGCCATGACGATGGGCGCGCTGCGGTCGGTGCCCTTCACGAACTCGATCGTCTTCACCACCGCGTCCGGGCGCTTCGGGTTGACGCTCAGGTAGCGCAGTTGCTGCGTGCGCAGCGCGAAAGCGAACTTCGAGCCGGGCACGTCCACACGGCGGATGTAGTCCGCGAAGTGGACGCCGTTGCGCAGCTCGTGGTCCTCCGTCTTCCCGTCGTCGTAGGTGATGCGGACGATCATCGACAGCGTCTTCTGCGCAGTCGCGGGGTCGAGCGCGCCCCACCCGCTCACGCCGCTCAGTAGGTGGATCGCTTTCGCCTTGCCGTTGAACGGTAGGCTCACGCTCTTCGGCATCAGCGGCGGAATCTTCCCCTGCGGGCCGTTGAGCATGATCGCGTTCTTCACGGTGTCCTTCGCCGGGTCGACCAGCACGAACGGCACACCCTCGAACACCTTCGGCTTCCAGTCGGGGAAGATCATCCGCTCCGTCGTGCCGCCGGCGTCGAAGAACATGTCCTTCGTGCTGACGACGGTCGCGACCTTGCTCAGTTCCAGCGGAACGAACTTGCCCTTCTGCGACAAGAATTCCAGCAAATCCGCCAACTCGTTCGGCTTCATGATCTTCTCGAAGCCTTCGGGCATCAGCGACTTGTCCGTCTCCTTCATGCTCACGATGTCGCTCTTGGCGATGGCGTGTTTCTTGGCCTCCGCGTCGATAATCTCGGTCGTGGTGCCCGTTTGCGCGCCGAGGATACCGAGGATGGTGCGCTCGTCCGCGGTCGTGACGCGATACAGCTTGAAGTTCCCTTCGACGCTGCGCGACGGGTCGAGGATGGCAATCGCCAGTTCCTCGCGCGGGTGAACGCCGAAGCCGGTCAGGTCCGGGCCGATGGTCGTGCCCTCGGTGCCGTGCTTGTGGCACTTGGCGCAGTGGGCGACGAACATCTTCTTGCCGTTCTCGACGTTCCCGGCCTTGTGCAGCGCGGTTTTCAACTCCTCGATCACCTTCTGCCGGTCGGGGCTGGGCAGCCCGCCGCCCTGCGCCAGTAGCTTCTTCGCGCGATCCGCGAGGCCCGTATCCGGGTGCGACGCCAGCGCCGTGCGCTGGTCGAGCGCGAGCATGTCGAACCGCAGCGTGCCCTTCTCGACCGCATCAAGGAACGCCTTCGCGGAGTCGGTCTTGGCGAGCACGAGGCGCAGCGCCGCCGGCCGCGCGCTCGGCGGCAAGTCCTTCAGCTTCGCCACCACCGCGACGCCCACACCCTTTGCTTTAGATTGCGAAAGCGCCTCGAAGATTCCGTTCGCGAGTTCCGCCGACGATTCCGGCGTGACCGCCGCGAGCAACTTGTTGGCCGTGTCGTCGCTGTCCGGTTGGAACTCGATCACCTGTTGCGCCGCGCTGACGCGGTCGGCGTCCTTCGCCTTCGCATCGGCGAGTGTGGCGAACGCGGCCTTCGTGATCTCCGCGAGCTGCGCGTCGATCCCCTTCACGCCCCACGTGGACGCGAGCTTGAGCAACCGCCCGCGCGACGCGGCGGGGAGTTGGGCAAGAAGCAATCCGATGGCCTTCTCGCCTTCGGGCGTGAGCGCCGCGGTCTTGCCCGCGGGCCAACCGGCGGCGAACCCGGCGACGACTACCGCGCCGGACGCGCGCCCGGGTAGTCGGGAGAGAATCGCCGACAGGTTCTCGTCCCCGCCCTTGCTCGCGTAGGATTTTGCCGCGGCTTCGAGCATCGACTCGCCCGCGCTGGTGCCCGGCAGCTCAACCGCGTGAAACAGGAAGTACCGGTCGTGAGCGGTGGCGGCGGCGACGAGCGGCACCGCGAGACCCGGGGCCGAGTATCGTGCGGCATTGTGGTAGAACCCAGTGGTGTACTGACCGCCTTTATCGCACGCGGGCATCTCGCTCACGGCGAGAACGGCCGCGAGTTGGACACGCGCGTCGGCCTCGTTGGTGAACAACGTCGTCGGCAGGCTGAACAGTTTCTCCGTACGGGGCGCAGATTCGAGTGCCGTGCGGCGAACCGCGACCGACGGGTGCAGGACCGCGCGGAACACCGGGACCGCGGTCTTGTTGTCAGCGTCGTCAAACCGCACGAGCGCGGCATACGCGCGCAGCGCGTGAACCGCGCCCGCGTTCAGGCCGGTTTCGTCAACGGTCTTGTCTTCGATCAGCTTCGTGAGCGCGGGCACGACGTCGGCGTTGCCGCGATCCACGAGCAGCCGCTGCGCGTGGAGCCGCCACGTCATGTTCGGGTGTTTCAGCGCCGCGACCAACTCTTCCGGCTTCGCGCCCTTCAGCGTGAACGGCTTCTCGTCCTTCGCCTTCTTGTACACGACGCGATAGATGCGGCCGTGCGTCTTGTCGCGCAGTTCCGTTTCGTAGGCGTTGCCCTTGCCGTTCTTGAACCCGGCCGGCGTCGGGTTGTGCTGCACGATGAAGCTGTACCAGTCGATCACCCACATGTGCCCGTCCGGGCCGACCTGTGCATCGATGGGCGCGACCCACTCGTCGTCACTCGCCACGAGGTTCCAGCCGTAGTCGGCCTTGAAGCTCGTGCCATTTGGTTTGAGGGTCATGGTCGCGGTCAGGTGGCCGGTCGGCTCACTGATGAACGCCGTGCGGTTCCAGTACTCGCGCGGGTAGGTGCGCGCGGTGTAGATCGAGACGTTCGACGCGGCCGTGAACCCGCCGTGCCAGTCCACCTGCCGCACCTTGTCCGTGATCGGCTCGATGTGGTTGTCCGCCGCGATGTTCTGCAACACACTCGGCGACAGACCGCGAACCTTCTCGTAGTAGCGGTTCGGGATCGGCATGTGAACCAGCGGGCACCCGTTCGCGGTGCTGCCGAATAGCTCGCCCGATTCGTCGAAGCACAGCCCCCACGTGTTGTTGCTCGTGCTGCGCAGGAACTCCAGCTTCGTCACTTTGAGTGGCGAGTGGGGGGCTTCAGCCCCCTGTTCTCTTTCCACGCGGAAGCGGTAGAAGCCCTGCCGGAAGCTGTGGCGCTCGCCGCCGACGGTGCCGTTGAACCCGGCGTAGCCGACCGCGCCGTAGACCCAGTTATCGAACCCGTAGTGCAGGTTGCTCGGCCCGGCGTGGGTGTCGCCCGTGCTCCACCCGCGGAACAGCTCCTGCCGCACGTCGGCCTTGCCGTCGCCGTTGGTGTCCTTGAGAAACAGCGTGACCGGGGCTTGGTGGACGATCAACCCGCCGGCGTAGGGGAGCACGCTGGTGGCGATGCTGAGCTTGTCCGCGAACGTCGTCACCTTGTCGCACTTGCCGTCGCCGTCGGTGTCTTCGCACAGCAGAATCTTGTCGTTGCCGCGCCCCGCGGGTTGCAGGTCGTTCGGGTAATCGACCGTCACCGACACGTACAACCGGCCCTGTTCGTCCCACGCCATCGCGAGCGGCTTGCCGCCCAACTCCTTCTCGGTCACGAAGACTTTCACCTCGAAGTCAACGGGCGTGACGATGTGTTTCAGGCTCTCTTCGACCGAAAGCGGCTTCTGCATCTTGGAGAGCGGCCCGCCCTTGCCGCCGCGCGCCGGGTAGAACGGCACCTTCGCGTCGACGTACTCGAACGGCTTCGCGTCCTTCGCGACCTTCGTGATCTCCGGCTTGCTGGTGTCGAGCGGTTCGACGTAGCTCCCCGCGAGGGCCGGGTCTTGGCCGCAGGCCCAGCGCACCCCGCGTTCGAGCAGGTTGTGGAACCCCGCGTGCCCCCACGTACGCTGGTCGTGCCCCCACGCGGTGTAGAAGACCTTCCCCTTGCCTTGTTCGCGCACCCACGTCCACGGCTCTTTCAGTTCGCCCTCGGCGCGCACTTCCAGAACCGTGCGGTCCTTGGGGTTGTGCTTGGTGTGAACGTAGGTCTCGTCCCAGCTCTTGAAGCTGGTGAAGCCCTTCATGATCGCGTGATCCGGCTTCACCACGTCCGTGCGGAACGTGCCGGTGCCGTGGCTACGGAACTGCGCGCCGACCATGTCGATGTACTTCGGCGAGTTGAGGAAGCAGTAACTCGCGCAGTGAACCGGCACGAAGCCTTTCCCGCTCTCCACGTACTCCAACAGCGCCTTCTCCTGCTCGGCGCTGATCTTGGTGTGGTTGGCGAAGATCATCAGCGCGTCGTACCCGCCGAGGGTCTTCGCGTTGAGATCATCGAGCTTGTCGGTGTAGGTCAGCTCGATGCCGCGCTTGGCGAACACCGGCTGGAGCTGCTTGAAGCGATCATTGGGCCGGTGCCCAGCGGTGTCGCCGAGGAACAGCACCTTGAGCTTCGCCGGCTCCGGCTCCGCGCCGAACGCCGCCGACGCGAACGCGACCGCGATCAGGGAGAGAACGAACCGCACGACTGCTCCACGGTGGAGATTTTCATCCGCAGATTTCGCAGATGGGCACAGATTGGAAGACAGAATACGTGGCACTCAATTCCAACTCGTTCCCTGTTTTGAAATCTGTGTCCGTCTGCGAAATCTGCGGATCAATCTTGTTTTCTCAAACGACATCGGGGGCCAGTGAGTCCGTCAGGTGCTGGATGATGCCGGCGACCGCGCCTTGGCGCTTGCTGGCCTTCGCCCGCACGATGTTGCACTCCGCGAACGACGGCGGCAGCGCCCGCGCGCGGGCCTTCGTTACGACTTCCTCGAACAAGCTGGCGTCGATCTCGAACAGCGGCGTGTGGATGAACACGGTCGCGGGGTTGAACAGGTTGATGACCGCCGCGACCGCGACCGCCACGAACCCGGCCACCTCGCGCAGCTCCGCGCGCAAATCGACCGCGCCCGACTTCGCCAGTTCGATGACCTCGTCCACGTCCACGGCGCGGCCGAGTTTCTGCGAAGCGTGCCACGCCAGCGCCGAATCGCTAGCGACCGTTTCGAGGCACCCGGTGTTGCCGCAACCGCACGTGCGCCCGCCGCTCGCGACCGCGGTGATGTGGCCGATCTCGCCGGCCAGCCCGGAGCGCCCCTTCAGCAGCCGCCCGCCGCTTATGATCCCCAATCCCACGCCCGCGCCAACGTCCAACAGCGCGAAATCGTCCATGCCCTTCGCCAACCCGTGGTGCCGCTCCGCGAGGCACAGGGCGTGCGACTCTTGCAGTAGCACGCACTCGACGCCGAGGCGCGCGGCGAGGTCGGCCGCGGGGCAGCGCCCGTTGGTGATGGGCACGTTGGGCGACAGCACGCCGCACCCGCGTCGGTAATCGACCAACCCCGGCAGGCTCAGGCCGAGGCCGAGCGTGCGGACGCGGGCCTTCGCCATCAGCCGCCGCACCGCGGCCTCCAGCGCGTTCAGCAACTTCGCGTAGGTCGGCGGCGTCGGGATCGCGTGCGCGCCGTCGTGCAACTCGCCGCCCAGCCCCGCGGACACGACCTCGCAGTGCCCCACATCGACTACGACGCCCAGTACCTGCGCGCGCTCGGTGGCGAGCCGCAGCCGCGGCGCGGGTCGGCCCCGCGCGAGTTCCGGCGCGTCGGCCTCTTCGAGCAGCCCGGCCCCGATGAGCGACGCGACCGCCTTCGACACGGTGGGCGCGCTCAGCCCGCTCTCGCGCACCACGTCGGCGCGCGACAGCGGCCCGCGGGCTTGCAGCACGCGCAGCACTTGGCGCTCGTTCAGCCTCCCAACCAGCGCCGGCCCGATGGTGGTGATCGCGGACATGCTGGAAAGGGTAGGCGACCCGCGACGATTTGTAAAGGAGATTTACTAAATGGAAGTTAGACACATTCCGCGCGGGCCAAATGGCCCCCCGCTTGTGGTTCGGGCCGCGGTCGCGATAATAGACTCGTTGCGCAATAGGTGTTGGTTCAGTCGCACTTCGGCCAGACGATCCTGTGTGGTCGTTACCCGTACATCCGGTTGTGGAGTCCGGCGACGTTCTTCATCATCACCGTGTGACGAC
>VGZJ01000134.1 GCA_016872595.1 Planctomycetota bacterium
CCGCGGCCAGCGCGACCGGAACGACGAGAACGAGAGCGGTGCGGGAGTGCGGCATAGTAGAAGGGGGCGAAAAAAGTGCGCACGCGGCGCTTGTGCTTCGGGGCGGAATGTCAACAATGAGACGGAGTCAGCTCACGGGCGTCATTCTATGAACCGGGCCGCGCGCGCCGCACTGCCGTTGGTAATGCTCCTCGCGTCGGCCGCGACCGGGCAACCGGCCCCCGCGCCCCCCCCGGACCCGGCCGCGCTCCGCGGCGAGTCGGCCCAGACCCGCAAGCGGCTCGCCGAGGCCGAACACAAGCTGCTAAGCGGCAAGGCGGCGGACGCCGCAGACGACCTCCAGCGCATCCTCGACGAAGTGCCGGACGACCTCATTGCGCTCGACTCGTATCGTCACCGCGCCGCCCGCTGGGTCGCACACGGGCTGATCGTCAAGCTCCCGCCGGACGTGCTCAAGGCCTACCAAGACCGCACCGACCAGCCGGCGAAGCGGCTCCTCGAACAGGCCGCGCGCGACCGCGACCCGCGCCCGCTCTGGGCACTCCTCGACCGGTACTTCGCCTCGCGCCCGACCGGCGACGCGCTCATGCTCTTGGGCGAATTTCTTTTCGAGCGTGGAGAGTTTCGCGCGGCCGAAACGCAGTGGCGCAGGCTCCTGCCGGACGCCGGCGCGGACGTAGTGTACCCGAACTCGAAGGCCGACGCCGCACTTGTGCGCGCCCGCGTCGCGCTCACCGTCATCTTCCAAAATGACGGCCCGCGCGCGAAGGCAGAGGTGGCCGCGTTCAAGGCCAAGCACCCGACCGCGAGTGGCACTCTCGCGGGCAGAACCGGACCACTGATCGACGCACTGGCCGCGCTCCTCGACGCGCCGCCGAAGCTCGCCCCGGACGCCACCAGCGGAACCGCGTGGCCCACGTTCGGCGGCGGCCCGGACCGCACGGCGCGCGTGCCCGGCGGCATCCCGAGCGCGTGGCCCGGTCGCCCGACGTGGACCACCGCGGACAAGCCGCTGACCGTCACCGGCGCGGGCACCCAACCGTTCGGCCACCCGGTCATCGTGAACGGCGAAGTGTTCGTCGCCAACGGCTCGCATCTATACGGCTTCGACCTACGAACCGGGGCCTCGCGCCGGCGCGACGAGATCGCGCTTCTGCGCGACGTGCCGCCCGGCGACTTCAGTTGCACGCTCACCGCGGCCGACGGGCTGCTCTACGCGCGCGTCGGCCCGGCCGCGGTTCGCGCGCCGGTGCCCAACGGGGCCGGCACGAAGTCGTACCTCGTGTGCCTGCGCCCCAAGCAGGGCGAGATGGCCGAGTTGTGGCGGCTCGCCCCGCCCGAAGACCCCAAGACGCCTGCGGTTTGGGAAGGCGCGCCGGTCGTGAGCGGACGAAAGCTTTGGGCCGTTTACACCAAGTTCGAGGGCGCGCGCGTGGTGCAAGTGGCCGCGTGCTTCGACCCGGCCGACGCCGCGCCACGCCCCGTCTGGACCGTCGAACTGTGCGACGCGGCGAAGGGCAACGACCGCACGCGCCAAGAACTTCTGACGCTCGCCGGGCGGCACGTCGTGTTCTGCTCGAACACCGGTGCGGTTGTGGCGGTGGACGCCGCGACCGGGCGGCGCGCGTGGGGCTTCCGCTACCCGCGCGCAAAGAAGGCCGCGCCCGGTGAGAGCGCGGACCCCGCACCCGCGGTCGCCTTCGGCGGGCGTGTGTTCATCGCCCCCGCGGACGGCGAGCGCGTGTACGCCCTCGACACCGAAACCGGCGCGCGCGTGTGGGAGTCCGGTCCGGTCGAAGGGGTGAAGGTACTCGGCGTGTCGCGCGGGCGGCTCGTGGTCGCGGTCGCCGGGCCGGTGCGGAGCCTGCGCGCGCTTAACCTCGCCACCGGCTCGCCCCGCGCCACCGACGGCGGTTGGATTCAAGACACACACGGGACGCTGAGCCACGGGCAGGCGCTCGTCACCGACGACGCGATCCTGTGGCCGTCGCGCGACGGCCTGTACCTGCTCGACGCGCGCGACGGCCGGCCCGCGCGCGGCGGGACGCCGAACCCGCGCCCCGGTCCGCGGCAGAAGATCTACGGTCACCTCGCCTACGCGAACGGCGTCCTCGTCGTCGTCACGGGCACGCAGGTCTGGGGTTTCCGCGCCGAATCGGACACGACCGACCCGCTGCCGGACGCGACGCCGCGCGAGCGGTTCGACGCGCGCACCGACCGGGCCGAGCGCGAATTACTCGCGGGGAACGTGTCGAACGCGCTCGCGATTCTGGCCGAAGTCGCGACCGGCGACCTGCCCGCGCCGCTACGGGCGTGGGCCGCGGCGCGCGCGCTCCAGCTCGCGCCGCCTGCAACGGACCTCGCCCGGCTCGCGCCCGAGGTTCGCGCCGCACTCCGCCCGGAACTGATGGGCGAGTGGGTACTCGCGCCAGACGGCGTGCCGATCACGGTGGAAGCGTTCCTCCATCGGTGGTTGGGCCGCTCGCCCGCGCCCGGTTCGCTTCCGACAGCCACCGCGAGCGCTCTCGTTGAACACGCGGTGACCGAGGATTCGGAACTCGCGCACACGCTGAAACTGCCTCCGGCAGTTGCACCGCTACATTCGATCCCCGGCGCGACTGGGGTGAAGCACGTGTTCGCGGCCGGGCCGAAGGCGCTGCTTGCGGTCCCGCTCGACCGCCGCGCGGTCGCCAACTTCGCCCCGGCCGACCTGTTCTCGCACGCGGCCGAACTTCGCTCCGGTTTTGTGGCCGCCGGCCCGTTCGCGGTCGCGGTGTATGGCGCGGGCCGCGAGCCGCTGTGGGTGTTCCGCGTGCCCGATACCTATCGGCTGCCGGACGGCGCTCACAGCCGCCCCCGCCGTGCCGGAGAGTCGGACGCGCCGCACCTGTCGTCGTTCGTCCTTGCTGGGCCGTGGCTGCTGGCGCGCGTCGGCGAGTATCACATGATCGCGCTCGACCTCGACGCGCAGCGCGTCGCGTGGGTGCTGAACAGCGCCGGCCGCGCCGGGTTCGAGGACGGGCGGTTCGCGGGCGCGCCGCGGTTCTGGCCGCAGTTCGCCGTACACGGTAAGTTCGTGGTCGCGCAGCGCTCGGATGGCCGGCGCTGGTTCATCGACCTACGCACGGGGCGACCCGTCGTACAACCGGCACTAGGCGACCAGACCGCGCGCGGGCCGTGGCCGCAGGCCCCGCTAGCATTCGACCGTCGCCTCCTTCTCGCCGACGGGTCGGGGCTGGTGCGCCTCATCGAACTCGGCGGGCGCGTGAAGTGGGCGTTCGAGGTCGAACGCGACGACGGGCTGACCGGCGAACCGGCGCAGGTGTGGGCCCGCGGCGAAGTCGTGCTGGTCGCGGTGCGGCGGAACAACGGCATCGAGATCGAGCGCGCCGGCGCGACCGACGGCAAGGCGACGTGGTCGCGCGGCCCGGCGTTCGCCGACGCCGACCGCGTCGACCTGACGGCGGCCGACGCCGACGCCGACCGCGCCTACGTCCCGGCCGCGAACAAACTCCTCGCTCTCGCACTGGCGACCGGCAAGACCGCGTGGGAGGTCGAGTTGCCGGGCGCGAGTGCCGCCGGCTGGGTGGTGCGCGCGGGCAAGTCGGGGCTGCTCGTGTACCCCGCGGGGGCGATACGCGACGAGCCGACGACCGCGGTGCTCGACCGGTTGGCGCGGTCGTTCGTGCGCGAACCGTTCGTGTGGCGGCTCCCCGCGCTCGCCGGAACGCTGTACGATAGCTGGGTGGGGCGCGCCGCGCCGGTGCTGCTTCTCGACCCGGAAACGGGCAAGCAGCTCGCGCGGTTCGACGTGCCCACCCGCGGCCCGGCCCTGACCGCCCACCTGACCGCGGGCGCGGCCGTGATCGCCACCGGCGACCGCGTCGTTTGGATTAAATAAGGCAGAAGAGTCTCACCACAAAGGCACAAAGGTCACACAAAGGAACACAGAGAAGGCAGAGTAGAGAGTGAAAACGCTCCGTTGTTCTGCCTCTCCTTCTGACCTTTTGTCGCCTTCTCTGTGTTCCTTTGTGTGACCTTTGTGCCTTTGTGGTGAGACTCTTCGCTCCTCTGTCCTCTGGTGCGTATGCCCGTTCGAGCGGAACCCGTGGGGCTGGGCGGCGAGGACGCGAGTGCGGTGGACCGCCTGCGCGCCGCCAGCGAGAGCATCCTCGACGAGTGCGGGAAGGTCATCGTCGGTCAGCGCGACGTGATGGAGCTGCTGCTCATCGCGCTTTTGGCGCAGGGTCACGCGCTCTTGGTCGGCGTGCCGGGGCTGGCGAAGACGCTTATGATCCGCACGCTCGCTGACAGCATGAACCTGACCTTCAACCGCGTGCAGTTTACCCCGGACCTGATGCCCTCGGACATCACCGGCACCGAGATGATGCGCGAGGACCGCGTCCTCGGAACGCGCGACATGGAGTTCATGGCCGGGCCGATCTTCGCGAACGTTGTCCTCGCCGACGAAATCAACCGCACGCCGCCGAAGACGCAATCGGCGCTCCTCGAAGCGATGCAGGAAAAGCAGGTCACGGTGGCCGGCGTGCGGCACCCGCTGCCGGACCCGTTCTTCGTGCTGGCGACGCAGAACCCCATCGAACAGGAAGGTACGTACCCGCTGCCCGAGGCGCAACAAGATCGTTTCATGTTCACCGTGAGCGTCGGCTATCCGAACGAAGACGACGAGTACCGCATCATCGAGCAGACGACCTCGACGCTGAAGCTGCGCCCGGAGCGTGTGGTCAGCGGCGATCAACTGCTGGAGCTACAGAAGTTGGTGCGGCGCGTGCCGGCGGCCCCGTTCGTGATCAAGTACGCGATGAAGATCGCGCGACTCACGCGGCCCGGCACGCAGGACGGCGAAGAGCCCGACCCAAACGTGCCGGATTTCGTTAAGAAGTACGTGACGTGGGGCGCGGGGCCGCGCGCCGGGCAGAACCTGATCCTCGCGGCGAAGGCCCGCGCGCTGCTCCGCGGGCGCACCTACGTCGCCACCGAAGACGTCAAGGCCGTGGCCCTGCCCGTGATGCGCCACCGCGTCGTAACCAACTACAACGCCGACGCCGATCGCGTCACGCCCGACGAGATCGTCCGCAAGCTGCTGGCGCTGGTGCCGGCGCGCGCGCCGGAGTAGCTAACGGTCATGTCCACCAACCTACTCGATCCCGCCGTCCTCGCGCGCATCGACCGCCTCGAACTGGAGGCGCGCGAGTTCGTGGAGGGCTACCTCGCCGGGAAGCACCGCAGCCCGCGGCACGGGTTCGCGGTCGAGTTCGCGCAGCACCGCGAGTACGTGCCCGGCGATGACATCAAGCACATGGACTGGAAGGTGTACGGGCGCACCGATCGCTACTTCCTCAAGCAGTACGAACAGGAAACCAACCTCGTCGCGTGGCTCCTCGTGGACGCCAGCGAGTCGATGGCCTACGCCTCTGGGCCGCGCTCGAAGTACGACCTCGCCTGTACCGCGGCGGCGGCGATGGCGTACCTGATCCTCCAACAGGCCGACAGCGTCGGCGTCGGCTTGCTGGCGAACGGGGTGCGCGCGTTCCTCCGGCCCAGCGGCCAGATGAGCCAGCTCCGCGAGGCGTGCCGGGCGATGGCGACCGGGCCGTTCCCCGACGTGGGCGGGATCGCGCGCGGCGTGGACGAACTCGCGGGGCGCACCGGCCGCCGCGGGGTCGTCCTCGTGTTCAGTGATCTACTCGACGACGTGCCCGACCTGCTCGCCGCGCTCCAACATGCTCGCTATCAGAAGCACGAGGTCGTGCTGTTCCACACGCTCGACGGGGCCGAGATCGACTTCCCCTTCCGCCAGACGACGCTGTTCAAAGGGCTGGAAGGGATGCCCGAGGTGCTGACCGACCCGCAGGGTATTCGCGACACGTACCTGAAAGCGTTCGCGGCGCACGCCGAAGCGATTGAAGCCGGGTGCCGCCGGTTGGAGATTGACTACGTGCGGTTCCGCGCCGACGCTGACCTCGGCCATGACCTCGCCGCGTATCTCCAGAAGCGCCACGGGCGGTAGAGCCGCGGCTTCGCGAGTGATCGAAAAAGGAGTCTCCTCATGAAGCTAATCTCCGCGGCGGTGTTGGCCCTCTTGGTCGACTTGGGCGCGGCCCGCGCCGACGACACCCCGAAGCTAATCGGCAAATGGGAAGTGACCAAGTCCGGGGGCGAAACGCCCGTCGGCTCGACGGTCGAGTTCACCAAAGACGGGAAGATGACGGCCCTTGTGCCGCTCGACGGCAAGGCCACCAAACTCACCGGCACCTACAAGCTCGACGGCAAGAAGTTGAGCGTGAAGCTCGCGCTCAACGAGCAGAAGATCGAGCACGACTTCACGGTGAAGTTCAAGGGCGAGACGGAACTGGAGCTGGAGTACCCCGACAAGACCGCGGACACGCTGAAGAAGAAGTAGTGCCAGTTGCAAACAGAAGTGTTTGGACCGGATCACAGGATGAACAGGGACGAAGAAGAGAACTTGGTTCTTTTCGTCCCTGTTCATCCTGTGATCCGGTCCAAACACTTCTGCCTTCTTGCCCACTACTTCACAGGCCGCGTCGGGGCGACGAACGGCTTCGTCCACTCTGGGCGCGCGGGCAGTTTGTTCTGGTAGATCATCTCCTGCCACTCCGGGTCGGTCAGGCGCTTCTCGACCGGCTGGCGGAACTCGTAGTACGAGTACAGCGGGCCGACGTAGACCATGCGGTCCTTGTCGTTGTCGACTGCGATGACGCCGAACATCGCGTCGCCGACGGCCACTTCGAGGCACGACTGCGAGTCCGGGTCGGTGTGAACGTCGGCCACGACGGGGGCCCACTCGCTACACTCGCTGCGGTGGTAGAACAGGTTCGGGTACCAGCCGTCGTACCGGGGCGGGCCGCTGCCGCCGCCGCGCGCGTCCACCGTCTTCTTGATGAACGTCTTCTCGGCGTCCGTGAACGCCTCGCCCGCCAGTTCCTTCTTTGCCAGCGTTTCGAGCTGTGCCACCGTCTCGCCCATCTGCTTGAAGAAGGCGACGACGCGCTTTTGCATCTCCTTCTGCCACTCGCCGTTCTGCGGGTCGGGGGGCAGGTCCGCGGCAGCAAACAGCTTGCCGGCCTCGTCCGCGAAGAACTTCACCTTGGCGTAGAACTCCGGGTACGGCTCGACGTAGCCCGCCGGGTACTCGCACGTCGGCCGCGCGGTGTACGACTGCTTCGCGTACAGGATCGTGTCGTGCCGCAGTTCGGCCCACGACCCGAGTTGCGTGTTGAGCTGCTTCATCTGCCACGCCTTCGACTTCATCGCCTCCGGGAACCGCTTCTCGGCGCTCATGTCCTTTTGCAGCGTGCGGAGGCAGTCGAGCCACAGCACGTACAGGTTGCTTTTCCAGTACGCCGGCGGGTGCAAGTTCACGAAGTCGCGGCTCGCGAGCAGGTTCGCGGAATAGTTCCACTTCCGCAGTTCCGGTTCGAGCAGTTGGAGCGCCTCTTCGTTCCCGAGTGCGGCCATCACGTCGAGGCCCGCGGGCATCATGCGGCGCTGCTTCTGGTTCTTGAAGATGATGCTGTCGAACACGACCTGCGACATCACGAACGAGTCGATGATGAAACGTTGGCCGAACACTTGGAACACGCCGGGCGGGGGCACTTTGTAGGTGTCGCCGGGGTTCGACAGTACGAGCTGCGAGCGGATCATCTGCGCCGCGTGCTTGCCCGTCTTGATCTCGTCCTTCACCTTGTCGAGGTTCTTCACAGTGCCGGTCACGTCCTTCGCCCCGGCCTTTTCCGCGATGTCGAGGAGCGCGAACACCGTGAGGTTGTCGCTGCGGCCGACCATGAACCCGATGATGTCGTCGAGCGACTTGAGGGTCTTCAGTCCGCCGCTGTCTTTGAGGGCGTTGCAGAACAGAATCGCGTTGGTCAGTTCGCGGTCGCTGTCGGCCTTGATACCGCGGCCCGGTTCGACCGGGAGAACGTTCCAGCCGCAATCGACGCGGCCGAGCCACATCATGGCGCGGAAGTAGTTCTTGAGGTACTGGTTCTTGGTGTAATGCCCGCGCGGGCGGAACTGCGAGAAATCCGGGTAGCGCTCGCCGCCGTAAATCTTGGTGGGCGCGGAACCGGCGAGCGGGTCTTTCAGCTTCAGCGACTTCACCTCGTTCAGCAGCTCGCCGGCCGCCGCGTCCTGCCCGTGGTTGGACGCGATCTTGAGATTGCCGTCCCACACCGGCTTGCCGTTCGGCTGCTGTTCGCCCTCTTGCGCGCCGCCGCCTTCGAGCAGGTTGCGCGCCACGGTCAGGTAGAGGTCCACGTCCAGCACCGATTGCGGCACCTCGCCCTTTGCGTACGGCGAGCTGGCCTTCGCGTGCGCGTCGGCCAGCACCTTGCGGATCGCCGGCACGAAGCTGTACAGCTCCATTTCCATCAGGATGTCGTCGTACGACTTGTGCAGCGCGTGCATGATCGAGTCGGTGGAGACGAACACCGGCAGGTCCGCGGAGTAAATCTGGAAGTACGCGGAGGCGAACGAGTGCCGCCGGTTCTGATCGACCGACACCAGCCCGGTCTTCTTGAAGATCGCCAGTTCCGCTTCGGTCAGCCCGAGCTTCGTCTTCACGGTGTCGAAGTGCGCGGCCTTCGTGGGGTCGAAGCTCAGTTCCTTATACTCGCGCGGCTTCACGGCCTTCGTCTTGAGCTGGTCGTAGGTCAGGTCTTTGTGCTGTTCCAGCAGCTTGTCGAAGACCTGACCTTCGAGCGGCTTCACGGGCACTGGCTCCTTCGGGTCCGCGGCGGAGGTGGGCACGGCCCACACCCCGACAAGCGCGGCGACCGCGACGGCCGGCAGGAAGCGTTTCATTGGCGCGACTCCAGAGGGAAACGTAACGCAGCGACAGGCTACACTCAGGACGAGCGTAACGGCCAGAGGGATTGGGGAGGAGCCGCCGGCAACCGAACCCCATTGCGAACGCGCGCCTTTTCGTATAGCGTCGGTGTGTGTTCGCCGCACCCGTGGAGCCTGTGCCGATGCCGCGTTTCCTTGCCGTCGTTGTTCTCGCCATCGCGACCACGTGCGCCGCGCGCGCCACCGATTGGCCCACGTTCCTCGGGCCGACGCGTGACGGCTCGTCACCCGAAAAGGGTGTCATCAGCCCGTGGCCCGCGAAGGGGTTGAAGAAGGTTTGGGACTGCGACCTCGGCAGCGGGTACGCCCCCCCGGTCGTAGCCGACGGCCGGCTGTTCCACGCCGACCGCTTCGGCGACAGCATCCGCTTGACGGCGCGCGAGGCCGCGACCGGCAAGCAGCTCTGGAAGTACGAATACGCCACCGAGTACGAGGACCGCTACGGCTACGACCCCGGCCCGCGCGCGTGCCCGGTCATCGACGGCGACCGCGCCTACCTTTACGGGCCGGACGGCGTGCTGTGCTGCGTCGCCGTCGCGACCGGCAAAGAACTGTGGAAGGTCGAGACGAAGGCCAAGCACTTCTTCCACCAGAACTTTTTCGGCGCGGGCAGCGTGCCGCTGATCGACGGCGACCTCATCATCGTGTGCGTCGGTGGCAGCCCGAAGGGGCCGCGACCCGCGGACCTGCGCGACGCCAAGCCCAATGACAGCGCGCTGGTCGCATACGACAAGAAAACCGGCGCGGAGAAGTGGGCCTCCGGCAACGAACTCGCCAGCTACTCCAGCCCCGTCGTCGCCACCATCGACGGTAAGCGCACAGGCCTGTACTTCGCCCGCGGCGGGTTGCTCGGGTTCGACCCGCAAACCGGCAAGATCGGGTTCCACTACAAGTGGCGCGCGCGGTCCGAAGAGAGCGTGAACGCCAGCAACCCCGTCGTCGTGGGCGACAAGGTGCTGCTGACCGAGTGCTACGGCCCCGGCGCGGCGCTCCTCGACCTCAAGGGCGGCAAGCCGAAAGAGGTGTGGACGGACGCCGACAAGGACGCCGGCGACAAGGCGATGGCGTGCCACTGGAGCACGCCGGTGCACCAAGCTGGGTTCGTGTACGGCTCCAGCGGACGCCACACCGAGGACGCCGACATCCGCTGCATCGAACTCGCCACCGGCGAAGTGAAGTGGCAGAAACGCCGCACGAAGCGGTGCAGCCTCACGCTGATCGACGGGTACCTCATCAGCCTGTCCGAGTACGGCGACCTCGCGCTGCTCAAGGCGAACCCGGCGAAGTACGACGAGGTGTCCAAGTACGAAGTGCCGGGGTTGGAGTACCCGTGCTGGGCGGCCCCGGTTCTGAGCAACGGGCTGCTCTACGTGCGCGGCAAAGACAAGCTGCTCGCGCTGGAACTAATCGCCAAGAAGTGAGCGACGAGGCTTCTTGTAGGTCGCGGTCGAGCGAGGCTTCGCAGATCCGCCAATCGCGCTGGCCGTCGGGCCTCGCTCGCGAAGCCTCGCTCGACTGCGACCTACAAGATCGTCACTTCTTCAGCGCCTTCTCGAGGAACTCGAACAAGGCTTTCGTCGCGGGGTCGTCCGGCAGGCCGAGGTCGGCGTTGATCTTGCCGTGTGTGGTTTCTCGCGCGCCGAACAGCGTCACCGGCAGGCCGGCGTCCTTCATCACCGCCCCCAACCGCTGCGCCTGCGCGGTCACGTCTGGGTGGCCGGCCACGTACAGCACCAAGAACGGCGGGATACTCTTCCCCTTCGCGACGTGCGTGACCGCGGAGAAGTCCTTGTGCCTCTCCGGGTCGTTACCGAACTTTTCGCGGTGGCCGAACTTGGCGAACGGAAGGCCGTGGGCCTTCCAGCGCGCCTCCGCGGTGGCGATGATCGCGGGCACGTCGTAGGTGTCGCCGTCCACCGGCACGCACCCTTCACGATGTCCAGCGACAGTTTCTCCGCTTTCAAGTACCGGTCATCGGTGCATATCAGGGCCGCGAGCTGCGCGCCGGCGGAATGGCCCATCACGAGCAGGCGCTTCGGGTCGCCGCCGAACTCAGCGGCGTGGTCGTAAGTCCAGCGCACCGCCTTCGCCACGTCGCGCACGATAGTGCCCATATCGACCGCGGGGAGCAGCCGGTAGTTGGCCGCAACGAACACGTAGCCTTTTTCGGCGAACACCTTCGGCTTGATCTGCACGTCCTTCTTGTCGCCGGTTTGCCAGCCGCCGCCGTGGATCCAGAACACGACGGGCAGGCTCTTCCCGTCCTTCGGGTAATGCACGTCGAGCACTTGGCGCTCGTGCCCGTTCTCGACGTACGGGATGTCGCGCTTGACCTCTTGCGCGCCCGCGTCGGCCGCGAGCGCGAGAACCAGCAGTGTGGAAGCGATTCGCATGGGAGAGGCTCCGTTGGGTCGGCTTGCTTCTGTAGCCGGTCTCTGTGAGGCCGGAGCTACGCGAAACGTGTAGCTCCGGCCTCACAGAGACCGGCCACAGGAGATCGGAAATCATGGCACGAGCATGATGCACGACGGGCTGTTGTGCTTGACCGGGTCGCCGGCGGGCTTGAGCTTGCCGGTCGCGGGGTCGATCTTGAACACCGCGAGGTTGTTGCCGGACATGTTCGCGCACAGTAACCACGCACCGCCAGCTACCGCGAGGTTCTGCGGCCCCTTGCCCAAGCTCGGCTCGATGCCGATCAGCGTCAGTTTGCCGTCGTCACTCACGCGGTAGCAGGCGATGCTGTCGTGCCCGCGGTTGGTGCCATACAGGTACTTGCCGTCCGGGGTGAACTTCAGGTCGGCGCAGTAGCTCGTGCCCTTGAAGTCCGCGGGCAGCGTTGACAGCGTCTGCTTCTCGTTGAGCTTGCCGGTGGCCTTGTCGTAGTCGAACACCGTGATGGAGTTGAGCAGTTCGTTGATGACGTAAACGCCCTTGCCGTTGGGGTGGAACGTGAGGTGCCGCGGCCCGGCCCCGGCGGGCGCTTTGGCGAACGGCGGGTCGTTGGCCGTCAACTTCGCAGTCGCGGGGTCGAGCTTGTAGCACAGGATTTGGTCGGTGCCGAGGTCCGCGGCGAAGGCGTACTTGTTGTCCGGGCTGACGACGATGCAGTGCGCGTGCGGCTCCTTCTGGCGCTTCTCGTTCACGCTTGAGCCCTTGTGCTGGAAGAACGAGGCCTTGTCGCCCAGTGAGCCGTCGGCCTTCACCGGCAGCGACGCGACGCTGCCCGAAGTGTAGTTCGCGACCAACACCGCCTTGCCCGTGGCGTCTACATCGAGGTAGCAGGCCGCGGTGCCTTCGGCCGACACGCGGTTGAGGAACTTTAACTCGCCCGTGCGCCCGGCCAACGCGAACGCCGCGACGTGCTCGTTTTCCTTGCCACCGAACTGCTTCGCGTGGATCGAGTACAGGAACTTCTTGTCCGGCGAGAGTGCGAGGAAGAACGGGTGTTCGACGCCCGCGGTGCGGTGGACGGCCTTCAGTGTGCCCACTTTAGTGTCGAACGCGTAGGCGCGGATGCCGCCCTTGTCGCCGGCCGCGAACTCGGTGACGAACACGAGCGGGTCGGCGGCAACGGCCGGCCCCGCGACGAAGCCGAGGGCGGCGAGCGCGAGGGCCCGCGAGAAACGCGAACGCATGGGAGAGGCTCCGGGTTGTGGTGCGTGCAGTGTCCGCGCCGCGCGTCAATCAACTTCACGAGTGGAGGGTGCGACTCGCGCGTCTTTCAATCGGGTCCGGCTCAGGGCGCGCCGCCTTGGGCGGCATGGGCGGCGATGACCAGCCCCAGATACGAGCGCGGTTCGACGTCCTTCAGCCCCAACTCGTCTGCGGCGCGGAGCAGGGCGGCTTTCGCCTCCGCGTACCGTTCTTCGGGGGCCACTATCTCCAGCTCGACGAACTCGCCGATCCCGTCGAGCGCGTCGAAACAGGCCTCGAACTCGAACCCGTCGCGGGCGAAGGCGTACACGCGGCGCTTCTTTCGCACGGTTACGACCGGCGTATACCCGAGCGCACTGAGGAGCCTCGTGGCGTCGTCGGCGGTCGCAACGCCGTCGCCGAGCGGCACCTCGATTTCCGGGCGCGACTTCGTTTCGGTGTCGAGCTTCCGGCCCTTGTACGTCAGGTAGCTCTTCGGCCCGACGCGGCGCAACCGGAACGCCTCGCCGGTGGCCTTTAGGTCGCGGTCGGGGGCTTGGAAGTACAGGTCCGCGTCGGCGCGGTCCTGCGTCAGCACCGCGCCCCATTCGAGCAGGTGCGCGACCACGGCCGCGCGGTCGGCGTTGCGGTACTTGATCTCGACTTCGAGCATGGCCCCACTCACCTGTTAACATCAGCACCGGCTAAGATAGGTTGGTACACTAAATGCGGACACAGAGGGCGAGCCAGTGGCGCAGCGCATCACGGTGGCGAAGGCGAACGAAATCCCCGAGGGCGGGTGCGTGGTGGTGAACGTCCGGCAGAAGGACGTGGCGATTTTCCGGATCAACGGCGCGCTGAGTGCCATCGATGACATGTGCCCTCACATGGGCGCGTCGCTGTCCGGCGGGTTCGTCGAAGACGGGTGCGTCACGTGCCCGTGGCACTACTGGCGGTTCCGGCTCGCCGACGGCGCGTGGGCCGACAACCCGAAGGTGAAGATCGGGGCGTACCCGGTTCACGAGGCCGACGGCGTCGTGCAACTGGAACTGCCGGACGTGTAACCGCCGCGCGGAACCGCAAGCGGCTCGGAGGAAAAGACATGCCCCCCTTCCGAATCTGGTTCGCCGCGGCGCTCGTCGGCATCGGCGGGGCGTTCCTGTCGTCGGCGCACTCGCAGCCGCTACGCAAGGGGGCCCCGCGCCTCGAACCCGTGGCAGAAACGAAGCTGCTGATGGAAGGTTTGGCCGACCCGAACGCCAAGGCTCTGGCGAAGATGCTGGCCGCGAAGCCGAAGGACGCGGAGGCGTGGGCCTTCGCCCGCGGGCAAGCGCTGCTGCTGGCCGAAACCGGGAACCTGCTGCTGATGCGCCCGCCGAAGACCCGCACCAGCGAAGATGCGTGGATGGGGCACGCGGGCGACCTACGCGAGCACGCGACGACGCTGGCGCGCGCGGCCGGGGCGAAGGACTACATACAAGCACGGGCCGCCCTCGCCAACCTCGCGAACGCCTGCAACAGGTGCCACCAGTCGTTCCGCGTGGGCGTGCGCTACGACCCGTTCGGCGACGAGCGCTGACCGCCCGGCGCTTGACTCGCGGGCGCGCCCTGCCTAGCCTAGCGCCGTCGTTGAAAATCTTGGCCCGCGGCGCTCGAACTACCTGTCGTACCGCGGCCCTCCGACCGCACACCCTACGAGTACCCCCCGCGATGTCCAGCGCTCCGACCCCGCCGGCCCCGCCGCCCGGCTCCGCACCGGTCCCGGCCGCGCCCGCCAAGCGCGAGATCACCCTCATCAGCCACTCGATGCTCTTCTACTGGTGGCCGATCTGGTTGCTCGGCTTCACGATGGCGCTCATTACGTGGATGGAAGACCACCGGCTCGCGATCGTGCCGGCCGAGGTCATCGTGGCGAGCACCGCCCGCGCCGACGTCACGGAGTACACCATCGCGGTGAAGAAGGGGCAGGAAACGAAGTCGCTGAACTCCGCGGTGGACCAGTCGAAGACCCCGCAGAACACGCGCATCTTCCCGACCCGCGTGTCGGCGAAGGCGTGGATGGGGCCGCTGTTCTGCGTCGTGCTGCTGCTCACCGTGGTCATCACTAACGTGCCGCTCCGCGGGCTGTGGTCGTTCCTCGTCCTGCTCATGATGCTGATCCTCGCGCTCTCGATCTCGCTGATCCCGGACGGCTGGGACAAGCTGCTCGGCACGCTGGGGAACCTGCACATCTACATCAACATGGCCGGCTACCTGTTCATCGCGACCGTGGTGTTCGTGCTGTGGGCCGTGTCGGTGTTCATCTTCGACCAGCGGACGTACATCGTGGTGACGCCGGGCCAGATTCAGGTGTGCGAGCATGTAGGCGCAGCGATCCGCAACTACGACACCACCGGGCTGGTGTTCGAGAAGCAACGCGACGACCTGTTCCGCCACTGGTTGTTGGGGTTCTTCTCCGGCGACCTGATCGTTAAGACGTCCGGGGCCGAGCGTGAAACGATCCGTCTGCCCAACGTGCTGTGGATCGGCTGGCGGCTGGAAGAGGTCCAAGCCCTGCTGCGCGAGAAGTCGGTCGTGGCGGGGAAGTGATGTTGCGTGCCGTAGCCGGCCTCAGTGGGGCCGGAGCTACACGAGATGTTCAGCACCGGTCTCACTGTGGCCAGATACCGAAACGACCGAGGCCCAGCGATCACGGTCGCTGGGCTTCTCGAGTTTGTCACTTCTCGTCTTTGATCTCTTGCTTGACGAGGTTGAGATAGAACGTCTTTTTCTCTTCGAGCTTTTCTTTGAGCAGCGCCTCGGCCGCGGCCTTCTGGTTGTACGGGAACTCTTTCACTACCTTGCTGGCGTTGTCGAATACGACCCAGACGGCACGGGTGCGGACCTCTTTCGGGGTGCGCGTGCGCTTCGTGGTGGCCTTTTTTGCCGCTGGCTTCTTGGCGACCTTCTTAGCCTTCTTCTTTTTCGGCCGGTCCTCGTCGTCCTCGTCGCCACCGTCGTCCTCGTCACCGCCCTCCGCATCGTCCCCGGCGTCGGCGTCCGCGTCGGCGTCAGCCTCAGCGTCGTCGCCTTCCTCCTCCTCTTCCTCTTCTTCCTCTTCCTCTTCGGTCTCTTCGCCCTCGGCCTCTTCGTCGCGCTTGCGGGCTTCGAGAGCATCCGCCTCGCGCCGCAGGTCCATCCGGCTCTTGCGCCCCTTTGCCATGTGCCTACCCTTTCAGCGAGTTCGGTTCGCAGCCGTTAAGCTAACGGGCGCTACGGAATCCGACAAGGGCCGCGCGAGTCACACCCACTTCTTCCACCGGAAGAACACCAGCGACCCCAGCCCTGTTAGCGCCATGAGAGTGAGGGCGAACCCAAATCCCCAGTTCGCACTTTTGTAGTCGGGCCAGACGTTCTCCTCGAAGTTCATGCCGTAAACCCCGGCAATCAGCGTCATGGGGAGCACGATCGTGGAAATCATCGCCAGCACCTTCATGATCTCGTTGAGCCGGTTCGAGACCGCGGCGAGGTGCGTCTCGGCCAAGTCGCTGACCATTTCGCGCGCCGTTTCAATAGACTCGTTGCGCAATAGCGATCGATGGCCTATTCATAGGGTTATGACGAATTACGAGAAATTGCGTCGGAAGCCGTTGTTGTTCCGCATGTTCACGGGGCTCTCGGCCGACGAGTTCGACAAGGT
>VGZJ01000135.1 GCA_016872595.1 Planctomycetota bacterium
GACCTTGTCGAACTCGTCGGCCGAGAGCCCCGTGAACATGCGGAACAACAACGGCTTCCGACGCAATTTCTCGTAATTCGTCATAACCCTATGAATAGGCCATCGATCGCTATTGCGCAACGAGTCTCTTGTCGAACTCGTCGGCCGAGAGCCCCGTGAACATGCGGAACAACAACGGCTTCCGACGCAATTTCTCGTAATTCGTCATAACCCTATGAATAGGCCATCGATCGCTATTGCGCAACGAGTCTATTATGGGCCATCACGCTCCAGCGGGCGCGGTCGAGGTCCGGGCCGAGGGCGTCGCGCAGCACTTGGGCGTAGGGCGTCCACTCGCAGTGCCACAGATCGACGGGGTTGGCGCGGGCGTGGGCGCGCACGGCCGCGGCCAGCGCCGGGCTGGTGTGTGTGGCGACGGAGTAGGGCAGGGGGGAGAGCAGGTTCCCGGCGAGCCGGGCGTAGAACCCGGCCCCGGTTTTCGGCGGAACGGCGCGGTCCACGACCACCGTTCGTATTCCGAGGGCGGCGAAGGCGTCTTCGGCCGCGAACTGCTCGTCGCGGTCCGGGTTACGGTGGCACAGAACCGTGACGCGGTGCCGCCCCGCGAGGCGAGCCAGCAGGTTGTAGGTGCGGATCCGTTTCCCGGACGTGAGCGGGAACGGCAGTTCCTCGTCGAGAACGGCAACTTCGAGCGCGAGCATGGGGTTCCTTCCCGGTGGAGAGCCGCTGGATTGTGTCCCGACGCGACGCGCGACGCAACCGCAGTTCGGCGCGCGAGGCGCGCCGGGTTCGTTCACACCTCTCCCCTATCACAGCATGGGGGAGAGGTGGGGGGCCTCACCGTCCGTCGCGCGATGGAGCGCCGAGTCGCAGTCGCTTCCCTTCCCAAACTACCCACAATATCAGGCATCGCACTTCTCCTATCTTTCCAATCCTTCCGGGACTATCTAGCGCACTTTGGCTAGTGTCATTTCCCCCACTAGACGCAATTATTCCGGTTATCCCAGTTTTGCGGATTATTGGGTTCACGCGCGCGGCGGAATCGTCTATAAACGGCCTTCTCCGCGGCGCGGCTCGCTGCGGGGGATCGCCCCAACGTGGTTGCTACAGGAGGATCGAAGAGGATGACCACCACGATTCTGGCCGTGATCGCCCTGTCCGGTTCGCTCGCGCCGGCGGCCAAGCCCGAGTTCCAAGCCCAGACCGACTACGCCCGCGCGATGAAGCTGGCACAAGAGCAGAAGAAGCCGATGGCGGTGCTGATCGGGAAGGGCGACTCGTTCGCCAAGCTGATGGCCGACGCCCAACTGATGGCCGACGCCAAGAAGCTGCTGGCAGAGAAGTACGTGTGCGTGACCGTGGACGTGACGACCGACGCGGGCAAGACCCTCGCCGGGCAGTTCGACCTCACCGACGGGCTGGTCATCAGCAGCGCCGGCGGGACGCACCAAGCCCTGCGTCAGTCCGGCACCGTGACGGCGACCGACCTCGCGAAGCACACCGCGGCTTACGCCACCGCGAGCGGCGTCCCGGCCACGACCGTGACCGCCGGCGTCCCGGTCTACACTTACCCCTCGTTCAGCTCGTGCCCCGGTGGCACCTGCCCCACGACCGTCTACCCGGCCGGCGGGTTCAGCGGCGGGTACGTCCTCCCCTCGACGACGATCTACGGCACCAGCAGTTGCCCCAACGGGCGCTGCCCCACGCCGACCTACGTGCGCTAAGGTGCGAGCCGCTTGCGGCTTAGCACGACAGAAACAGAGCACGGCCGGCAGGTCTCCACCTGCCGGCCGCGTCGTGGGGTCACCCTCCGGGTGCTTCCAAAGTGTTCTACTTGCCCTTCACCGGAACACCGGGCGAGGCCGGGTACGGGAGGCTGGCGTCGCCGGGCGCGGACACCGGGACCGCGGGCCGCGGGATCAGTTCGGCGGGGCCGGACATGTGCAGTTCGTTCGGTCGCGGGTACGCCCCGCCGGGGAGAATCGGGTACGGCGCGCCGCTACCGGGCACGAGGGTCGCGCCGCCTTCGGGCGGGCACGGCACTGGCTGGCCAGTGATCGCGTCGTAGCAGCCGGTCTTCTGCCCAACCGTTTGGCAGGGCGCTTCTTTGTTGCGCGACCTGAACCACCCCGGACCGCCGCAGCGCGACGACTGGCAGCCGGTTTGCGCCGCGAGAAGAGCGAGTACGGCGATTCCGAAGAAGCGGCGGGGCATTGTTCAACTCGGTTCGATAACCCGGCCGCTTGCCGCGATTCCCCCTTCCGTGGCCCGACTTGAACAATTCTGCGCGCCGGGCGAGATTCCGCAACCGGCACGGGCGCAACAATTCCGCCGTTCGCGAGAGTCGAGCCGGGCGCGCGCGGCGCATCGGGCGCGACCGCGCGAACCGGCGCGCGCGTGACAACCGTTGTACTGGGCCGGGCGCGGGCGACCGAACCCGTCGCGCGCCGCGGGATCAGGACGGGGGTTTGCACCGAAATAGCAGGGCCGCGGCTTCGTCGATCTCCTTCATCGCCTCGCGCTGGCGGGCGCGCTCGACCGCGGGGTCGAACCACCACCACTCGGACCCGTTGGGGGTCGCGCGCTGTTGGGACCGCGCGCCGGCCAGTGCCTTCGCGCGGTCGAGCGTGCGCGCCGGGATGCCCGCGGCGCGGGCCGCGTCCGCGACCTCGGCGGCCCGGCGCGCGCCGCCCGCGAGGAACTGCTTCAGCCAGTCGCCCGCGCGCCCGCGTGCCCGCGCGCCGGCGCTCTGCGCCACGCTCGATCCGAACAACTCGTCGGCGCTCACGTCCACCGGCCCCGCCCACTCGACCACCGATTCGCCGCCCGCGCCGCGCGCGAGCCGGAACCCCAGCGACGGCCCAACCGGGCCGATGTTGGTCTTCGACTGGGTGAGGACGCGCAGGTCCGGGTCGTCCGGGTGCCGGGCGATCATCAGCCCGGTGCGCGCCGCGCCCACGATGCCGACGCTCCCGCTGCCGCGGTAGATCGCGTTGGCCCCGCCGCTCTTGCGCAGGTGCCGGACCAGCACCACCGCGGCCCCGGTGCGGGCCGCCAGTTGCGCCAGCGGGGACAGCGCGAGCCGCGCGCCCTGATCGGCGTTCGCCACCGCGCTCGGCGACAGGAACGCCATCAGGGGGTCGATGACGACCAACTTCGCGTCGGTCGCGCGCACCGCGGCCTCGAGGTGCGCCACGTCGTCCGGGAACGTGGGCCACATCTCGCGCTCGATGCCGGGCGCGAAGAACACGCGGACCCGGTCGGGGTCGCCGCCGGCCGCGGTCAGCCGCGGGCGGATGGTGTCGCGGGCGTCGTCCTCGGCGTTGAGGAGCAGCACCCCGCCCGGTTCGCCCGCCGGCCCGCCGCCCGGCAGCACGGCCCCGGACGAGACCCGCGCGGCGAGGTCGAGGGTGACGAAGGACTTGCCGGTTCCGGGGTCGCCGTCGAGCACGGCGAGCTTGCCGCGCGCGAGGTACGGTTCCCACAGCCACGACACCGCGGTCGGGGTGATCGCGCGACACGGGACTGGCGCGAACGGCGCGACTACGTTGGTATCCATCGGACGTCTCCGGCACGGGCGCGCGGCCGACGCCGCGCGAATACAGTAGTGTTATTATGTTCAAAAAAGCCGGGAAAGTCAAATCCGCGGCGCGCAGACGGTGGGCCGCGATGGCGCCCCGGGCGGTCCCGGTGGCCCAGCGACCCCAGACGAGTTGGCGCTCTGGCGCTCTGGCGCTCTGGGGGTCAAAATGCTAGGAAAACAAGTATTTTGCCCCAGAGCGCCACAAGAAAATGTGGCGCTCTGGGGTGGGGGAAGTGGCGCTCTGGGTCGGGAATTGACGATCTCTTTTTGGCAATCTGGGGGTAACTGGACGCGCCCCCGGCCGCGCCTACGCCAAAATGTCCTTCACCACGGTGCCGGCCACGTCGGTCAGGCGGAAGTCGCGGCCGTTGTGCCGGTACGTCAGCTTCTTGTGGTCGAGGCCCATCAGGTGCAGCACGGTGGCGTGGAAGTCGTTGATGCTGACGCGGTTCTCGGCGGCCTTGAAGCCGATCTCGTCACTCGCGCCGTAGCTCGTGCCGCCCTTCGCGCCGCCGCCGGCCAGCCAGTAGGTGATGGTGTGCGGGTTGTGGTCGCGGCCGGCGTTCCCCTTCTGCACGATGGGCAACCGGCCGAACTCCCCGCCCCAGATGACGAGCGTGCTGTCGAGTAGCCCCTTGCGCTGGAGGTCTTCGAGCAGCGCCGCGATGGGCTGATCGGTTTCCTGCGCGAACCCGCCGTGGTTCTTGACGATATTGTTGTGCCCGTCCCAGCTCAGGTCGTTCTCCATACCGCCGCTGTAGATTTGCACGAACCGCACGCCCTTTTCGACGAGCCGGCGCGCGATGAGGCACTGCTTGGCGAAGTGCGTCGCCTTCGGGTTGTCGAGGCCGTACAGCTTCTTCGTTTCCGCGGTCTCCTTGCTCAGGTCGAGCGCGTCCGGCGCGGCCATTTGCATCCGGTAGGCCAGCTCCCACGACTCGACGCGCGCGGCCCAGTCCGGTTCGTTGGGCTGCTTCTCCGCGCCCTTCTTGTTCAGCTTCGCGAGCAGGTCGAGCTGGTTCCGCTGCCGCTCCTCGGTGATGTCCTTCGGGCGCGACAGGTTATCGATCGGCTCGCCCTGCGGCTTGAACGCGGTGCCCTGATACACGGTGGGCAGGAACCCCGCGCCCCAGTTCAGCGAGTGCCCCTTGGGGATGCCGCGGCCGAGCGTGTCGTACATGACGCAGAACGCCGGCAGGTTGCGGCTCTCGCTGCCGAGGCCGTACGTGACCCAACTGCCGACGCACGGGTAGCCCATGCGCCCGAACCCGGTGTTCATCTTGAACAGCGCCGGGGAGTGGTTGTTCGAGTCGCTCCACAGCGAGTGGACGAAGGCCATCTTGTCCACGTGCTTCGCCATGTGGGGGAAGATGTCGCTGACCATTTTCCCGCACTGGCCGTGCTTGGCCCACTTGAACACCGACTTCATGAGCGGGCCGACCTGCGCGTTGAAGAACCCGGTGTTGGGGTCGAACCCCTTGAGCTCTTGGCCGTCGCGCTTTTCCAGTTCGGGCTTGTAGTCCCACGTATCGACCTGACTCGGCCCGCCGTTCATGAACAGCCAGATGACGGCCTTCGCCTTGCCCGCGAAGTGCGGCTTCCGCGGCGCGAGCGGGTCGTCCGTGGCCGCGGGCTTCTCTTCGGCGCGCAGCAGATCGGCGAGCGCGAGCATCCCGAACCCGCCGCCGGCGCGGGCGAGGAACTCGCGGCGCGAGCGGTACGCGGAGCTTTCGGACGGCGACGCGAACAGGCGCGGCACGTTCAGCATGGCGGGAACCCGGTGGGAGGGGCGCGATAGCGGTAGGAATAGTGTACCGCACACGGGCGCGCCGCGACAGCCGTTGTTGCGCGCCGGCGCGCCAATACAGTAACGCCGGTTCCCCCCTTCGCTCCCCACAAGGTGCCGCCGTGACCGTTCGTTCGCTGTGCGCGCTCGCCGCGCTGTTCGTTGCCGCCGGTTCCGCCCGCGCCGCCGACGAGAAGGAACTGGCCGCGATCTCGTCCGGCGAGGTGATCTTTGTCGGCAAACTCACGAAGGTCACGGCCGGTCCGGTCGGGCTGAGCAACCCGCCCGTTCGCTCGTACACGCTGGAGGCCGAAGCGGGCGAGGTGCTGCGCGGCAAGAAGCCGGCCGGCGCGCTCCAGTACCAGATTCGCTCCCAAGACGCGCCGGCGTTCCCGCTGGACGAGAAGTGGGTGATCGCGGCGCGCAAGGTCGAGAAGGGGTGGCAGGTCACGTTCATCGGTCGCGCGGACGACGCGACCGTGAAGGTCGCGAAGGCGTTCGCCACGCTCCCGGCCGGGTGGACCCTTGTGGACGGCAAGCCGGTGTCGCCGTGGGCGCTCTTGGGCGAGAAGGCATGGCCGAAGGACGCGCCGAAGGCGACCGGGGCGGGGTGTACCAAGTCCGGTCGCCCGGCGCTCATGGCCGGCGAGACCGTCGAGTTCACCGCCGAGCAGGTGCCGGCCCTGAACCCTATGAAGTTCAAGAACGACATGTACGGCGACGGTCAGTTCAAGCTGACGGTGAAGAACACCGGCGACAAGCCGGTCGAGGTGCCGGCCCTCCTCACCGACGGCAAGACGATCTTCTGGGCCGACAGCGTGCTGGTGGTGACGAACCGCGACCCGAAGCTGCTCGGCGCGGCCGGGCGCGCGACCGGTACCAAGCCCGTCACCCTCAAGGCCGGCGAGAGCGTCAGCGGCACCATCGACACGCTGACCGTGGTGGGCGTCGAGTGGCCCCGCGGCGGCCAGCGCGTGTACTTCGACTTTGCCCTCGGCGAGAAGACCGCGAGCAACTTCTTCTACTACTTCTCCGCGGTCCACGACCCGCTGCGGGAGGCGGCGATGAAGAAACTGACCGAGAAGTAGGCCCCGCGTGAGGTCGCGGGCCGCGAGTCGTCTGCTCTTCGGCCCGTACTCGCGCGCGTCGAGACGCGCGTACCGTGAGTAACTTGCGGTTGACGCCCCGCGGGTGATGGCGACAATGCCAGAACGGGTACGCGAAGCTCCGAGGAGAGGACTACGGATGAAGACGCGCGTTTGGGTTCTGGGCGCGCTGGCCGCGCTCGCGGCCGGCACGCCCTCGTTCGCGACGGCCGCCGAGCCGAACGGCAAGGCGCAGGGGCCGTACGTGGTGGTGATCGGGGCCGGCACGTTCAAGGACGAGGCCATCAAGCCCCGGCCCACCGCGGAGGCGGACGCCAAGGCGCTGCACGCCCTCCTCACCGACGCCAAACTCCTCGGCGTTCCGGCCGAGCGCGCGAAGGTGCTGATCGGGAAGGACGCGACCCGCGAGGCCGTCGTGCGCGCGGTCGAGAACGCCGTCGCCGCCACCGGGCCGGACGACCTGCTCCTCATCGCGTTCTTTGGTCGCGGCACCTCGGCCGGCGATAAGCCGTGCTTCTTCACCGCCGACAGCACCGTGAAGGAGCGCGCCAAGAGCGCCGTCGTCTCCACCGACCTCGAACCGGCTCTCAAGAAGGTGAAGGGCCAGAACGCCGTGCTTCTGATGGACGTGCAGTACAAGGGCGGGATCGACGCGGGCAAGGAGAAGATCGTCGAGCCGAACGTCGGCGAGTACGCCACGGCTCTCGTGGGCGAGAAAGACGGCCCGAACACGCCGCCCCCGGCGAACCGCCTGATCATTTACGCCAACCCGCCGTTCCAAGACGCGCTCGAGAAGGGCGATCACGGCCTGTTCTACACCGTCCTCGCGGACGCCCTGACCGGCAAGGCCGACAAGACCCCGTACAACGAGGGGTTCGAGTCGGACGGCCTAGTGACCGCGAAGGAACTGGCCGCGTACCTCGAAAAAGAAGTGCCCACCGCGGCCCGCGCCGTGGGCAAGACCGACAAGGAAAAGGAACTGCGCACCATCGTTCTCGGCGGCACGACGGCCAAGTTCTGGATGACGCGGAACCCGGACGAGTACGAGAGGGCCAAGAAGCGCCTCGACGCGACCGTGGCACTCGCCAAAGACGGCAAGCTAACCGCGGACCTCGCGAAGGAGGCCAGCGGACTGCTGTTCCGCATGCCCAAACTGAAGTGGCAACAGGAACTGCGGAAGGCGTACCAGAAGCTCGCGGACGGCGGCGCGCTCGACGCCCTCGAAACCGCGCGCAAGGAACTGATCGCCGGGCTGAAGCTGCCGGCCGACGACGGCGAGAAGTTCGCCAAGCAGATCGTACCGGCCATTGAGGAACTGAACGCGCGGTACATCCGCCCGACGCCGCGCGGCGAGTTCGCGGCCCACGCCATCCGCGGGCTGTTCGTCGCCGCCGACGAACCGCTCCCGGCCGACATCGCCGACGCCCTGAAGACGCCGAAGGAGCTGACGGACGCGCGCATCACGGAATTGCTGAGCGAGGCCCGGCTGCGGCTCGGCAAGCGCGAGGACCTCGACGGCGACAAGGCCGCGGACGTCACCCTGCGCGGGATGCTCAACGGGCTGAACGACCCGCACACGACGTACTTCGACCGCGAGGAGTGGGTCAGCTTCGCGAAGCAACTGGAGGGCCGGTTCCCCGGCGTCGGCATCATCATCCGTCGCGACGCGGTGCGCGACGCGCTGCTCGTGGTCACGCCGATCCGCGGCAGCCCGGCGTACCGCGCCGGCATCCGCGCCGGCGACCTCATTACGGAAGTGCGCCTCGAGGTGGACAAACTCGGCAAGCCGCTCGACGCCGACGCCAAGAAGGTCCACTCGACGAAGGGCATGGAGAGCGACGAGGCCGTGAAGATCATCACCGGCAAGGCCGGCACCCCGGTCGCGCTCGTCATCGAGCGCGAGGGCGAGAAGGAGCCGAAGGTGTTCCGCATCGAGCGCGATTACGTCATGGTCGAGACGATCAACGGCGTGACCCGCAAGGAGAACACCGACTGGTCGTACTACCTCGACGAAGAGAAGAAGATCGGCTACATCCGCATCGACAGCTTCAACTACACGCAGCGCGACCCCGTGACCGGGCGCGAGCTCGGCACCGCCCCGGACCTGAAGCGCGCCCTCGCGACCCTCAAGAAGACCGGGCTGAACGGCCTCGTCATCGACCTGCGCAACAACGGCGGCGGCTCGCTGCTGGCCGTGGTCGAGATGTGCGCCGAGTTCGTGGGCGAAGAGGAGATCGTGAGCACCAAGGACCGCGACCCGAAGCAGAACTACACGTTCCGCGGGCAGGTGAAGGGCGACAAGAGCTACCCGATCACGGTGCTCATCAACGGCGGCAGCGCCAGCGCCAGCGAGATCCTCTCGGCGTGCCTCCAAGACCACGGCCGCGCGACCATCGTGGGCGAGCGCAGCTTCGGCAAGGGGAGCGTGCAGCGGGTGAAGCCGTACAAGGCCACCGAGGGCCAGATGAAGTACACCGACGCCCGGTACTACCCGCCGAGCGGCCGGAACATCGACAAGATCGCGTCCGAGCAAGACGCCTCGTTGAAGCAGCGCGACGAGTGGGGGGTGAAGCCCGACGCGGGGTTCGAGGTGAAGCTGACCCGCGAGGAGCGCATCGACTGGAACGAGGTGTTCCGCGAACTGGCCGTGATCCCGGCCCCCGGCAAGAAGATGCCGGCCATCGACCCCGCCACCGACAAGCAACTGGCGAAGGCCGTCGAGCACCTCAAGGGACTGATCAAGGACAAGAAGTAAGTGCGACGGGCCGGAAGTGTGAGCGACGGACAGGCTTTGAAGGTAGAGGGGGCTTCGCGTAACGCCCTTATACCCTCATAGCTTGTCCGTCGCTCACGCTTCCGGATCGTCGCTCCGCGACTCGTTACCCCAGCCCCTCGGCCCCCAGCATTTCGATTGCGACCTCGAAAGCGCGCGCGGTGTGGTCGATCACCGCGTCGGAGTGTTCGCAGGAGGTCATCCCGGCGAAGCCCCACCAGTCCACGCCGGTGAGCAGCATCGCCTGCCGCAACCCGTAAAACTGCCGCATGTTCTTCGGGCCGTCGAGCTTGTTCACGTCGTTCCCGTGCGGGATCAGGCCGTCGTTCACACCGGCCTGCGTGCCCGGGCGCTCGCCCCGATAACCGGGCACCACGCGCACCATGCTGAAGTCGCCGTAGGCGACCCACGGCCATTCCTTCGCCTCGAACAGTTCGTTCAACTTGTTGCGGAGTCGCGTCGCGGCGGCGTTGGCCTTCGTACACGGGTCGCCGGTCGCGACGCGCGTGAGGGTGGCGACGCCGGCCGCGGCGCTCAGCGGGTTGGCGTTGTAGGTGCCGGGGTGCTTCATCTTCGGCTTGCCGGGCCGCGGTTCGATGAACGCCAGCACGTCGGTGCGCCCGGCGACGCACCCGCCGGGCAACCCGCCGGCCAGAATCTTCGCCAGCGCCGTCAGGTCCGGGGTCACGCCGTAGAACGCCTGCGCGCCGCCGGGCGCGACGCGGAACCCGGTAATCACCTCGTCGAAGATCAAGAGCCGGTTCTGGCGCGTGCAGAGTTCGCGCAGCCCTTTCAGGAACGCTCCACGGATCGGCACCGTGCCCCAGTGCCCGCCGGTCGGTTCCAAGATGACCGCGCCGATGTCGGGATCGGCCCGGAGCGCGTCCTCGACGCGGTTCAGGTCGTTGGGCGGAACGGCGACGCAGTGCTTCGCCACGTCGTCCGGCACGCCGGGCACGTTCGGCACGTCGTAGGGGTAATCGGCGCTTACCGTCACGTAGTCGTGCCAGCCGTGAAAGTGACCGTGGAACTTGAGGAACTTCGGCCGCCCGGTGTAGAGGCGCGACAGCCGCAGCGCCATCAGCGTGGCCTCGGTGCCGCTGCCGGTGAACCGCACGCGCTCGGCGCTCGGCACCAGCTTGCGCACGAGCCGGCCCCATTCGAGTTCGAGGTCGTGGCACGAACCGTAGTGCGTGCCGCGCGCCATCTGCTCCTGCACCGCCTGCACCACGTCGTCGGGGCAGTGGCCCAGCAGGTGCGATCCGTGGCCGACGAAGTAGTCGGTGAGTTGCTGACCGTCCACGGCCCACTTGTGCGCGCCGCGGGCGTGCGAGACGTAAACGGGGAACGGGTCCATCATGCGCGCGTCGTGGGTGACGCCGCACGGGAACAGCACGCGGGCCTGCTCGAACCGGGCCTTCGAGCCGGGGAAGGCGGCGGCGTAGCGGTCGGCGAGCGCGAGCAGGGGCGGCGCGGCGGTTGCGGGCATGGCGACCTCGTGTGGAGTATGGTGGCGTTATCGTAGCCGCGCACGCGGCGTTCTTCATCTCCCCGGTGACGTGCTTCGTGGAGGTTGCTGGCGGACCGGGTGTCGGCGCGAGTGCTGCGTGTGAGCCGGCTCCACTCGGCTGGAGCGGGCGGCACTGAACAGAGCACGCTGGTGCCGCTCGCGGTCGGAGGCGCGCGGCCCGGTTCACACCTTCTCGACCAACTTGCTGAGGGCGTCGCGGCAGGTCGCGGCGAGCTTGCGGAAGGCGGCGCTGAGGCCGTCGGCTTCGCGCAGGCGCGCCCAGTACTTCAGCGCGTGCGGGGCCACCTCGGACCAGAGGTGCCGGTTCGCCGCGGTCGGCGGTTGCGGCGCGAACGAGTTGTCGCCGCCCGGCGCGAGTACCGTTGGTCCCATGTCGTAAACGGGCGTCGATACGAGCGCCGTCTTCGCCGCGCGCTCCGCGAAGAAGCTGTAGTTTTCGAGGCCGCGGTCGGCGTTCCCGATCAGGTCGCCGAATGTGTCGAGCCAGATCATGCGGTCGGCGTGCGCCGGGGCCATGCTCAGGGTCGGTTCGTCGTGAATGCGCCGCCCGGCGCGGCTCCAGCAATCGACGGTGCCGCCGAAGTAGGGGACGTTGAGGGCGTGAAGCGAGACAACCCCGCGCCGCCCCTTCGGGCCGACGCGGTCGAAGCGCTCGACTTCCAGATACCGCGTGCCGTCGAGGTCGAACCACGCCGACCGGGACACCGACAACCCGGCCTGCCACAGTATTTCCAGCGCGAGGTGTTCGCAGAGGAGCAAGTCGCGCCGCCGGTTCGCCGCTGCGCCGTCACCGCCGGCGAACTTAACGATCACGTGGCGGCCTTCGGAGTACGCGGCGAACTTCGGGTGGTCGCCGCCGATTAGCGCCGCCGGATGGTCGGCGAGCGCGCCGCGCGCGATCTGCGGATAGTCGGAACGCGCCAGAGTACACGGACCCGCGCGGAACCGGCTCAGCGACTCGTCCCCGAGAATCATGTTGCCGACGCAGTCCTCGCCGCGCCGGGCCATCGCGATCATGTGGTGGTCGTCGGTCCAATCGCCGAGGGGCGCGGGTAGCTTGAGTTCCGGAAACCGGGCCGCGAAGCCGTCGCCGATGTAGCCGCGCGCGCAAACGTCGGCCACGAAGTAAGGCAGTCCGGCGAACGTCTGCCCCTCGCCGACCTCCGGCTCGAAGTAGTACCCGCCGCCGGCGAGGAAGTGCAGGTGGCCTGTACGGGTCGTCTGGCCGCGGTCGTCGACGCGGTAGACCGGCACGTTGCGCCCGAGGCCGGCGACCTCGCGCGGCAGGGCGTAGCGCGTGTTCACCCCGCGCCCGAACCGCGCCACGAGCGGCCCGGCCTCGCGGATGAGCAGTGACATTACCGGCGGGTATATCTTCAACTGCGTCTGAATCTGGTCCGGGCGCAGCACCACGCCACGTTTCAGCGCGCCGAGGAGTTGGGCCTGCCGATCCACAGCGCTCTCCGGGTGAATGCCTGAATCGCTGTCCCCCGACCGTTACCCACTGATCATAGCGTTTTCGGTCTACTTGCCGATGCAGAAGCGCGAGAAGATGCGGTCGAGCAGGTCGTCGGTGTGGACCGCGCCGGTCATCTCGCCGAGGGCGTCCAGCGCGCCGCGGAGGGCCAGCGCTAGCAACTCCGGGGCGTCGCCGGCGGTCGCGAGCGCGCGGGCCTCGTGCAAGCGCTCCAGCGCCGTGAGGACGTGGTGCCGGCACCGGCTCTGGCTCGGCGCGAGCGCCGGTCGCGCGAGTGACATTGCGGTGTCACCCAGCGCCGCGCGGAGCGCGTCGAGGCCGTTGGGGGAAATGGTGGAACAAAGCAACTCACCCCCCCGGCCCCCCTCCCTGCAGGGAGGGGGGAGAGTGCCTCTCTCCCCCCTCCCTGCAGGGAGGGGGGCCGGGGGGGTAGGTTGAGTGGTGTCGCTCTTCGTTCGCACCTTCAGCACCGCAGCGCCGGTGGCGGCCAAGCGCGCCGAGTCCGCTTGATCAAACGTGCCGCGCTCGTCGCACCACACGATTACGTCGGCGCGCGCGGACTGCTCGCGGCCGAGGCGCTGGGCCTGCTCCTCGATGGTGTCGGTTGCGGTCTGCCACCCGGCGGTGTCGATCAGTTCCGCGGCGACACCGGCCAGTGTGAGCGGCGCGGTCAGGTAGTCGCGCGTTGTACCCGGTGTCGCGCTGACCAGCGCCGCGCCGCCGGTCAGCGCGTTGAACAAGCTGCTCTTGCCGGCGTTCGGCAGGCCCACGAGCGCGACGCGCACGGGCCGCCCGCTGACGGCGCGGTCGTCGAGTTGCGCGCGCACCGCGTCCAGTTGGTCGATGGCCGCCCCGACGCGGCGGAGCGTGTCGGCCGTGCCGACGAACTCGATGTCCTCGTCGGCGAAGTCGAGCGCCGCTTCCATGTCGGCGAGCAAGTTCAAGAGGTCGTCGCGGAGGGCGTCGAGCGGGCGCGATACGCCGCCGGCGAGCTGCGCGAGCGCGGCCCGCAGGTCCGCGTCGGTGCCGGCCTCGATCACCGCTTGCACCGCTTCGGCCTGCGGCAAATCCTTCTTGCCGGCGAGGAACGCGCGCATGGTGAACTCGCCCGGCCGCGCCGGTCGCGCCCCCGCCGCGAGCAGGTCCGCGACCAACCGTTCAACGAGCGGTGGCGAACCGACGGTGTGAATCTCGGCGATGTCCTGCCCGGTGTACGACCGCGGCCCGGCGAAGAAGTACAGGCTCGCCGGTAGCGGCGAATGCACCCCACTAAGGCGCAGCGCGCCGGGGCTAATTGAAGCCGCTCGCGGCTTCGCACCTTCGCGCGCCTCGAACACCTTCGCCACGACCGCGCGCGCGCCCGGCCCGCCGACGCGCACGATCGCGCGCGGCGCAGGCCCGGGGGCCGACGACACCGCAACGATGGTGTCGTCCGGGTGCGGCACGACGGTCGTGGTTAGGGTCACACGATCCCCAGAAGGATAAGGGGATAAGCCACAAGTGCGATCAGCGTCGCCAGTGCCAAGAAACACAGTACTAGTGTTGGCCAAATCACAAGGGTGATTGCGGCGTTCAGGTTCCACCGACCGCGAGCGCTCAACTCACCGGGGCCGGTCGCGGTACGGCGAATCATCGCATAGGCGAATATGACAACGAACGGAATTAGAAGTGAGGTCGCGGCGGGCCGAAACGCAACTCGTGCGTTTTTCTCCCGGTCGAGGGACTCAGAACTGGGATCATCCGGCGCGGCTTGCGAGTGTTCGAGTTCGTCCGGTACAGTCGCTACTGCTTGCGCGGCCAGTTCTTCTTCGCTGACGCTCTCCTCGGTGCCGAATGTTTCGTCCAGTACTTTGACCGCCGCCGATTCATCCTCCTCACGAACGACCAAGCGAATGCCGCCCAGCGCGGTCATCCCATCCCCAAACAAGGCAAATGACTCTTCGTTGTTTAGGCTCACCGGGATCCCAGCCGCTTCCAACACTCCGCGGGCAATGTGCGCCTGCGACGCTTCCACGAACGTGGCAATAGTGGCCAGTTTCCTCGCCATCAACGGCCCTCCGCTTCCGCGCCCGGTGTTCGTACACCGAACGATATCGCATTCTGCTCGCACGGAGAAGGAGCAACACGGATGACCGCGAACGAAGCCTACGCCGAACTGGTTCGGCGCGCGAAGGAGTTGGGCGTCGTGAACTCGTGCGCCGCGGCCCTCGGTTGGGACCACCAGACGTACATGCCGCCCAAAGGTGTCGTCTTGCGCGGCGAACAGCTCTCGTTCCTCGCCAGCCTCGCACACCAGAAACTCACCGATCCGAAGGTGGGCGAACTGTTGAGCGCGGTCGAAGGCTCGGAGTTGGTGCGCGATCCGGAGTGCGACGCGGGCGCGAACGTGCGCGAGCTGCGCCGGGCCTACGATCGCGCAACCAAGCTCCCGCCGGCGCTCGTCGAGGAACTGAGCCGCGTCACCACCGAGGCGCAACAGGTTTGGGAGCTGGCGAAGAAGAAGAACGACTACGCCAGTTTCCGCCCGCTGCTGGGTCGCGTCGTCGAACTCAAGCGCCAAGAAGCGGACGCCGTGGGCTACCAGCACCACAGGTACAACGCGCTCATCGAGGAGTACGAGCCGGGCACGACGGTCGCGGAGCTGAAGGCGCTGTTCGCGGGCCTGACGGCCGAACTCGCGCCGCTGGTTCAGAAGATCGCCGCGGCCACGAAGCGCCCGGATACTACAGTCCTCGCGCGCGAGTTCCCCATCGATCGGCAGAAGGTGTTCGCGGAGGCCGCGGCCGTCGCCATCGGGTTCGACTTCGGCGCGGGCCGGCTCGACACGACCGCGCACCCGTTCTGCTCCGGGTTCGGCCCCGGCGACTGCCGCATCACGACGCGCTACAACCCGCACTTCTTCAACGAAGCGTTCTTCGGCGTACTCCACGAAACCGGTCACGCGATGTACGAACAGGGGCTACCGGCGGCGCACTTCGGCACGCCGCTCGGGGCCGCGTGCTCGTTCGGCATCCACGAATCGCAGTCGCGCCTGTGGGAGAATCAGGTCGGGCGCGGGCGGCCGTTCTGGGACCACTTCTACCCGCGGTTGCGGCAGACGTTCCCGACCGCGCTCGCCGACGTGGACGCGGACACCTTCTTCTTCGCCATCAACGACGTGCGGCCGTCGCTCATCCGCGTGGAAGCGGACGAGGCGACCTACAACCTCCACATCGCGCTGCGGTTCGAGTTAGAGCAGGCGCTGCTGTCGGGCGACCTGACAGTTGCCGATCTTCCGGGCGCGTGGAACGAGCGCTTCGAAGCGCTGTTCGGGCTAAAAGTGCCGGACGACGCCCGCGGTTGCCTCCAAGACATCCACTGGAGCTTCGGCGGCATCGGCTACTTCCCGACGTACACGCTCGGCAACTTGTACGCCGCCCAACTGATGGACGCGGCGAAGCGCGACCTTGGGGCGGGGTTAGACGACGACTTCCGCCGGGGCGATTACCGCCGGCTCAAACACTGGCTCGGAATGCACATTCACCAGCACGGTCAGCGGTTCCGCGCGGGTGAGCTGTGCCGCCGAGCGACAGGCGCTCCGCTGTCACCGCAACCGTTCCTGTCGTACCTGAACGAAAAGTTCGGTGCGCTCTACGGCGTGTGCTAGGGTTGGGTTGGCCCCTTTGCCCGCGCGACCGTTACGTGCGGCACATTCGTTCCCGAGTCGCGCGCCGTTCTTCGTTCCGCAGAACGGATCGCGCTGTGCCCGTGGCACCGGATGTGCGAGGCTAAAGGTAATAGATGTTCTTCACGATAAGGTCGGCGCCCGTGCGGCCCCGCCGCGTGGCTGATCGGCGGGTGGGTTCAGGCGTCGATCATCCGGTTCACCAGTCCGGCGATGGCCCGGACCCGCATCCCGTGCCGC
>VGZJ01000136.1 GCA_016872595.1 Planctomycetota bacterium
CCCCGCGCGCTCGACGCGACGACGACAATTCCGGTGCCCGCGCCGCGCTCGGTGCCCGGCGTGCGGGTTCCCGCGCCCGGTCCCGTCCCGGTGCCGACCCCGGTGCCGGGATCCGCCGAGGCGCGCGCGCCCTCGGTCGCCGACACCAACATCCGCGTCGACGTCGGGTTGCTCGACGGGCTAATGACCCTCGTGGGCGAACTGGTGCTCGCGCGGAACCAGATCGTGCGGCACACCGCGAGCGCCGCCGGCGACCCCGCGCTGCTCGCGACCGTGCAGCGCCTGAACCTGCTCACCACCGAGCTACAGGCCGGGGTGATGAAGACCCGGATGCAGCCCATCGGCAACGTGCTGGGCAAGTTCCCGCGAGTGGTGCGCGACCTCGCGGTCGCGTGCGGCAAACAAGTGCGGCTCGACATCGAGGGCCAAGACACCGAACTGGATCGCACGATCATCGAGGCGATTCGCGACCCGCTGACGCACGCGGTGCGGAACGCCGTGGACCACGGGATCGAGGCCGCGGCCGGGCGCGTGGCGTGGGGGAAGCCGCCCGAGGGCCGGCTCCACCTGCGGGCGTTCCACGAGAGCGGCAAGGTGGTCATCGAGATCGCGGACGACGGCGCGGGCATCGACCCGAACCGCGTGCGCGACAAGGCGCTGGCCGCGAAGCTCGTGACCGCGGATCGGGTCGCGGGCATGAGCGCGCGCGAGCTGGTGAACCTCGTGTTCCTGCCGGGGTTCACCACCGCCGACCGCGTCACACACTTCTCCGGGCGCGGCGTCGGCATGGACGTGGTGCGCACCAACATCGAAAAGATCGGCGGCACGGTCGATCTGGAGAGCCGCCCGGCGCGCGGCACCACCGTGCGGATGAAGATCCCGCTCACGCTCGCGATCATCCCGGCGCTCACGATCACCAGCGGCGCGGAGCGGTACGCGATCCCGCAGGTGAGCGTGGTCGAGTTGCTCCACATCGACGCCGACCGCGCGGGCCGCGCGGTCGAGTCCGTTCACGGCGCGCCGGTGTACCGGCTCCGCGGGAGCCTGCTCCCGCTGGTGTCCCTCGCGCGCGAGTTGGGCGATTGCGCGGAGCGCCCCGCGGGGGCCGGGCTGAACGTCGTCGTCGTTCAGGCCGACGACCGCCAGTTCGGGCTGATCGTGGACGCCATCCACGACACCGAAGAGATCGTGGTGAAGCCGCTGCAAAAACTGTTAAAGGGCGTGGGCGCGTTCGCCGGGGCGACGATCATGGGCGACGGCAAGGTCGCGCTGATTCTCGACGTGCTCGGCCTCGCGCAGCGCGCGCACGTGCTGACCGGAACGCGGGCGCGGGCGCGGGCGGAAGCCGTGCCCGACACGACACCAACCGAGGTCCGGGAGCCGGCGCTGCTGTTCGCCGCGCCCGGGGGCGGGCGCATGGCGGTGCCGCTGGCGTGCGTGGCCCGGCTCGAAGAGTTCCCGCGGAGCGCGGTCGAGCGGGTCGGGCGCGGGTTCGTGGTGCAGTACCGCGGCGCGATCCTGCCGCTGGTGGACGCGGGCCGCGCGCGCGGCGCGCGCCCGAAGCGCCCGCGCGACCCGAACGCGCCGCTGCAAGTGGTGGTGTGCGCGCACCGCGGCCGGCGGGCCGGGTTGGTGGTCGGGCGCGTCATCGACATCGTGGACGAGGCGGTCGCGGCGCGCGCCCCCGCGACCCGGCCGGGGGTGGCGTTCACCGCCGTGGTCCGCGACCGCGTGACCGAGTTCCTCGACGTGGACGCGCTCCTCGACGCCGAAGGGGGCGCGCCGTGAGCACGGACCGCCAGTTCTGCACGTTCTACCTGAACGGTCAGTACTTCGGCATCGACGTGCTGAAGGTACAAGAGGTGATCCGCGCGCAGGAGATGACGCGGGTGCCGCTCGCCCCGGCCGCGGTCCGCGGGCTCATCAACCTGCGCGGCCAGATCGTGACCGCGCTCGACCTGCGCCGCCGCCTCGACATGCCCGACCGGGCCGCAGACCAGCCCCCGGTAAACGTGGTGGTGAACACCGACGACGGAGCAGTGAGTCTGCTCGTGGACGAGATCGGCGACGTGATCGGGGCCGCGGGCGGCGCGTTCGAGCACCCGCCAGAAACGCTCCGCGGCCCGGCCCGCGACCTGATCCGCGGCGCGTACAAGCTGGACGACGAACTGCTGCTGGTGCTCGACACCGAGCGCGCGGTCGCGCCGCCCGCCGACGCGCGCCGCCCGTAGCCCGCACACCCCTGAGACCTTCGGAGGCCGACCGTGACGAAGACCCGCCCCGCGCCCCGCAAGCGCCCGACCCGCGCGCCCGACGACACCGCGGGCAAGTTGGCCGCGCTCGACCGCTCGCAGGCCGTGGTCGAGTTCGACCTCAACGGCACGATCCTGACAGCGAACGACAATTTCCTGCGCGCGACCGGGTACGCGCTCGACGAGCTCCGCGGGCGGCACCACTCGATGTTGGTGACCGAGGCGGACCGCGACAGCGGGGCGTACCGCGAGTTCTGGGCGCGGCTCGCGCGCGGCGAGTTCCAGTCGGGCGAGTTCAAGCGCCTCGGCAAGGGCGGGCGCGAGGTATGGGTCTCCGGGATGTACAACCCACTCTTCGATCCGAGTGGGCGGCCTTACAAGGTCGTCAAGTTCGCCACCGACGTAACCGCGCTGGTGCGCAGCCGGCGCGACCTGCAGGCGCTCGTGGAGCGCCTCACGGCCAGCGCCGACGCGGTCGCCGCCGCCTCGCACGGGCTGTCCACGGTCAGCGAACACATGGCCGCCAACGCCGACGAGACCGCGGCGCAGGCCAACGTCGCCTCCGCCGCGGCCGAGCAGGTGAGCCGCAACATCGCCACCGTCGCCACCGGCTCCGAGGAGATGAGCGCCAGCATCAAGGAGATCGCCAAGAGCGCGAGCGAGGCCGCGCGGGTCGCCACCGGCGCGGTGCGCGTGGCCGAGCGGACCAACGCCACCGTCGCGAAGCTGGGCGAGTCGAGCGCCGAGATCGGCAACGTGGTGAAGGTCATCACGTCCATCGCCCAGCAGACGAACCTGTTGGCCCTGAACGCGACCATCGAGGCCGCGCGCGGGCGAGGCCGGCAAGGGGTTCGCCGTGGTCGCCAACGAGGTGAAGGAACTGGCGAAGCAGACCGCGCGCGCGACCGAGGACATCGGCCGCCGGATCGAGGCGATCCAGGCCGACACCCGCAGCGCGGTCGAGGCCATCGGTCAGATCGGCAGCGTCATCAACCAGATCAACGACATCCAGACGACCATCGCCGGCGCGGTGGAAGAACAAACGGCGACCACCGGCGAGATCGGGCGCAACGTGGCCGAGGCCGCGATGGGCAGTGCCGAGATCGCCCAGAGCGTGGCCGGGGTGGCTCAAGCGGCCCGCGGCACGACGGAGGGGGCGAGCGAGACCAAGCGGGCCGCCGACGACCTGTCGAGTATGGCCACCGAGTTGCAGAAGCTGGTGAGCCGGTTCCGGTCCTGAGCGGCCGTTGTCCCATCCGACCTTTACCCGGCGCGCCCGCGCCGGCACGGGAACAGGCAGATGCGCACCGCGTACCCCGACCCCGCCCCGGCCCGCGCGCCCGACGATGCGCGCCCGCGCGTACTCGTCATCGACGACTCCCGCACCGTTCGGCTCATCATCGGCCGCGCGCTCGCCGGCACCGGGCTCGATGTGGTCGAAGCGTCGAACGGGCGCGAGGGGCTGGAGCGCCTGCGCGGCACCCCGAACGTCGCGCTCGTGCTGGTGGACTGGAACATGCCGGAAATGAACGGCCTCGAGTTCCTTTCCGCGGTTCGCGCGGACCGCGCGTACGACCAAGTGCGCCTCGTCATGGTGACGTCGGAAACGGAGCAAGAACAGGTGCACCGCGCGCTGAGCGCCGGTGCGGACGAGTACGTGATGAAGCCGTTCACGAGGGACATCCTGATCGCGAAGCTGAGCCTGCTCGACGTCTTCGGAGACTGACCCGTGCCGAAGATCCGCGTGCTGGTCGTGGACGACGCGGTCGTCTTCCGCCGGCTCCTCTCCGACGAACTCGCGGCGGACCCGGCCCTCGAGGTGGTGGGGACCGCGGCCAACGGGCGCATCGCGCTCGCCAAGCTCGCGCACCTCAACCCGGACCTCGTGATCCTCGACGTCGAGATGCCCGAACTGGACGGCCTCGCGACCCTGCGCGAGCTGCGTAAGACGCACCCGCGGCTCCCGGTGCTCATGTTCAGCGCGCTGACCGAGCGCGGCGCGGAGGCGACGCTCGACGCGCTGGCCCTCGGCGCGACCGGGTACTTCCCGAAGCCGACCGGCGCGAGCGGCATGGCCGACGCGATCCGGGTGATCCGCACCGGACTGGTTCCCGAAATTAAGGCCCTGTGCGCGCCCGCGGGCACGAGCGGCGGCGCGCCGAGCGGGTCGGTGGCGCGGCGGCTGGTCGCCGGCGGGTCGCACTACGGGCGGCTCGACGCCGCGCCGCCGGCCCCGCTCACGCCCGCGCCGCGCGGGCGCGTCGACGTGGTGGCCGTGGCCGCCTCGACCGGCGGGCCCAACGCGCTCACCGACGTACTCGGCGCGCTCCCCGCGGACCTGCCCGTTCCCGTGGTTGTGGTGCAGCACATGCCGCCCACGTTCACCCGGCTGCTCGCGGACCGGCTCGCGGCGCGCGGCCCGCTGCGCGTGTTCGAAGGGCGGGCCGGTGAGTTCCTCGCGCCCGGCACCGTGTGGCTCGCCCCCGGCGACTACCACATGAGCGTGCTGCGCGACGGGGACCGGGTGCGGCTCCAGTTGCACCAAGACGCACCGGAGAACTCGTGCCGCCCGGCCGCGGACGTCCTGTTCCGCTCGGTCGCGCGCGCGTTCGGGCCGGCCGCGCTCGGCGTGGTGATGACCGGCATGGGGCAGGACGGGCTGCGCGGGTGCGAGGCCGTGAAGCACGCCGGCGGGCAGGTGATCGCGCAGGACGAGGGTACCTCCGTGGTATGGGGGATGCCGGGGTTTGTGGCCCGCGCCGGGTTGGCCGACAAGGTGCTGCCGCTGCCGCAGGTGGCCCTCGAGATCGCGCGCCGCGCGCGCGCCGGGCGGGGGGACGCCCGGTGACGCCCGACGACTTCACCTTCGTGTGCCGGTTCGTGCGCGACCGCAGCGCGATCGTGCTCGAACCGGGCAAGGAGTACCTAGTCGAGACCCGGCTCGCGCCGGTCGCAAAGGCGCTCCGGCTGGGCACCGTGGGCGCGCTGGTCGCGCGCCTGCGCGCGGGCGCGCCGGAAGAGGTGCGCGCGCGCGTGACCGAGGCGATGGTGACGACGGAGACCTCGTTCTACCGCGACGCCCACCCGTTCGACGCGCTCCGCACCGCCGTGCTCCCGGACCTGATCACGCGCCGCGCGCAGGCGCGCCGGCTGAACGTGTGGTCGGCCGCGTGTTCCACCGGGCAGGAGCCGTACAGCATCGCCCTGATGTTGCGCGAGCACTTCCCCGAACTCGGCGGCTGGGACGTGAGCCTGCTCGCCACCGACCTCTCGGCCGACGTGCTCGCGAAGGCCCGCGAGGGGAAGTACTCGCAGCTCGAGGCCAACCGCGGGCTGCCGGCCGCGCTGCTCGTCAAGTACTTCCGCCAGCAGGGGACCGGGTGGCAGCTCAACGATAACGTGCGCCGGGCCGTGGACTTCCGCGAGATGAACCTCGTGCGCCCGTGGCCGGCGCTCCCGAAGATGGACCTCGTGTTCCTGCGGAACGTGATGATCTACTTCGACGTCGAGACGAAGAAGGGCATCCTGAGCCGCGTGGCGAAGGTGCTGAACCCCGGCGGCTACCTCGTGCTCGGCGGCGCGGAGACGACGCTCAACCTCGACACCTCGTTCCGCCGCGTCGAGACGCTCAAGGGCGGGTATTACCAACTGGTCGCGTGAGGAACTGCCATGAACCCCAACGAAGAACTGTACGCCCCGTTCGTGGAGGCCGTGGCCGTGGTCCTGCGCGAGATGGCCGCGGTCGAGTCCGGGCCGCGCGACGGGGACGGCGGCGCGCCCGCCGACGTGTCCGCGGTGCTCCCGGTCACTACGGCCGCCGGCACCGGCTACGTGGCGCTCCACTTCTCGGAAGCCACCGCCGCCGAACTCGCGCGCCGCACCCTCGCGCTGGCCGAGGCCGGGAGCGCCGACGCGGCGACCCTGCGCGACTGCCTCGGCGAGGTCGTGAACGTGGTAGCGGGGCAGGCGAAGACGTTGCTCGTGGGTACGCCCTACCACTTCACCCTCTCGACCCCGCGCGTCGAGACCGGCGCGCCGGCCCGCACCGACGGCGCGCTCGTGCTCGCCTTCGGGAGCGAGGTCGGCGACTTCACCCTGTGCGCGAGCCTGCCTACTTGATCGATGCCAGATACGCCAGCAGGTCTGCCATCGCTTTCAAGTCTATCTTCTCCTCCAACCCTTCCGGCATCGCGGACAGGCCGCTGCTCTTGAGCGTCGCGATGTTCACGCGCTGAACGGTCTCACTCATGCCGTCGGTCTTGCGGATCGTCACCGTGTTCGCGGTCTCGGCCGAAATCATCCCGCTGATGATCGTGTCGTCCGCGGTGATGAGCAGGTACGAGTAGTACTGCGGCAGTACCTCGCGGTTCGGGTCGATGATGTTCGCGAGCACCGATTCCGTGCCGCGGTTCTTGATCGACGCCAAATCGGGGCCGACGTTCTCGCCCACGCCTTCGAGCTTGTGGCACGCGGCGCAGTGCTCCTTGAAGATCGCTTTTCCCTTCAGCGCGTCGCCCTTCAGGTCGAGCGCCTTCTCGTACTTCTTGATGACGTCCGCGCGCTTGGAAACGGCGCTCGTGCCGAACAACTTCGCGGCCCGCGTGCGCGTCTTCTCGTCGGGCGACTTCACCAGCAGTTGCACGCGGGCCGGGTCGAGGTCGGTCGGCAGCACCGCTTTCTTCTCAATGGCGTCGAGAAACGCATTCACCCACGCGGCGCGGGCGAGCAGCGTTTCGGTGGCGGTGGCGCGAATCCGCGGACTCATCGCCGGCCATGCTTCTAGCACCAGAGGCGGTACGTCGGCGCTGTCGAACTTGGCGAGCGTGTCGAGCGCCGCGAGCTGCACCGGTTGCGGTTGCTTCACGTCGAGGCACTTCGCCAAGAGTGCCTTGCTGTCGGCGAACCCCGCGAGCGCGAGCGTGCGGATTGCCGCGGCCCGCGCGTCGGCGTCGGCCTTCTCGTCGGCCGCGAGCTTGCGCGCGTCGGCGACGAGGTCCGCGAGAACCGCGCCCGCCTTGCCGGTCAGCAACCCGCTCAGCTTGGCCCGCGCCGCGGCCGGCAGCTTCGCGACGAACGTCTGAACTAACTCGCGCGACAGCCCCTTCTCGCCTTCGGGTAAGTCGTTGATGGCCTTCACCACTGCGGCCACTTCGTCGGCGCGGTTCGCGCTCGCCACTTGCGCGGCCAGCGCCAGCAGCAGCGTTTTCCCGCTCGCGGTCGCGCGGTACTTCGCGTCACCCGCGAGCAGCGCGAACAACGCGCTGCCGCGCTCGTTGGCGGAACAGAGGATCGCGAATCGCACGGAAGCATTGTCGCTGTTCTTGCGAGCAAGTTCCGCGAGTTGCCTCGTCGCGCTGTCTTGGCGGAACGAGCCGAGCGTGAACGCGAACTGATACCGCACGCGCGGGTCGGGATCGTTGACGAGTTCCTCGAACCGGTTCGCCAGCCCCGCGGACAGGCCGCAGGTTTCGGCCAACCGCAGGGCGTGTTCGCGCACGCGCGGGTTCTCGTCCACGAGGGCCGCGATGATCTGCGTGGAGACGAGCGATTTCAACCCGCGGAGCGCGTAGAGCGCGTGAACCCGCGCCTGCGGCGAAACCCCGCGCGCGGCCATCCGCCGCAACGGTTCTGCCGCGGCATTGTCTTGCCGCTGGTACAGCAACCGGGCCGCGGTGTCGCGGGTCCAGCCGTTCGTGCTTTCCAGAAGTGCGACCAGTTCCGCGGTCGTGGCCTTGCCGAGTGCCGGCGGCTTCGGGCGCGCGAACTTGTCCGGCACGATGCGCCAGATGCGGCCCTTATCGACGCCCGCGGCCACATCGACGTGCTTCAGCACCTGCGGCGGCAGGAACGCCGCACCCTCGATCAGTTCGCGGTACATATCGACGACGTACAAGCAGCCGTCCGGCCCGTTGGCGAACTGCACCGGGCGGAACCAGTTGTCCTTCGACGCGAGGAACTCGCGGCCCTTCTCCGCGCGCTCCGCGGACCAGCTCAGCCCCTTCGGAACGAGCTTCGCGCGGTACACGAGGTTGTTCGCGACCTCGCCCACGAAGACGTTGCCGCGATGAGACTGCGGGAAGGCGTCGCCGCGGTAGACCGTCACGCCGGTCGCGCCGGTGAAGAAGCCGAACGGCACTCCGCCCTCGTCGGAGCCGGGAACGAGCTTGTCTTTGCGGAGCCGCGTGCGGGCCTCGCGCCACGGTTCCGGCGGGCTGATCTTGTGCAGGTTCGGGTAGCGCCCGGCGGCGTTGATGTCCGCGACCGGCGACGGTGCGACCACGAACGGGTTGCGGTTCGCGTACCGCGCGTCGTAGGTCAGGTGCTCGATGGGGTTGCTGTTGTCGCACACGAACGTGTCGCCCCAGTCGTCGAGCGCCATGCCGTGCTGCCCGCCGCCGCTGGTCGGCTCGAAGGTGTTGGTGCGCGGGTCGAAGCGGATGTTCTGGCGGCGCGCGAGGACCGCGGGCGCGTCGGGCTTGTCGGCGGCGCGCAAGTTCCCGCCGGCTAGCCCGGTGGCGATGTGGAACCGGTTGTCCGGCCCCCAGCGGAACGAGTTCAGCATCGCTTCGCCGGCCTTGTCGCGCTCGAACCCGGTCAGAACCTTCTTCTTGACGTCGGCCTTCCCGTCGCCGTCGGTGTCTTTGAAGTACCAGAGATCGGGCACGACACCGACAAATACGCCGCCGTCCCAGCACGCCACCGCGACCGGCGAATCGAGGTCGTCGACGTAGGTCGTGGCCTTGTCGTAATGGCCGTCGCCCTTCGTTGATTCGAGCATCACGACGCGGCCGCGAATCTTCGGTGGGTTGGGGTTCGCGTACTGGTTGTACTCCGGGAACTCGGCGACGAAGAGCCGGCCGTTCTCGTCGAAGTCCATCGCCACCGGCGAGCGGATCAGCGGTTCACTCGCGACCAGTTCCACCTTGAAGCCGGGCGCGACGTCGAACGCCTTCAGCGATTCGGCCGGCGTCATCGGCTGGGGGTTGGTGAACCCCGCGAAAGGGTCCGGCTTCTTGTCGTCGGCCAGCGCGAGGGGAGCGGCGAGCAAGAGCGCGAGTGGCAACAGACGGCGCACGGGCATGACGCGACCTCGATTTTGTTCTGGCACGGTACGGCCAACCGTGGTACTGTAACATCCCTGCTACGATCCTGCCCCACTCCCTTTCCCAAAGGTTGGCCCATGACTCGTCTGCTGATCGCCGCTCTGTTCGCCGCGCTGCCCGCGGTCGCGAGCGCCGCCGAACCCGCCCCGATGCCGAAGGCCAAGGCGAAGGTCGCCGTGGGCGAGCAGGCCCCGGACTTCGTCATCAAGGACGCGAGCGGCAAGATCGTCAAGCTCTCGGACCTGACGGCCAAGGGGCCGGTCCTCGTCCGCCTCACCTGCGGCTGCTCCGGCTGCGACAAGGAACTCGCGTACTTCCAGAAGATTGACGAGGCCTACAAGGGCCAAGGGCTGATCAGCCTGTACGTGTTCAAGGAACCGGACGCGAAGATGGCGAAGTACGCGAGCGAGAAGAAGCTCGGCGACGTGCTGTACGCGGTGGACCCGAAGGGCGATAGCTGGGGCGTGTTCCAGACCAAGTCGATGCCGACGAACTTCCTGATCGCCAAGGGCGGGAAGATCGTGTCGGTGGCGAACGGGTGCGACCCGAACGGCCTCGTCGCGAACGCGGTCAGCGACAAGACCGGCAAGCTGCTGGGCGTGAAGCCGGTGGACGTGAAGAACCCGAAGTAACAGAGAAGCGAAACGACACGCGAGCGGGCCGGGCCGCAAGGCGCGGCCCGTTTCGTTTCATCACCAGTCGATCTGGCACTCAGGCAGTTGCTTCTGCAATTCCTCTACGCCCGGCGCGGTCACGCGCGTGCCGGTCAGCGACAGCCATTGCAGGTCTTTCAACCCCGCCAGCTCTTTCAGCCCCGCGTCGCCGGTGCCGGTGCCGGACAGGATCAGGTGTTCGAGCTTCGTCAGCCCTTTCAGGTGAACGAGCGCCGCGTCGCTCACCGCGCTGCGCGCCAGCGTCAGTGACGTGAGTTGCGTCAGCCCCTTCAGCTCCGCGACGCCGGCATCGGTGATCTCGGTGTTGTCGAGGCTGAGCGTGGCGAGCGCCTTCAGCCCGGCAACGTGTTTCAGCCCGGCGTCGGTGGTCGCGGTGTGGTCGAGCGTGAGCGCGGTCAGCTTGGGGAACGCGGCCAGTTCCTTCAGCCCCGGCTCCGTGACCGCGGTGCCGCTCAGGTTCAGCACTTCCAGTTGGGTCAGCGGCGCGAGCCCCTTCAGCCCGACGTTGGTGACGCGCGTGCGCGCCACGTCGAGGTGCGTGAGGGTGGCGATCTTGGCGAGGTGCGCGAGGCCGGCGTCGGTGGTCGCGGTGCCGGTCACGTCGAGCTTCGCGAGGGCCGGCGCGCCGGCGAGGTGCGCGAGGCCGGCGTCCGTCACCCGCGTCCGGTTCAGCGCGAGTACGGCCAGTTTCTTGCACGCGGCCACGTCCACAAGTCCGGCGTCGGTGATGCCGGTGTCGCTCAGGTACAGCGTGCGCAGCGCCGGGAGCGCGGCGAGGTGCTTCAGCGCCGCGTCGGTGAACCCGCGCCCGGACAGGACCAGCACTTCGACGGTCGGGAGCGCGGCGAGGTGCGTGAGGCCGTCGTCGGTGATGCTCGGCGCGTCGATGGTCACCGCGACGACCGCCTTGAGCGGCGACAGGCGCAGCAGGTCGGCGTTGCCGATGCGGTCGCCGGTGAACACGATCTCCGCGACCGTATCGCCCTTCCACGTAATGTGACTGCCGAGCGCGCCGAAGTACTTGGCCGCGGCGAGTTGCGGGTCGTCGGGCGCGGGCGGCGGGTCGTCCGGCTTGAGCGCGACCGCGGGCAGGTCGGGGCCGTTGGGCGGCGGCCCGCCGCACCCCGCGCCCGCGATCAGTACCAGCGCGAGAACGCGCGCCCGCATTGCGAACCTCCGAAAGAGCGATGCGTAAAGCGTACCGCGGCGCGCGGGCCGTGAACAGTGGACACCGGGCGCGCCGCGGGCGATGATGGGCGCACGTCGCCCGGAGGACCGGCCATGAAGTTCCGCGTCGCGCTGGTGGGGTGTGTCGCGCTGGTGGCCGCGGGCGCGGCCGTTCCGCCGCCGGAAGAACCCAAACCGCCCGTGCCGCCGGGCGCGGTCGCGCCCCCCGGTTGGACGACGAACGCGCCGCGCGACGAACTGCGCCCCCAGTTCCGCCACGACGCGGACGCCGGCGCGTTCGTCATCATTTCCGACGCCGAAGGACAACACGGCTGGTTCGAAAGGTCGTTCCCCGTGACCGGCGGGAAGCACTACCGCTTCGCCGCGCTCCACAAGGCCGACAGGGTCGCGCTGGCGCGGCGCAGCGTGTACGCGCGCGTGCTGTGGCGCGACGACGCTGGGAAGCCGGTGCGCAGCGACCCGCCGGACGGCGGCGCGGGGCCGGTTCCCACCGCGGAACCGGAGTACCCGGCCGACGCGCCCGCGAAGGTGCCGGGCCACGTCGCCGTGGGCGGCGTGTATCGCGCGCCGGCGAAGGCGACGCGGGCCGTCGTGGAACTGCACCTGCTCGACGCGCCCGGCGGCAAGGTCGCGTGGAGCGACGTGAGCTTCGCGGCGTGCGACCCGCCCGCGCCGCGCAAGGCCCGGCTCGCCGCGGTCCACTTCACTCCGAAGGGCGGCAAGACGCCCGCGGACAACTGCGAGCAGTTCGAGCCGTTCCTCGCGACCGCGGCGAAGCAGAAGGCCGATCTCGTCGTGCTGGGCGAAACGGTCACCTACGTCGGCCTCGGCAAGTCGTTCGCGGAGGTCGCGGAGCCGGTGCCCGGTCCTTCGACCGATTACTTCGGCGCGCTCGCCAAGAAGCACGACCTCTACATCTGCGTGGGGCTGGTCGAGCGCGACAAGCACCTGCTGTACAACGTCGCCGCGCTCGTCGGCCCGGACGGGAAGCTGGTGGGCAAGTACCGCAAGGTGTGCCTGCCGCGCGGCGAGGTCGAGGGCGGGCTGACCAGCGGCAAAGAGTTCCCGGTGTTCGAGACGCGGTTCGGGAAGGTCGGGATGATGGTGTGCTACGACGGGTTCTTCCCCGAACCGGCACGCGCGCTGACGGCGCGCGGCGCGGAAGTGATCGCGTGGCCCGTGTGGGGCTGCAACCCGTTGCTGGCCGCGGCGCGGGCCTGCGAGAACCACACGTACCTCGTCAGCAGCACGTACACCGACGTGAGTACGAAGTGGACCCGCACCGCGGTGTACGGCCACGACGGCGCGCCGCTGGCTGCGGCCGAAGCGTGGGGCACCGTCGTCGTCGCGGAGGTCGATCTCGCGCGCCGGCACTACTGGCGCAACAACCTCGGCGACTTCCGCAACGAGATCCAGCGCCAGCGCCCGGAGTGAGGGGCGCGACCTACAACGTACTCTCGTCGTCCCCCTTCGGCTGCGTTTCCATCACGAGTGGGGGCTTGCCGGCGCGGGCGCGGAGCTTGTTCACCGCGAACAGCACGGCCGTGCGCGACACCAGCCAGCGCTCGAAGCGGTGTTTGCCGGGGAAGTCGATCAGCATCACCCCCATCAGGATCGTGAGCGCGCCCTGCCCCGGCACGCCGGGCAGCGACAGCACGACGCCCAGCGCGATCAGCGCCCAGCCGGCCACGTTTCGCACCAGCACGAACATTGCCTTCAGAACCGGGTGGCGGTCGATGGGGCGGCGCGCGTCCGGGTTCACGAAGTAGTCGGCCGGGAGCCGCGCGAGCACGAAGCCCACGATCACGAGGCTGATCGCGGCCATGCCCACGCCCAGCCCGATGCTGAGCGCGACGAGGTGCCACGCGGTCCACCCGTCCGGCAACCGGGTCGCCAACCATTCCGGCATGAAAGTGCCTCCGTTCGGTTCCGCCCGTATTCTACCCCCCGCGGGCCGCCCCACGGGACCAACTCAACATGACGCCGGAAACCGAAGTCATCGCCTGCCCCGCGTGCAAGCACCTGCTGCGCGTGCCGCTCGACTGGCTCGGCACGGAGGTGCGGTGCCCGGAGTGCAAGGCGCTGTTCCTCGCGCCGGTGCGCGAGAACGGCGCGCTGTCGGAGCCGGTACTGCTCGCGCGCGCGAACCAGCAACTCGGCGGCGCGCCGGCGCGCCGCAAGGCCGACTTAATGTTGATGTTGCCGGCGTTCGGCCTGCTGCTGTGCGGGTTCGCCGGGTTCGTCATCAACGCAATCCTCGCGTACCTGATGTTCACGGACCCCGCGGGCGCGACCGGCTGGGCGCGGAACCAGATGCCGGCCCTGCGCCAAGCCGGGTTCGGTACCGACGGCACACCCGAAGAGAAGGCCGCGGAGGACGAGCGCAACGCCGCGCAACTGGCCGCGGTGTACCGCGTGCTGATCCCGGTCGCGCTCGTGCTGAGCGCGATCACCCTCGCGGGCGGCCTCGCCACCATGCTGCGCCGCGGGTACCGGCTGGCGCAGATCGGGTGCGTGGCGGCGGCGCTGAACGTCGCGCACGGGTGCTGCGTGCCGGGCGCGCTGTTCGGCCTCTGGGGGTTACTAATGTTAGGTTCTGAGGAAGGCCGAGAGCATTTCGCGAGGTGACGCCTGTGGCGAAGAACAAGGCGCGCGTGCGGCGCACGGCCGACGACCACGGCGGCGATTACAAGCGCTGGCAATCGGGGTTGCGCCCGCCCAAGAAGATCACCGTTCCGCACGACGACCGGCACGCCAAGTACGTCGGGCGCACCAAAGCCGGCGAGCAGTTCTTCGTCACCGCGCCGTTCGTCGAGCCGGGGTACGGGGTGCCGCCGCGGTTCCCGCGGCGCGACTTCGTCGCGCTCTACCTGTTCGACAAGAAGGGCGCGCTGCTGCGCGCCGAGATCGTGGACTTGGGGACGCGCGATAAGAAGGACGCACGGGCGACCCGCGCGGTCACGGCCCGCGCCGCCGCCGAGCGCGACCGGCTGCTGGGCACGCTGGGCGCGGTGAAATACGGCCCGATTCGCGTGGCCCCGTTTTTGGTGCGACAGTTCGACACCGTGTTCGGGCTGTCGCACAGCGCTCCCGAAGACCCGTTCGAGCCGTGGCTCGCGAGCTTCTGCCCCGGGTGTTACATGCAGTTCACTCAACCGTGGGACAGCGGCACGTACGAACCCGTGTACCTCGTGGAGCCGCTGTTCTAGTCCGGTTTCGGGGTCCGTGTCGCGGTCGTTGGCCCGCGCGGGCGCGTCGGGCTAACGACCGCGACACGGACCCCGACAGTGCTCGAAGTGGAACGGTGGGCCTCGAAGACTCGGCACCACCCGACGCGGCCCCTTATAGGGTCATTTTGTACACATCGATAAGTGGCGCACTCACGTACCCGCTTCCGCGGCCCACCCCCAGACGAGTTGGCGCTCTGGCGCTCTGGCGCTCTGGGGTGGAAAAAACTAGAAAAACAAGCGTTTGCCCCAGAGCGCCACTCCAAAACAGGTGGCGCTCTGGGGGGCGGACTGGCGCTCTGGGTCGGGAATTGACGATCTCTTTTTGGCGCTCTGACCCCCCATGCGATCTGGCCCGGCCCTCGCGGGCGCGTCGGGCGAGTCTGGTTTCGGGGTCGGTGTTGCGGGCCAAGGTTAGCCCGACGCGCTACACCGACCCCGAAAAGAGACTACATCTTCTACGCACGCGCCGCCGTTTGACTGTCGATTGGGGCCGGGCGTGTGGTATGCTAATCAATACCGCGCGCCGCTGCGCCTTCCTTCCGGGTTCGCAATGCCCGCCCCTTCTACGGTTTCCGAACTGCTCGACCGGCTCCGCAAGAGCGGGCTGGTCCCGGCCGACCGGCTCGAAGGGTTCGTCAGCGGCCTCGAAGCGGCCGGCGCGCACCTCACCACCGCGCAGCTGCTCGACCGCCTCGTCGAAGCCGGGATGATTACGCGGTTCCACGCCGACAAGCTCGCGGCCGGCAAGTACAAGGGGTTCGGCCTCGGCAGCTACCTGATCCTCGACCAACTCGGTCAGGGCGGCATGGGGCAGGTGTACCTCGCCGAGCACGCCCACATGCGCCGGCTGGTGGCGCTCAAGGTGCTGCCCCCGCCGATGTACGAAGAGAACCCGGTCGCGCGCGAGCGGTTCCTGCGCGAGGCCCGCGCCGCCGGCACCCTCGACCACCCCAACATCGTCCGCGTGTACGACCTGTGCCAAGAGGGGAAGATCCTCTACCTCGTGATGGAGTACGTGGAAGGGATCAGCTTGCAGGCGCTGGTCCACCGGCACGGCCCGCTCGACGTGACCGCGGCGTGTCACTACGTCCGGCAGGTCGCGTTCGGGCTTCAGCACGCGCACCAAATGGGATTCGTTCACCGCGACATCAAGCCCGCGAACGTGCTGTTGGAGCGCACCGGGTTGGTGAAGCTCCTCGACCTCGGCCTCGTGCGCTCCGAGTCCGACGCCGGTTCGCTGCTCACCAAGCAACTCGACAACAAGAGCATCTTGGGAACGGCCGATTACGTGGCGCCCGAACAGGCCGTGGACAGTTCGAAGGTGGACGAGCGCGCCGACATCTACTCGCTGGGCGCGACGCTGTACTTCCTGCTCGCCGGGCGGCCCCTGTTCCCCGAAGGGCGGACGGCGCAGAAGCTCGTGTGGCAGCAGACCAAAGACCCGGTGCCGGTGGACCGCCTGCGGCCGGAAGTGCCGCCGGACCTCGCGACCGTGGTTCACCGGATGTTACAGAAGCGCCCGGAGGATCGGTTTCAGACGGTGGAAGACGTGTTCGCGGCGCTGGCCCCGTTCGACCGCGCCGACG
>VGZJ01000137.1 GCA_016872595.1 Planctomycetota bacterium
ACCTTGTCGAACTCGTCGGCCGAGAGCCCCGTGAACATGCGGAACAACAACGGCTTCCGACGCAATTTCTCGTAATTCGTCATAACCCTATGAATAGGCCATCGATCGCTATTGCGCAACGAGTCTAGTGTAGAAGGCCGGGGGCCGTGTGGTTTTGGTGAACCTCTGCGGTCGTCGCGAACGCAGAGGCCCGGGCCATATCTACTCGCAAACCGTCCACATCGTCCATAACGTCCACGCCCGCCCGCTCGGACTCGACAACACGATACACGATCGAATCACTCGCACCACCAACACGAACCGGAGGATCAGACCATGTCCGCGACCGTGACCAACGGCAAGCCGCCACGCAAACAACTGGCCGATCAGTTAGACCGGCTCGACCAACTCATCGACACCTTGGGCGAGGGCCTGAACGGCGCGGTCGCCGACGCCGCCCGCGAGGGCGTCCGGTTGGCCGTCAAGGAGGTCGTCGTCGAACTCATGACCAACCCCGAACTGCGCGCCCTGCTCGCCCCGCCGGCGCCCGTGCCAGCCCCGACGCCCGCGTCGAAGGGCGCCTGGAGCCGGATCAAGTCCGCGGCTTCGGCCTGTGCTGCCAGCGCAACCGATGTCGCTGAGCGTGCGAAGGCCGCTACGGCCAAGCGCTGGGCGTCCGCCGGCGAGGCGGTGGCGGCGATCGGCCGCGCGACCGGCGAGGGATTGTCGCCGAAGCGCGTGGCGGCCGTCGGGGTGGGCGTCGGCCTCGCGGCCGGGGCCGCCAACTTCTTTGCGCCGCAGGCGGTGGCCGCGATCGTCGGCGGTGCCACCGCGGCCGTGGCGGCCGTTTGCGCGCAGGTCGGCGCGTGGCTGGCCCGCGCCGCCCGCCGGGCCGGACTTTTGAGTTAAGTACGAGCGGCGGGTGGATGTGTTCGCAACGCCGGGTTCGAGGCGGGAGTAAACCGGCCGGTACACGCTCGCCTCAAGCGCGAGCGCCAGCCCGTGCGGTTGCTCAGTCCCGATTCGGTGCTCGAGCGCATCGCTCGCCGCGATCCGACAACCGATGCCTCGATCCGGCCGTTCCGCCCGTGGCCGGATTCTCCACTCTCGGGCGGCTGAGGTGCAGCGATGTTGAATCTTTTCTTGTCCGCGGGAGTGGCCTACCTGATCGGCAGCGGCACGGTCGCCAGCGCCGCGGTGGTCGGCCACGGGTTGGTTCGTGCTGCACGGGCGGCGCTGGACGGCGACGGCCACGGGGCCGCGATCGAGGCGCTCGGCGGGCTCGCCGCGCCGACGGCGCTGGCGTATGGCGCGCTGGCCGGGTTGTGCGGCGAGGTGGTGAACGCGGCAAACGATCTCGTCGCGCCGCCCCTCGATCAGATCGACCAGGAGTTGGCTCGCGCTGCCTGACGACTCCAACGACTCCGCCCACGCATCCCTCCATAGGGGAGTGAGCGTGGGCGGTTCGTTCTGGCGCGCGCTGTCATGACGCAGACGGCGCTCTTTACCTATCAGCGGGCATCGCGTCGCCGTGACGCGATGCCGGTTTCCTTCACGACCCGATGAACCCGTACGACATTCGGCTCGAATCGCCGTGGTTTGGGTCGGCGATGTTCCGAGTCTTGTGCTCACACGTGGTCGTGGACGATGCCGGAACGGTCGCCTCACTTGCCCGGGCCGGAGAGCGTGAAGGCGGCCCACTTGATCGGGTGGGCGGTGTCGCCAGCGTCGGCCGGCCCTTCCTCCACTGCCCCCGGACGCACCTTAAACCCGCCGCGGAATCCCTTGGCCAGTTCGGGAATGTCCTTCGGGTTCTTGTAGATGTGCAGCTGCGCCTGTCGGAGTGCCTCGATCGTGAGCTTCTTGCCGGTCCGCTACGAGATGTTCCCGGCGTGGCACATCACGGTACTCACGTATTTGCAACCTCTGCATCATCTCCCATTCAGGGTCCGGATCGGGGTGCGCAGGAAGACGCCGCTGCCGCCGGGTTGGGCCTTGTCGTCGTAGAACACAGTGCCGACGGTGTCCTTGACGAACTGCACCGTGCGCGGGCACGCGCGACCGCCGATCGCGCGGCCCGGGTTGTAGAACTCCACCGCGCCCGCAGCCACGCCGAAGCCGCTGAGAGCCTCCGTGTCGATCCGCCCGTCCTCACGAGCAAAATGTTCCTGCGGAAAATCGGGCTGCCGGGTGCCGACCCCCAGAAGACCATTTGGACGATGGAACTCATCGCTCGGGGCGTTGCCGTGTACGCCGGTTACGCACGCCAACCGCCCGAGGTGTTTGCCGAGGAAGTTCGAGCTGGCCTGGAGGAGTGGGCCGAGGAACTGGGCCGCTGGGTGCGGCGCCTCGAACAGGAGACTGACGCGATCGTCCGGCTTCTTGACAGCCGTCCAGCGCGCAAGCAGTAGGCGAAGTTGCTCCCCGGCGACGGACGGGACGAACGGATCGCCAAGTACGAGCGGCACCTACACGGACTGCTCACATCCACCCTGCACGAACTCGAACGGCTTCAAGCCCTGCGCGGGGGAGGACGGGTGTCCCCGCCGGTGGTCGCTGACGTGAGCGTCACGGTCGGCGTACCGGAGTGAGCGGTGGGTTTGTTTTCGCGAACCGCTCGCGGTCATTTCGGCGGCAACGGCAGGTCAGCAATCGGCGACGTGCCGTCCTTCGCGGTCGGGCAAAACCCCTTCGTAGGAAAGTCCTCGTAACCGTCGCCGGACGCCTTCAGCTTCTGCCAATACATCACCTTCGCGTCGTACTTCGGGTTCCCGGGGACCGCGACACGCGCCCACGCCTTCTTGTCCGCGTTGTAGTAGTAGGCCCACCCGCGACGGTCCGCGTCGCCGGCGTAGATCGCCACCGTCTGGGTGCTTTTCCCACCGTCCTTGTTCGTGTACGTGTACGAGCAGGTGTGGGCCTTCGCCACGCAGTTCGTCGCCCACTCACTGTAGCCGGTCGGTGTCAGTTGAGCCGGGGTCGGTTTCGGCGCCGATCCGGCCGACTCTTGCGCCGAAACGTGCGCGCTACCCTTGAAGGCATCGGCGCGAACCGCCAGCCCGGTCGTCAAGAGGCCACCGATGACCACCACCGCGACGGGGGCCGTGAACTCGATCGTGAGCAGTTTCATCACCGTTCTCCCAAGGATGTGCCGGCACCGCTCGTGCCGGTCGGGAGTACAACGGGGATGGGGTCGAAATCTTCCCTGGAATTTTTGGTCATCCCGCGGCGCGGTCACGGAGCGCTTTGGCGAGTTTCTGGACGGTCGCGTCGGTGGCCGCCAGCGCGGCGCCGGTGTCGCCGGTGTCCTTGAGGTCCGCGAGGTGCTTGTCGATGTCTGCTCCCCACTTCTGGCAGCGCTCACGCAACCAGCGGCGGTCGTCGGGCGAAAGAGGTGCGTGGTCGGCGGCGAGTAGAGCCGTGCAGCCCTGGCGGAACTCGCTGATCCGCTGAGTCGCAGTGGGAAAATCGGACGGGCGCTCGGCGGACCACTCGTTCGCCTCGTCCGCCAGCCGGTTCAGGTACGCGGCGCGGTCGAGGTGCGCGGGGAAGGCGTCGGGTCTGTTCCACCCCCACGGCTTAGATCGGGCGACCTCGGCGGCGGGCGGGGGCAACAGGAAGCGGCTCATGCCGAAGGTGGCGACGAACACAACGGCGGCGGTCACCAGTACCGCGCCGATCAGTCGCCAGTCGCGACTGCGGGGCGCGCGTGTCGGGTCGGCACGGGGTTCGGGGAGCGGTTCGGCGAGCGGTGCGAACAGGAACTCGGTCAACCCGTCGAGGTTCGCCCGCACTGCAGCCTGGAACTCGGGCGGGCGATTCACACCGGCCCAGTACGCGCCCCCTTCGAGCAGCACGAGTTCTTGGAGTTCGAGCAGGTGGTACGGCTGCCGAAGGAGATGAGTTAGGTGCTCGCGCGGCAGGACCGATAACCCGTCGCGGAGCACCTCATCCACCCACGCTCCTAAGCGGTCGCGGACGGACTCGTTCGGCGGTTCGGCGCGGTGGACGGCCGCCAGTTCAGCGGCCAGTGCCCCCACCTCGCCGCTGACCATGCGCTCCTCCAGCCACCTCGCGTGGCGCGCGGCATCGTCGGGCAGGGTGGCGAGCACGAGGGTCATGGCAGTTTGGACTCTGACTCACTTAGTCTAGGTTCAAATCCTAGTTCCCCAACCTCCGAAGGCCCGCGAATCCTTGTGGTTCGCGGGCCTTCTTCGTTTCCGCGCCCGCCGTCCTACAATTCGCCTCATCACACCCAGAGGGCAATCCGCATGGTCCGCGCGCGTCAGGCCGTCATTACCGAACCGTTCAAGACGGGGGTGCGCGAGGTCGAACTGAGCGACCCCGCGCCGAACCAGATTCTGATCGCCGCCGAGTACAGCGCGATCAGCGCCGGCACCGAACTGGCCGTGTACACCGGCACGCACCAGTGGCTCAAGGACCCGAACCTGCCGGACTGGAAGTTCCCGTTCCGCTCCGGGTACTCCGCCGCCGGGCGCGTGCTGAAAGTCGGCACGGACTTCCCCGGCGGCTTCAAGGAGGGCGACCGCGTCAGTTTCCCCGGCAACCACGCCTCGGCCGAACTGCTCACCGTCGGCCACGAGCGGTGCCGCGTGTGGAAGATCCCCGACACCCTCGGCTTCGACAAGGCCTCGGTCGCGTGCATCTCGCGGTACGGGATGGGCGCGTCCGTGCGCGCCGGGCTGACGCTCGGGCGCAGCGCCGCGGTGCTGGGGTTGGGCATCATCGGTCAGTTCACGCTGCGGTGCCTGCTGGCGGCCGGGGCGGGGCCGGTGGTGGGCATCGACGCAGTGAAGATGCGCCGCGACGCCGCGCTCGCCGCCGGCGCGGACCACGTGATCGACCCGAGCGCGGGCGACGCGAAGCAGCAGCTTCAGGCGTACCTGAGCGCGAAGGGCGCCGAAATCGTGGCCGACGCAACCGGCGTGCCCGACGCGATCCCCACCGCGATGAGCCTCGCGTGCGACGCCGGGCAAGTGGTAGTGGTCGGCAGCCCGCGCGGGCGCGCGAAGGAGGTCAACTTCTACGACGACCTGCACCGCCGGTACATCGAAGTGACCGGCGCGCACGGGAACATGCTGTTCGAGCCGGCGCACACGCGACTGGCCGGCGCGTGGGACATCGACAAGGCGCAGAAGTGGCTGATCCGCCAACTCGCGGCCGGCCGCTTGAGCCTCGCCGGGCTGGTCACGCACACCATCACCCCGGACCAACTCGGCACGGCCTACGAGGGGCTGCTGAAAGACAAGGACAACTACCTCGGCGTGCTGATGCGGTGGGTGTGATTACGCTTCTGTAGCCGGCCTCAGTGAGGCCGGAGTTACCCCACAGGTACAGATTCCGGCCTCACTGAGGCCGGCTACAGAAGCGGTGCCGTCACGCGACGCGGCGCAGGTACGCCGACTGCCAGTGCGTGACGTGGTGCTCGATCTTCCCCTCGTTGAACAGGAACCCCGGCTCTTCGAGGGCGAACGCCGGGTTCGTCTCGGCGAACTCGCGCGCGGCCTCGGACGGGTTGTCCCACTCCCAACCGGGCTTCGAACCGGGCCGCCCGGCCACCTGACTCATGATGCCGTCGGTGGCAACGAGGTACGACCCCGGCCCGACCAGCGGCGCGTAGGCCTCCAGTTCGGCGCGGACGTGGGCCTTCGTGTGGCACGAGTCGAGGAGCACGAGCACGCGCTCGCCGGGGCGGATCAGGTTTCGCACCTTCGCCACGGTCGTCTCGTCGGTCGAGCTTCCTTCGATGAGCGTGATGTAACTCGCCAGCGGGTGCGCTTCGATGGCCGCGCGGTTGTGCTTCCGAATCTCGATGTCCACACCGATCACGCGCCCGCGGTCGGTGGCCTTGCAAAGGCTCGAGTAGTAGACGAGCGAGCCGCCGTGCGCGACGCCGGTTTCGACGATCACGTCGGGCTTCACGCGGTAGATCACTTCCTGAATGCGGACCATGTCTTCGGGCAACTGGATGATCGGCCGGCCGAGCCACGTGAACCCGTAGATGTACTTCTGCGTCCAGCCGACCGCGAGCCATTGCTCGCTGATGAGGCGGAACGCCGCGGCCGAGTCGAGCGGGTGCGCGCGCGGGCCGTCCGCGGCTTCTTCCGTTACGGTCCGGGCGTCGGTGTCGATGGTCAGGCGCATTTGGTCGCTCCTTCGGTACCGGTCGCGCGCCACCACGCGACCGTGTCTTCCAGTCCGCTTGCCAAGTCTGTCGTCGGCCCCCAGCCGAGTTCGGTACGCAGGCGCGACACGTCGGCGACGATCAGCGGCGGGTCGGTGGGCGCGGTGTCGCGCGCGCCGAACTTCACCAGTTCCGGGCGACCGCACGCGCGGGCGACGTGCCCGATCACGTCGCGCACCGCGACCGCCTCGCCGCTCCCCACGTTCACCGCGCCCGTGAGGTCGCTCCGCAGCACCGCGACGAGCGCGCCGGCCACGTCGTCCACATGAAGGAAGTCGCGCCGCTGCGCGCCCGCGGTGCAGGGGGCCGGGACGCCGGCCAGCAGCGCGCGCGCGACCGTCGGCACGAGCCGATCCGGGTGCTCGTTCGGGCCGTACATCCAGAACAGCCGCGCGTGTGCGACCGACACGTCGCGCAGCCGGCCGAAGCCCACGGCCCACTTCCCGAACGCGAGCTTCGCGCGGCCGTAGGGCGTGTGCGGGTTCGTCGGCGTGTCGGCTTCGCGGCACACGCCGCCCGCGGTCCAGTCGTATTCGGCGCACGAGCCGACCGTGACCGCGCGCCGCCCGCCGCACTGCGCGAAGGCCGTGAGCAGGTGCCGCGACGCGGTGGCCCAGTCCTCGTTCCGCGGGTCGGTCCAGAAGGTGCCGGGCGTCGCGGTCCACGCCAGATGGAGCAGGTGCGTCGGGCGCACCGTCGCGATCAACTGGTACGCCGCGCCGGGTTCGAGCAGATCGCAACAGTGGTAAGTCGCTTGCGGCTTCGCACGCGCGCCGCGCGCCGCGACGTGAACCTCGAAGTGCGCGCGGGCGAGCCGCGCGGCGGGTTCGCCGATAAAGCCCGTTCCGCCGGTGATGAGGAGGCGACTCATAAGGGCAGGTCCGGGAATGCGAGGTCGCGCGGGGCAATCACGCGGCCCGCGCACGCGGGCCATTCGATGTTCAAGGCCGGGTCGTCCCACCGCGCGCCGCGCGCCGCTTCCGGCACGTAGAACGCGGACATCTGGTAGAACAGTTCCGTTCCGTCAACGAGTGTCTGGAACCCGTGGGCGAACCCGCCGGGGATGTACACCGCGCGGCGGTTCTCCGCGGTCAGTTCCACCGCCACCCACTTCTTGTAGGTCGGCGACCCGACGCGCAGGTCAGCGACCACGTCGAGCGCCGCGCCCGCGGTGCAGCGCACCAACTTCACCTCTTCGTGCGGCGCGGCCTGCCAGTGCATCCCGCGGAGTGTGCCGGCTTTCGTGTTGAAGGACACGTTGCACTGCGGCCACGTCGTACACAGCCCGCGCGCCGCGAACTCCTCCGCGCAGTACGTCCGCGCGAACAGCCCGCGCGCGTCGGCCCTCGGCTCGACCTCGATCACGAACACGCCCGGCAACACGGTGGTAGTGACAATCATGAAGGACCGAAAACAGCGGGCAGAAGAGGTTTCGACAGGATTACAGGATGAACCAGATTGATCGAAACCCGGTTTCTCTCTTTATCTCTGTTCATCCTGTGATCCTGTCGGAACCTCTTCGAATGCTTGGTTGCTATGCGACGCGGGGGAGCGGGACGGGCACGATGAACTTCCCGCCGCGCGCGCGGTACTCGGCCTGTTGCTTCAAAATCTCGTCCGCGAAGTTCCACGTTAGCAGCAGCGTGTAGTCGGGCATGTCGTCGAGCAGTTTCTCCGGTGCGTGGATCTTCAGTCGAGTGCCGGGCGTGAACTTGCCCTGCTTCACCGTGCTACGGTCCACGATGAAGTCGAGCGTGTCCGCGCCGATCTCGCAGTAGTTCAGCAGGGTGCTCCCCTTCGCGGACGCGCCGTACGCGGCGATGCGCTTGCCGCTGGCTTTCAGTTGTGCGAGGAGCGCACGCAGCCCGCGTTTGATCTCGGTCACGCGCTCCGCGAACGCGCGGTACGGCTCCAGTGTGCCGACGCCCCACGCGGCTTCTTCCGCGAGCAGCGCCGTCACGCGCGGGCCGGCGACAGCGGACGCCGAGGGCGAGGCATACAGGCGGAGCGTACCGCCGTGGATGGGCACGCGCTTCACGTCGCGGATCGTCAGCCCGTGGCGGCGGAAGCAGGCGTCGAGCGCGGTCAGCGAGAAGTAACACAGGTGTTCGTGGTAAATCGTGTCGAACTCGCAGTGGTCGAGCATGTCCTTCACGTACGGCGCTTCGATCACCGCGACGCCGGTTGGCTTCAGCAGCGTGCGGACGCCGGCGACGAAGCCGTTCAGGTCGGGGACGTGCGCCAGCACGTTGTGCGCGTGGAACACGTCGGCTCGCAGCCCTTCGCTTACGAGCTGCGTTGCGTACTCGTGCGTGAAGAACTCGGCGCGGGTCGGGATGTTGTGGCGCTCGACCGCGACGCGCGCGATGTTCCGCGCCGGCTCGATGCCCAACACCGGCACGCCGGCCGCGGCGTAGTTCTTCAGCAGGTAGCCGTCGTTGCTCGCGGCCTCGACGACGAGACTGTTCGCGCCCAGCCTCTCGCTCGCCACCACCTCACCCGCCAGTTCCGCCGCGTGCTTCAGCATCGTGTCCGAGAACGACGAGAAGTACACGTAGTCGCGGAACAGTTCGTCCGGCGGCACCTCGGCCGTGATCTGAACGAGCGCGCACTTCGGGCACACGGCGAGGTCGAGCGGGAACGTCGCCTCGGGCGCGGCGAGGTCAGCGGCGCTGCGCAGCGCGTTCGCCAGCGGCGTCGCGCCGAGCGAGATCACGTCGGTCAGCGGTGCGGTTCCGCACGAGCGGCAAGCGGGGGTCATCACGCGGCCTTCCGTGTTGCCAAGAAGCTGCTGTACCACGACACCGTGCGGCGCAGGCCCTCTTCGAGCGTGAACAGGGGCCGCCAGCCGAGCCGGTCGCGGGCCTTCGCCGCGCTCAGGCTCTGGTGCTTGATCTCGTGGCTCGCCTCGTTCCGCACGTCCGGCACCAGCCGCGAACCCATCTGGTCGAGCAGCATCCGCACGAGGTCGAGCACGGTCACTTGCGTTTCGTTGGAGAAGTTGAACGCCTCGCCGCGCAGCGTCGGGTCCGCGGCCAGCTTCTCCGCGAGCATCAGGTACGCCGCGGCCCCGTCCTCGACGTAGAAGTAGTCGCGGATGTGGGTGCCGTCGGAGCGGATCACCGGGCGCTCGCCGCGCAGAACCGAGCGGATCGTGCCCGGTACGATGCGGTTCCAGTTCAGGTCGCCTGCGCCGTAGAAGTTGCCGCAGCGCGTGATCGCGACCGGCAGGCCGTAGGTGGTGGCGTAGCTCTGCGCGATCAGGTCCGCGCACGACTTGCTCACGTCGTAAGGGTGCCGGCCCTGTAGCGGCGTGTTCTCGTCGTAGGGCAACTTCTCCGCTTCGCCATACGCCTTGTCGGAACTGGCGAGAACGATCTGCTTGACCTTCGGGCTGCGCCGGCACGCTTCGAGCAGCGCCCACGTGCCGGCGATGTTGCTCTCGAAGGTGGCGACCGGGTTGCGGTTCGCGACCGGCACAAGGGTCTGCGCCGCGAGGTGGATCACGGTGTCGATCTCGAACTCGCCGCACACGCGCTCCATCAGGGCTTGGTCGCACACGTCGCCGCGCACGACCTTCACCTGCTGCATCGCCCCGCCGCGCACGAACTCGCTGTCCGGCACCCAGTCGCGCACCAGACACACCACGTCGGCCTGCGCGCGGAGCAACCGCTTGACGACCCAGCCCCCCACGAGGCCGGTGCCGCCGGTCACGAGCGTCGGCCGGTCTTGCCAGAATCCGTTCATTTCCACCTCGTGCGAAGCCGCGCGCGGCTTCAAGCGGAGGCGCGCCACGGGGCGCGCCCCTCTTGCCACAGCGATTCCAGTTGGCGCTTGTCGCGGAGCGTGTCCATGCACTGCCAGAAGCGGTCGTGCTTGTACGCGGCTAATTGGCCGTCGGCCACGAGCCTTGGGAGCACATCGTTCTCGAAGCTCTCTTCGTCGCCGCCGATGTAGTCGAGCACTTTGGGCTCGAGCACGAAGAACCCGCCGTTGATCCAGCCCTCGCCGGTCTGCGGCTTCTCGGTGAACGCACGCACGAGCGGGCCGTCGAACTCGAGGCCGCCGAACCGGGCCGGCGGGCGCACCGCGGTCACGGTCGCCAACTTGCCGGTTTCGCGGTGCAGCCGCAACAGCGCCTGCACGTCCACGTCGCTCACCCCGTCGCCGTAGGTGAGCATAAACGTTTCGTCCTTCACCCACGGGGTCACGCGCTTGACGCGCCCGCCGGTGTTGGTGGTCAAACCGGTGTCGATCAGGTGAACGGTCCAGTCCACGCCGCCCTGCTCGTGCTGCGTCACCTCGCCGCGCGCGAGGTTCACCGAGAGGCTGCCGATGAGCTGGGAGTACTCGACGAAGAACCGCTTCACCACGTCGGCCTTGTAGCCGAGGGCGACGACGAACTCCGTGACCCAGTGGGCCGCGTAGTGGCTCATGATGTGCCAGAGGATCGGCCGCCCGCCGATCTCGACCATCGGCTTGGGCCGCGATTCGGTCTCTTCGGCGAGCCGGGTGCCGAGGCCGCCCGCGAGGATCACCGCGCGCATGGGTAGGGTCCGCCGTCCGTGACGGAGTGGGTGTGTCCGCAACAACCGCGATACTGTACCCCGTTCGCCGCGCCGCGGGCAATACCGACTTGCGGCGCGGCCCGCGGCGCGGATGATAGGGCCGTTCCCATGCGATTATCGGAGCCGCCATGCGCCGCCTGTTCCTCGTGTTCGCCCTGTTGCTCGCGCCCGCGCCGGGGCGCGGCGCGGACTTCGACCCCAAGCCCGTCGACGAGGCCGTTGAGAAGGCGCTGAAGGAGTTCAACGCGCCGGGGTGCGCGGTCGTCGTCGTGAAGGACGGCGCGGTCGTGTACCTGAAGGGCTTCGGCGTCCGCGAGAAGGGCAAGGACGACAAGGTGACGCCCGACACCGTGTTCCCCATCGCGTCGTGCTCGAAGGCGTTCACCGCCACCGCGCTCGCGATGCTCGCCGACGAGGGCAAGCTGAAGTGGGACGACAAAGTTCGCGACCACCTCGACTACATTCGCCTCTCGGACGAACTCGCCGACCGCGAGGTGACCCTGCGCGACCTGCTGTGCCACCGCACCGGGATGCCGCGCCACGACATGCTCTGGGCCGGGCAGTTGGTGGACAGCGCCGCGGTCATCCGCCAGTGGGGGAAGGGGAAGCCGTCCACGTCGTTCCGCAGCAAGTGGGAGTACTCCAACGTGCCGTTCACCACGGCCGGCGTGATCGCGGGGAAGTTGGAGAAGACCGATTGGGCCGGCGTGATGAAGGCCCGCATCTTCAAGCCGCTCGGCATGGACCGTACCAGCGCGACGTGGAAAGAAGGGCACGCCCAAGCCGACCACGCGACCCCGCACTACTACGGCTTCGACAAGAGCATCACCGCGATCAAGTGGGACGACCTCGACCACGCCGGCGGCGCGGGCGGCGTCAACAGTACCGCGCGCGACATGGGATCGTGGCTCCAGTTCCAACTCGCCGGCGGCAAGTTCGACGGTCGCCAGTTGCTCACCACGCGCGCGCTGAAGGAAACGCACACCTCACAAATGCTGCTGATTCCGGAGGGGCCGTTCGCGGTGTACTTCCCGCCGAAGCACACGCGGTTCTGCAGCTACGGGCTGGGCTGGTTCGTCCACGACCACCGCGGCGCGAACTGCGTGTCGCACGGCGGCACGCTGACCGGGTTCCGCGCGCAGTGCATGATGGTGCCCGACCAGAAGGTCGGCGTCGTGGTGCTGTGCAACCTGCGCCCGTCGCTGGTGTGCGAAACCGTGGCAAAGGTCGCGCTCGACGCGGCGCTCGGCCTGCCCGCGGAAGACTGGCTCACGTTCCACAAGGCGCAGATGGCGATTCAGGACTTCAACACGGCGGTGGCGAAGGAGAAGCGCAAGGGCGCGCGCAAGCCGGACACGAAGCCGAGCCTCGCGCTCAAGGAGTACGCCGGCGGGTACGTCGAACCGGCTTACGGCCGCGCCGAAGTCGTTCACGAAGACGGCGCGCTCGTGCTGCGCTGGGGCAAGTACACGTTCCGCCTCGACCACTACCACTTCGACACGTTCACCGCGGTCCCGGTCGAACCGAAGGACGACCTGATCTCGTTCGACCGCGTCACCCTTGAGGTTCAGTTCCGCCTCACCACAACTGGCGAAGTCGAGAGCCTGAAGTTTCTGGAACAGGACTTCAAGCGCGGGAAGAAGTGACCGCGCCCCAAACGTAACAACCGTGTACCGGCCCTCACGGGCGGCGCTGCGGCGCGTTGTGCCTTGCGGGTACACTCGTCTCGTTGCCAGAGCTTCCTTCTTCCCCGAACCGGAGTTTCCCATGTTGAAGAAGTGGCTGATGGTCGCGCCCGTGGCGGGCGCGCTGGGCGTCGGCGCGGCGGTGGGCCTCGATCGCGCGCTAGGCGCGGCCGAAGCGAAGCAAGACCTAAAACCAGCGGTCAGCCTGCCGATCACGCGCGTCGTGCTGCTGAACAGCGGCGTCGGGTACTTCTCGCGCTCGGGCGAGATCGAAGACGACGCGCGTGTGGACCTCACGTTCCCCGAAGCCGACATCAACGACCTGCTCAAGAGCATGGTGCTCGAAGACTTCGGCAAGGGCCGCATCAGCGCCGTCAGCTACGACTCGCGCGAGCCGATTGCGCGGACGCTCAGCTCGTTCGCCATCAACCTGAACGGGAACCCGACGTTCGCGAACATCGTGTCGCAGATGCGCGGTGAGCGCATCGAGGTGCAAGTCAGCGCGACCGCCGCCAACCAACCGGGCAAGCTGACCGGGACCATCGTAGGCGTCGAGAAACAGAAGGTCGCGGCGGGCCAGACGACCACGGACGTGGAAGTCCTGAACATGTGGTGTGCGGAAGGCGTGCGCGCCATCAAGTTCGGCGACATCCAGAGCCTGAAGTTCACGAACCCGATTATCGAGAGCGAGTTCCGCCGCGCGCTCGACGTACTCGCGCTCTCGCACGATTCGCAGAAGAAGGCCGTCCAGCTCCACTTCGCCGGGCAAGGCAAGCGCAAGGTGCAAGTCGGCTACGTCGTCGAAGCCCCCATCTGGAAGACCAGCTACCGCCTGCTCCTCGCGGACAAGGCCAAGCCGTACCTGCAAGGGTGGGCGATGGTCGAAAACCCGACCGACGAGGACTGGAGCAACGTCAAGATGGCGCTCGTCAGCGGGCGGCCCATCAGCTTCAAGATGGACCTGTACAACCCGTTGTACGTGGACCGGCCCGTCGTGGAACCGGAACTGTTCGCCTCGCTGCGCCCCGTCACCTACCGTGGCGGCTTCGGTCGCGTGCAAGACGAGGCCATCCAGAAACTGGAAGAGGTCGCCGTCGAGAAGTCGGTGGACAAACTAAAGCGATCCCAAGAAGACCTCCGCGCGCGGCGACAGGCAGCAGCAGTTCCAGAGCCAGAAGGATCAGGCGTACCAGCGCGAAGTGGCGAAGGAACTGGGCCAGCGCATCGAGGTCGGTACCGTGGGCAGTTCCGCGACGGCCGGCTCGCTGGGCGACTTCTTCCAATACACCATCGATCACCCGGTCACGCTGCACCGCCAGAAGTCGGCGCTGTTGCCGATCATCGGCAAGGACATCGAGGGCACGCGCGTCTCGATCTACAACGAGAGCGTGCAGACCAAGCACCCGCTGCTGGGCCTGCGGTTCAAAAACACCAGCGGCGCGCACCTGAATCAGGGGCCGATCACCGTGTTCGAGGGCAGCACCTACGCCGGCGACACGCGCGTGCTCGACGTGCAACCCAACGAGGTGCGCATGGTGTCCTACGCCATCGACCTCGGCACCGAAGTGGACCCGAAGGCCGGGGTCGGTAAGCAGCAGATCACCAGCGTCAAGGCCGTGAAGGGCATCGTCACGACGGTCACGAAGGTGACGGACGAGAAGACCTATCGCATCGTGAACCGCTCGCAGACCGACCGCACGATGATGATCGAGCACCCGAACCGCACGCGCCAGCAGTTCAAGCTGGTCGGCACCGAGAAGCCGTTCGAGGACACGCCGGACGTGTACCGCTTCCGCACCACCGTGAAGGCGACCGAGACCGCGAACTTCACCGTGAAGGAAGAACGCGACGTGGTGCAATCGGTCACGATCACCAACGGGGCCGAAGACCAGATCCGCTACTTCATCAGCCTGAGCGAGTCCAGCCCCGCGCTGCGGGCCACGCTGCAACAGGCGCTCAAGGTGAAGGGCGAGTGGGACGTGGTGCGCCGCGAACTGACCCAAGTGGGCGCGGACCTGTCGCGCCTGAACATCGACCAAGACCGCATCCGCAAGAACCTGCGCGAGACCCCGAAGGAGGCCGAGGTGTACGACACGTACCTGAAGAAGCTGGCCGCGCAGGAGAAGGAAATCGACAAGCTCACCGACCAACAGAAGAAACTGATGGCCGACGAGTTCAAGGCGAAGAAGAAGTACGAAGACTTCCTCGCCAACATCGAGGGGTAGAAGGAGCAAAGTAGTAGGAGGCCGAAAGGCCGGCTCCGTGTGCCGTGGCTGACCCTTTAGGGGAGCGACGGCACACGGAGCCGGCCTTTCGGCCTCCTACTACTTTGAACTCACCGCCCGCGGCCCTGCGTCCCGAAGGTGGCGGCGGCCGCGGTGTCGGTGCTGCCGTCGAGCAGGCGCACTTGCGCCATCATCCCTTCGGCGATCTTCGCCCCGTCCGGGCCGACGCCGAAGAACGCCTGCTTGGTCTTCGCCGTCAGCTTCACCGTGACGCGCTTCGGCTCTTCGCCGCGCGCCGTCGGCGGTTGTTCGAGTGTGACCGAAGTGCCGTCCTTCGCCACGGCCGCGACCTTGCCGGTTACGGTCGTCCAGCGCTCCGGGATCGTGCCCGTCGCCGCCAGCTTCGCGGCCGTGTCCTTCGAGCCGTCGGCCAGCCACACCTGAACTTGCATTCCGACCGCGAGCTTCGCGCCGTCGGCCGGGACGTTGTGAAACAGCACTTCGGACTTGTCGTCGGTGGTGACCGTGGTGCGCACCGGCTCGCCGCCGCGCTCGGCCGGTTGGCCCTCGATCACGAGCTTCTTGCCGTCGGTGCGCGCCACCTTGCCGATCACGTCCGGGCGCTTCTCGTCGCGTCGCCCGCCCGCGCCGCGGTCGAACACCAGCACGCGCCCGGCGGTCTTGCCGTCGTCGGTGAACCACACCTGCGCCGCCTGCCCGACCGCGAGCTTCGCGCCGTCCTTCGCCACGCTCGTGAACCCGACGACGGTCTTGGCGTCGAACGGGATCGTGACCTTCGGCAGCTCCGCGCCGCGCTCCGGGCGGCCCGTGCCGCGCACCTCAATCGTGATCGATTTCCCGTCTTTTGCTACCTCGGTGATCGCGCCGAAGCGGTCCGGTTGCCGGCCCGCGCCCTCGGTGCCGTGGAAGTTCGCGCTCGCGGCACTGTCCTTCGAGTTGGCCTCGAACCACACCTGAACCTGTTGCCCGGCGGCGACCTTCGCCCCGCCGGGGCCGACCCCGTTGAACGTGAGCGCGGCCTTGTCGCCGAGCTTCACGGTCGCCTTGCCCGGCTCGCCGCCGCGCTCGGTCGGGGGCGTCGCCACGGTGAACGACTTGCCGTCCTTCGCGACCTCGCCCACCTGCCCGACGAGCGACGGCGCGGCCGGGGCCGTGGGGCGCTCGCGGTCCTGTTCGACCGCGTTCGCGTCGTCCGCCGGCGGCGCGATTGGCGCGGTCGGGGCCGCGGCCAGCGGCAACGGGGCCGGCGCGTCGGCGGGGGCGTCGGTGCCGCGCGCGGCCCACGCGAGGCCGGTTCCGAACAGCGCGAGCGCGACGAGCGCGGTC
>VGZJ01000138.1 GCA_016872595.1 Planctomycetota bacterium
CTCGGTCATTTCGGCAGGAAAGAGGCAGAAACGCTGGGAATCCCAGGGTTCCGGCGCACATGCCATGCCGAAAGTCGAAGGTCATCTGGGAAATAGGGGGCTGTGCGCCGCGCGGTACCGGCCGAACGAGCCGCGTGCGGTGCTGCGCGAGGCCGCGGCGCTCGCCATCGAGGGCCACCCGCGCACCGGCACCGGGGCCGTGACCGCGCCGCTGCCGGCGCACGCGCTCGCGGTGCTGAACCGGCTGTTCGTGTCCGACGTACCGCTCGCGGAGTTCCAGCGCGAACTGGCCGACACGCACGCGCAGCAGCCGGAGGTCACGCCCGCGGCGCGGGCCGCGCACCTCGGCCTGCAAACGGTGCTGCTCGCGGTGCCGCTAGCCGTGCTGTTCGTGCTCACGTTCACGCTCTCGGTGTGGCTCGCGCTGGGCGCGGAGGCGAAGGCGAACGCGGCCCGGCGCGCGGCGGCGGTTCTGGCCGACCCCGCGGAGCGCGCGAAGTTCGCCCAAACCGGCGACCGCGCCCTCGACCGCGAGTTGGAAGCGGCCGTGTCGAACCCGCGGGCGCAGGTGCGCGCGGCCGACGCCGCTGCCCGCGCCACCGCCGAGGCCGAGACGCGCGCCGCGTCGCTGCTGCTGCTCCAACAGCGGATCGCGGCCAACACGCGCGATACCGCCACGAACGCGGAGTCGGGCGAGGCCGCGCGCCGGCTCATGGTGCGCGAGTTCGTGCTGTGGGCCGGGGAGCGCACCGCGGGCGGGCACGACGACCCGTTCCGCAGTTCCGCCGCCGCGGTGCAGGTGCTCGTGCTGTTCGCCGTGGTGCTGGCGGGTATGGTGCTGAGCGCCGCGCTCACCCGCGGCGGGGTCTCGATGCTGCTGGCCGGGGTCGCGGTGGTGCGCGGCGATGGCCGCCCCGCGTCGCGCCGGCAGTGCGCCGGCCGCGCCGTCATCGTGTGGGGCCCGGTGGCCGGGTTGCTACTCGGTTCGGCGCTGTTGCAGGTGTACGCGCCCGGGCTGCCGTACCTCGCGGCGGGCCTGTTCCTGCTGGCCGCGGGCCTGCTCCCGGCGTACGCGGTGCTGGCCCTCCGCTACCCCGCGCGCCCGCCCCACGACCGCTTCGTGGGCACGTTCCTCGTGCCCGGCTAGCGCGCCGAAAAAAGCGCGCGCGCACCTTGACCGAATGTGACATCTCGTATACTATCAGGATGAGTGTTCACGAGTGTACGCGATGCCGCATCGTGTCGCGCGACCCGAACGGAGGTGCCTTGTGCAACTTTTTTCGAGTTTTGCCACTTCCGGGTGTGCGACGGCGGGGCCACATTCTGATAAGCGCCAGTTGTACCAGAGCGTTTCGATTTGCAACTTCGGCGCGGGTCGGTGGGCCTTGTGCAACCGATGTTGAAAAGTCCCCGCTTCAGCGGGTCTTCGCGCCGGAGCGGTTCACTCCGAACAGGCGCGCCGCCCGGCGCTTGTGGGCGGCGTGCCGCGGGGGTACAGTGAGTGCGCCGGGAGCGTCCCGCCCCGCGCGCCCCAACGGAGCCTCACCATGCGCCTCACTCTCGCCGTTGTCGCCGCCCTCGCGCTCGCGGCCCCGGCCCCCGCCCAAGACGTCTCCCTCAAGTGGACCCTCAAAGAGGGCGACCAGTTCTACACCAACACCGTCGCGGACATGGACATGACCATGACCGTGCTCGGCACCGACGTGAACGTGAAGATGAAGATGACCGGCGTGCAGCGGTACAAGATTCTCTCGTCCAAGCCGGGCGCGACGAAGGTGGAACTGACGATGCTGGCCCTCAAGATGACCGCCGAGGGGCTGCCGGCCGGCGCGGGCGGGGTCGGCGACATCGGCGACCGCGTGAAGGGCGCGACCGTGACCGCGACCCTCAACGACGACATGGAGGTCACGAAGGTCGAGGGCTACGACAAGTTCATCGACAAGTTGGCCGGCGACAACGAGGCCGAGCGCAAGCAGATGAAGACCCAGTTCTCCGAAACCGCGGTCGGGCAGATGGTGTCGCAGGTGTTCTCGTTCGCCCCGGCGAAGGCCGTGAAGGTGGGCGACACGTGGAACCGCACCGACAAGGTGCCGACCGGCGGGTTCGGCGACGCCAGCGTGAAGCAGAAGTACAAGCTCGACTCCGTGACCGGGGGGGTCGCGAAGCTGGGCTTGGAGGGCGACATGAGCTTCAAGGCCGGTGACGGCGCGATCCCCGGGCTGCCGGAGGGCGTGAAGGTGACGAAGTTCGACCTCAAGGCCGACAAGATCACCGGCACGGTGCTGTTCGACACGAAGGCCGGGCGGCTCAAGGAGACGAAGCAGAATATGAGTTTCAGCGGCACCATCGCGATGTCGGCCAACGGGATGGACCTCGAGATGAAGATGAAGATCAAGGGCACGCAGACCGCCACCGTGACCGACAAGAACCCGACGAAGGACTGAGCGCGGTCAGGGGACGCGCGCGCTCACTTCCCTTGTGACGGGTACACCGGGTTCAGGCCGCGCTCCCACGGGCGCGCGGTCAGGTCGTGGCCGATCCGCGCGAAGTGGTCGAACACCTTCTTCTGTAACTCGTCCGCGCGGCGCGGGTCGGTCTTCGAGATGTCGCGCGTCTCGCCGGGGTCCGCGGTCAGGTCGTACAGCTCCCGCGTGCGCGTCTCCAACGTGTAGATCAGCTTCCACCCGTCCGGCGTCACCACGGAGCGCTTGTAGGTGTACTCGCGGTAGTCGGTTTCCGAGTACACGTCTCGCGCGACCGCTTCGCCCTTCAGCGCGGGAACGAGGCTCGTGCCGCGCAGTTGCTTCCGCGCGGCCTCCGGCACGGTCGCGCCCGCGAGGTCGAGAACCGTCGGCATCACGTCGATGCCGCTCACGCGGTGCGCGATCTGCTTCCCGCCGCCCGCGCCCGGCAGGTTGATGACCAGCGGCACGCGCACGTGCTCGTCGTAGAGCGCGAACCCGTGGTCGAAGCGCCCGTGCTCGTGGAACTCGGTGCCGTGGTCCGAGGTCAGCACGAACACCGTGTTCGCGGTCAGTCCGAGGGCGTCGAACTCGTCGAGGAACCGGCGGAACTGGGCGTCGGCGCGGGCGATCTTCTCGTCGTACACGGCGCGCCAGAAGTCCACGTCGGCCGGGCGCACGGCGGCCCGGCCGCGGTCCAGTCCCTCTTCGCGCAGCAGTTCTTGTTCGCGCGGCGCGCCGGTGAATCGCTTGTCGTAGTCCGCGGCCACGAAGCGGTAGTCGAGGCCGCCGGGCGGGAGCCGCTGGCCGTGGCAGTCGTACCCGTGGAGGAACAGGAAGAACTTGCGGTCGCGGTTCGCGCGCACCCACTCCAGCGCCTTCGGCACGCTCCGATCGAACCCGCCGAAGGTATCCCTTTCCTGATAGTAGGTGTCGAACCCGAGTTCGAAGCCGAACCCGGCGCTGACGCCGGCGTTGCCGGTGAACCCGCCGGTGGCGTACCCGTTGAGCCGCATGAGCTGGGCGAGGGTGGCGAGGTTCGGGGCGCGATCACGCAGGTCCGCGGGCTTGCGCTCGCGGGCGTTGAACACCGCGAACTTGTTCACCATGCGGTGCTCGGACGGGTACACGCCGGTGAACCACGTCATCGAGGCCGGCACGGTCCACGGGGCGACCGAGCGCGCGCTCGTGAAGGTGAAACCGGTGCGGGCGAGGGAATCGATGGTCGGCGTGACCGGGCGCGGGTTGCCGAGGTGCCCGACGTGCGCGGCCTGCAGCGCGTCGAAGCTGACGAACACGACGTTGCAGTTGGGGAAGCGGAACTCGGTGCGGGCCGGTTCCGGGGCCGGCGGCGCGGGCGCGCGCCCGCACCCGCAGAGGAGCAGAACGAGAAACGCGAGGCGGCGCATGGCGGGCACGATGTCAGGGGGTGCGGGCGACGCGGAACCCGACCGTGTAGCTGCGCTCGCCGGGGCCGAGCGCGCCGCGACTGGCCGACCGGCAACTCGTGTCGCTGACCAGCCACGAGCCGCCGCGCACCACCTTGTGCGCGCCGGTGTCCGGTCCCTTCGGGTCGTCGCGCGGGCTTTTCTCGTAGTAGGTCGCGCCGTACCAGTCGGCGCACCACTCGCCCACGTTGCCGTGGGTGTCGTACATGCCGCGGCGGTTGGCCTTGTAGCTACCGACCTCGGCGGTGCGCCCCAGTTCGTAGGTTTCCGGGCCGGAGTACCCGCCACCGGGGAGCAGCAGCTTCGCGTTCGCGTCCGTCTTGTAGGTGGTGCGGCCGTGGTGGAACGGGGTGATCGTCCACGAGCGGCACGCGGCCTCCCACTCGGCCTCGGTCGGGAGCCGGTACCCGGTGCCGCCCAGCACGGTCACGGTCGCGGCGGTGATCGACTCGTTCTTGTTGCTGACCACGTTCGTGAGCTTGTAGTACGGCGGGTAGCCGTCGAGCGCGCTGATCTTGTTGCAGAAGTCGAGGGCGTCGTACCAGCTCACCTGTTCGACCGGGTACGGGCCGGTGTCCTTGCCCTTCACCTTGTCCGAGCCGCCGCCGCTGAACGCGAACCAACTGGGGTTCCGGTCCATCACCTTGCGGTACTGGGCCTGCGTCACTTCGTAGGTGCCGATGAGGTACGCGCGGGTGAGCCGCACTTGGTGCAGCGTTTCGTCCTCTTGGGGCGCGCGCTCGCCGTTGGGCGATCCCATCTCGAACTCGTGCGCGAGTACCACGGACATGACGAGCTTGGTCGATTTGCTGACGCCCGCGGCCCGGAGCACCGCCACGAGCAACCCGTGGGCGCGGTGCCGCACCTCGGGGTCGTCGCTCTTGGTGGCCTCGCGCAGTTCGGGGAGCGCCGCCTCGCCGAGTTCCTTCAGCTGTTGGGCGGCCTGTTCGCGGAGCCGGTACTCCGGGCTGCCGAGGAGCTTGGCGGCCTCGCGCGCGCGGTGGGCGCGCTTGCGGGCCTCTTCGGGGTCCGGTTCGGGGGGCGCGGCGGTGGCCACGGCCAGCACGCACACGAACCCGAACCCGTTAAACAGGCGACGCATTCAACGGCTCCGCGGAGAGGAACGAATCGTGGGTGATTGTCCCGCGCCGCCGCCCCGCGGTCAACCGTGCGGCCGAACGCGCGCGCTCAGGTAACGGCGAACTCGGTCAGGTGCCGGGCCTCCAGAGGGCACGCCGTGGGTGTACAAGACCGCCGTCCGGCCGAGCACCGGGCGGCGACCGACACACGAGAGCGACCAATGCCCGCGAAGAACGTGTATCACGACGCGGTCGTCGACGCCCTGAAAGCCGACGGGTGGACGATCACCGACGACCCGCTCACGCTCAAGGTGGGCGACCGCGTCCTGCGCATCGATCTCGGTGCGGAGAAACTGCCCATCGGGGCCGAACGGAACGGCGAGCGGATCGCAGTGGAAGTCCAGAGTTTCACAGGCCCTCGCCCGTCACGGACCTGCAACAGGCGCTGGGACAGTTTCTCATGTACCGCTTGGTTCTCGCGGAGCAGCAACCGGATCGCGCGCTCTTTCGTGCCGTTCCCCAACAAGTGTATGATGGGATCATGGCGGAAGAACTTGGGGAACTGGTGACTACCGGGACGGCACTTCGGGTGCTGGTGTTCGACGCGACCGCGCGTGAGGCGAGGCGATGGATCAGGTGAGCCGCTACCGCGCGACGGTGCGCCGGGTGCTCGACGAGTTCGCCGCTTGGATCACGAAGCCGGACGATTCGATCCGGTGTGAGGTCGTTTTTGACCCCTCACTCGATCACTTCGAACTGGTCCGGTTCGGGTGGGACGGCCGCCGGCGGGTCCACGGCGTCTTGTTCCACCTCGACATCATCGGGGGCAAAATCTGGGTGCAGTACGACGCCACCGACCGCCCCATCGCGGAGGAATTGGTTCGGGCCGGGGTGCCGAAGGAAGACATTGTTCTCGGCGAACAACCGCCAGAACTTCGGGCTCATACCGGCTACGGCGTCGGCTGAGGGCCGCGCCTTACATCGTGCGGCCGAAGGCGGGGGCGAGCGCCTTAAGGCGCGCGAGGAGCGCGTCGAGCGCGGTGAAGTCGAGCGTTTGCGCGCCGTCGGAGAGCGCGCGGTCGGGTTCGGGGTGGGCTTCCATTAACAGGCCGTCCGCGCCCGCGGCCAGCGCCGCCAGCGCCATCGGCGGCACGTACGCGCGCTTCCCGGTGCCGTGGCTCGGGTCCACGAACACCGGCAGGTGGCACAGCGTCTTCGCCGGCGGGATCACCGACAGGTCGAGCGTGTTGCGGCTGTGGTCCGAGAACGTCCGCACCCCGCGCTCGCACAGGATCACGTCGTAATTCCCGCCCGCCAGCACGTACTCCGCGGCCATCAGCCACTCTTCAAGCGTCGCGCTCAGACCACGCTTCAGCAGCACCGGCTTGCGGCACTGGCCGACGCGCTTCAGCAGTGAAAAGTTTTGCATGTTCCGCGCGCCGATCTGGATGATGTCGGACGCCTCTTCGACGGCGCTGGCGTGCTCGGTGTCCATCAGTTCGGTGACGACGCCGATGCCGGTCTTCTCGCGGCACTTCCGCAAGATGCGCAACCCTTCGAGGCCCAACCCCTGAAAGCTGTACGGGCTGCTCCGCGGCTTGAACGCCCCGGCGCGCAGGAACTTCACACCCTTGCTGACGAGGTGCTCGGCGGTCGCCAGCATGAGCGCTTCCGACTCGACCGAGCACGGCCCGGCGATGACGGTCAGCGTGGTGGGGCCGATGGTGCCCTGCGCGCACCGGATCACGGTATCGTCGCGCTTCATTTCGCGGCTGGCGAGCTTGTACGGCTTGGTAACGCGAATCGCCTCTTCGACCCCGTAGAGTACCTCGAACAGCGACTTATCGACGGCCCCGGTGTTGCCGGTAATGCCGATGGCGGTCCGCGTCGCCCCCGGCATGACGTGCGCCGTCAGCCCCTGCGCTTCGATCACCTTGACCACTTTGGCGACCTGCGACGCGGCGGCGTGCGATTGCATCACGACGAGCATGTTTTGTGAACCTTCGTTGACTCGTTCGGTGCGCGTTGGCGCGCCGCTTAGTTGGCGTCGGTCGTTGGCGTGGGGTATTATACGAGACACGGGCCAACCCTCCGCGAGGCCGCATGGACCTCCCCTCCGACGAACACCTGCACCGCGCCGTGACCGAGTTGGGCGAGCCGGCCGCGCTGTTCCGCGTCAGCCCGGCGCGGTTCGCGGCGAAGCTCGCGCTGGGCCTGTCCCTCGTGCTGGTCGGCCTCGTTGCCAACTACCTGTGGTGGGTGGACGGCCCGGCCACGTTCGACCACTTCGTGTTCCACCTGCTGTACATCGTGCCCCTGATCGGCGGGGCGCTGCTGTACCACATGCACCGCAACCGCGGGCTGTATATCCTCATCTACCCGACCGGGCTGCTCCGCTTACGCCGCGGCGAGGTGGATTCGTTCCCGTGGGTAGATATTGAACAGGTCGGACTGAAGGTGCAGCGCGCCGACGGCGCGGAGTTCGCGCGCGACCCGCACGGCGCGGCCGCTGCCTGCTGGCTCGCGGCCGACCTGCCCACGTTCAAGCTCTGGGACTCCGGCCTGACGGTGACGCGTGCCGACGGCACCGAGGCGCACTTCGGCCCGGCCCTGTCCGACTACGCGACCCTCGCCGAAGAGGTGCAGAAGCGCACGTTCGCGGTCCTGTGGCCGGCCCTCCGCGCCCGGTTCTACGACGGCGCGCGAGTTTCATTCGGCGAGATCGAACTCGATTCCGACGGCGTCCACCACAGCGGCAAGTTGCTCCGCTGGCGCGACTTCAAAGAGGTCGCCGTCGCGCAGGGCATGCTCAGCTTCAAAGCCGTGGGCAAGTGGCTCCCGTGGGCGCTGGTGGGCCTGAACAGCGTACCGAACCCGCACCTGCTGTTCGCCCTCGTAGACGAAGCTCTGCGCTTCTATGGACCACCAGAGAGCGAACCGCAACCGCACGAAACCGCACAACCGTGAGGAGTACAGAGGGCACAAGATAGAAGAGATCGAACCACAGAGTCACTGAGGGCACTGAGGAAGACGAATACAGAGAAAGCAGCGAGAACGCAGGATGTTGAAAACAATGTTCTCTTCCTTCCTCTGCCTTTCTGTGCTCTGTGCCCTCTGTGTCTCTGTGGTTAATATTCTTCTCTCCTCTGCCCTCTGTCCTCACCCGGAGTTGCCATGCGCCGGTTGCTGCTCGGTTCGTTGGTGGTGCTGGTTGGGGCGCTCGCGGGGCGCGCGGCCGATGAGCCGGACCGCCCGGCGCTGCGCCAGAAGATGGAGCGCGCGATGGGGCCGGTGCCCGCCGCGACGCGGAAGGTGCCACTCGATCCCAAGTTCGAGGGCGAAGTTGAAAAGCTCGACGGCTACACGCGGCGCAGGGTCACGTTCGCGGTGGAGAAGGGCGACCGCGTGCCCGCGTGGTTGCTGATCCCCAACACCGCGACGCGCACCGCCCCGGCCCCGGCGATGCTGTGCCTCCACCAGACCATCACCATCGGCAAGGACGAACCCGTCGGCCTCGGCAAGCAGGACAGCAAGGCGCAGGCGCTCCATCTGGTGAAGCGCGGGTACGTGTGCCTCGCCCCGGACTACCCCAGCTTCGGCGAGTACAAGTACGACTTCCAAGCGGCGTTCAAGCGCGGCGACTACGCCAGCGGCACGATGAAGGCCATTTGGAACAACATGCGCGCCGTCGACTACTTGCAGTCACTGCCCGAAGTGGCCGGGGACCGCATCGGCGTCATTGGCCACTCGCTCGGCGGGCACAACTCGATGTACACCGCGGCGTTCGACGAGCGCCTCAAGGTGATCGTGTCGAGCTGCGGCTTCTGCAGCTTCGAGAAGTACTACAAGGGGAACCTGAAGGGGTGGACCAGCGACCGCTACATGCCCCGGATCGCCAGCGAGTTCAACAACGACCCGAAGAAGATGCCGTTCGACTTCTCGGACGTGGTCATCAGCTTCGCGCCGCGCGCGTTCATGGCGGTCGCGCCCGAAAAGGACAACAACTTCGAGGTCAGCGGCGTGCGCGACGTGATCGCCGCGGCGGAACCGACCTACAAGAAGCTGAACGCGGCCGAGAACCTGAAGGCGGTGTACCCGGACGCCGGGCACGACTTCCCCGCCGACGCCCGCAAGACCGCCTACGAGTTCATCGACAAGCACCTGAAGAAGTGAGCACCCGCCGCAAGGTTCCCATGAAACCGATCGGCAAGTACACCATCGTGCGCGAGGTCGGGCGCGGCGGCATGGGCGCGGTGTTCGAGGGCTTCGACCCCGCGCTCGACCGGCCCGTCGCGATCAAGCTGCTGCTCGCACAGAGCGACCCGGAGCGGTTCCTCCGCGAGGTGAAGGCGGCGGCCCGCGTCAACCACCCGAACTGCGTCACCGTCTACGACACCGGCACGTACGACGGGCACCGTTCCTCGTGATGGAACTGATTGCCGGGGCCACGGCCGGCGCGCTGCTGGCCCGGCGCGGGCGGCTCACGTGGAAGAACGCCACGCGCATCGTCGCCGCCGCCGCGCGCGGGCTGGGCGCGGTCCACGCGCAGAACCTCGTCCACCGCGACGTGAAGCCCTCGAACCTGCTGGTCACGACGGCCGGGGGTCGTGAAGGGCGCGGACTTCGGCCTCGCCACGGCCGCGGCCCGGACTGCGCGCGGAGGGCCGCGCCCCGGCCACCGCGGACCTCGACGCGCGCGCCGACCCGCGCGGCCCCGACGCCGCCGAGCGCGAGCTGCAGAGCGAGTGGCAGCGGTGCGTGCTCGAGCGCGTCTGGCGCGAACTGGAGGCGCACGAGCGCCGCGCGCCCGGCAACCTGTGCTACACCGCGCTCAAGGTGTGTACCGAGTTCCCCGACGCGGACTCGCCCGAACAGGCCGACATCGCGAGCGCGCGCGCCAAGCGCCCGCTGACCGCGGAGGCGTACCGCAAGCAGGTGAGCCGCGCGCGCCGCCTCATGGCCGAGCTGATTCTGGTCGAAACCGGGCGCGGGCTGGGGGGAGCCGACCGCCGAGGATGTGGAGGCCGATCTGACCGAACTGGGCCTGTGGAACTACGTCGCCGACTACCTGCCCGACGACTGGCGCGCCCGATTCTTCGGCGCGTGAGAAGACAGAAGAAGATTGGCCACAAAAAGGCACAAAACACACAAAGAAGACAGCAGAGAAGAGAAGGCCGGGGTGAAGGCACTCTCCGAAGTTGCTCGCTCTTCTGTCTTCTGCCCGGACCGCGGTCTTGGTTTTCTTTTGAGTGTTTTGTGCCTTTTTGTGGCCAATCTTCTTCTGTCTTGAAGAGGTGCAGTGTGGTTCCCGAATCGTGGCTGGCGGCGCGGTGCGGCGCGGTCGAGGTGTCCGGCGTGCGGAAGCTGTTCGAGTTGGCCCGCGCGCTGAAAGACCCCATCAACCTGAGCATCGGGCAACCGCACTTCGACGTGCCGGAACCGGTGAAGGCCGCGGCCAAAGCCGCCATCGACGCCGGGCACAACGGGTACACGGTCACGCAGGGCGTCCCCGAACTGCTGGCCGCGCTCCGCGCCGACCTGCGCGCGCGGTTCCCGGGGCAGGACCGCGACGTGATCGTCACCAGCGGCACCAGCGGCGGCCTCTTGCTCGCGCTGCTCGCCACCGTGAACCCCGGCGACGAGGTCGTCACACCGGACCCGTACTTCGTCGCGTACCCGAACCTCGTGGCGACCGTCGGCGGCACGCTCGTCACCGTCGATACGTACCCCGATTTCCGCCTCGACGTCGGCAAACTCGAAGCCGCGCTCACGCCGCGCACGAAGGCCGTGCTGCTCTCGACGCCGTCGAACCCGACCGGCGCGGTCATCGACGCCGGCACGCAGAAGCAACTCGCGGAGCTGTGCCGCGCCCGCGGGGTGCTGCTCGTCAGCGACGAGATCTACCGCGCGTTCCACTACGACACCGAACCGCTCTCGCCGGCGACCTACGACCCGAACGCGCTGGTGATCGAGGGTTTCGGCAAGACCTACGGCATGACCGGGTGGCGGCTCGGTTGGGCGCACGGCCCGAAGCGCCTGATTCAAGAGATGGCGAAGTTCCAGCAGTTCACGTTCGTCTGCGCGCCGAGCATGGTGCAGCACGCGGGCGTGGCGGCGCTGGGTTACGACGTGTCCGGCATCGTGGCCGACTACCGGCGCAAGCGCGACCTGTTGGTGAACGCGCTGAAGGGCGACTACGAGTTCGCAGTGCCCGGCGGCGCGTTCTACCTGTTCCCCAAAGTGCCGCGCGGCACCGCGACCGAGTTCGTCGCCCGCGCCATCGAACACAACCTGCTGGTAATCCCCGGCGGCACGTTCAGCCGGCGCGACACGCACGTTCGCATCTCCTACGCCGCGACCGACGAGACGCTGGCCCGCGGCATCGACGTACTGAAGGCGCTCGCACGCGGGTGAAGATCGTAGTCCTCACGCTCCGCGTGAGGACCGTAGAACGTCTCCTTGCGCCCAACCAGCGTTCACTTTGGAACCGCTATCGCTCTCGGTCTTCACGCGGAGCGTGAGGACTACGGTAGCGGGCCGGGTTCCTCGCCGATGCGCCGCAGGTACTCCGGCTCCCACGACTCCTGCTCGTCCACCGGCTCGACATGGACCGTCACCGCCAGTTCCGGCACCGCGGTCACCAGCGCCGCGGTCAGGCGCTCGGCCAAGTGGTGGCCCTCGCGCACCGGCATGTCACCGTTCACGAGCAGGTGAAACTCGATGAACCGCCGCGCGCCGGACAGGCGCGAGCGCAACAGGTGGAACGTCGCCCCCGCGGGCAGGTTCGCGCGGATCAACTCGCGGATCCCCGCCAGTTCGTCGGCCGGGATCGCGTGGTCCATCAGCCCGTCGAACGAGCGGCGGATCAGCCCCAACCCGATCCACGTGATGTGCCCGCCCATCAGGATCGCGAGGGCGGAGTCGAACGCGGTCACGCCGGTGAGGTACACGAGCACCAGCCCGGCCACCACGCCCACCGAGGTCCACACGTCGGCCATGAGGTGCTGGCCGTCGGCTTCGAGGACGATGGACTTGTGCATGCGGCCGTAGTGCAGCAGCACGCGCGCGACGGCGAAGTTTACGAGCGACGCGGCCAGCGCGAGGCCGGTGCCCAGTTCGAGTGAGTTCAGCGGTTCCGGGAAGACGAGCCGGCGGATGCCGTAGGCCGCGGCCCCCAGCCCCGCGCCGATGATGAGCACGCCTTCCAGCCCGCTGGAAAGGAACTCGATCTTCTCGTGGCCGTAGGTGTGCGACGGGTCGGCCGGGCGCGAGGCGTACCACAGGGCGAAGTACGCGGTAAGGGCCGCGAGCAGGTTGACGACCGATTCGAGGGCGTCGGTGAGTAGCCCCACCGAGCCGGTGAGGGCGTACGCGGTGCCCTTCATCCCGATGGTGACGACGGCCGCGCCGACGGACAGCGCCACCGGCCACCGCAGCCGCGCGAGGGGTTCCATTTTGTCATAGTAGGCAGTGGGAGTGGGCAGTGGGCAGAGAAGACAAGAAGCAGCCGAAGGCGTTTACTCCTCTGTCTTCTCTGCCCACTGCCCACTCCCACTGCCTACTACTTCCGCCCCGTCAGTTCGGCCAAGCGCTTCTCGGCCTGCTTGATGCGCTCCGGGTTGGTGTCGTGGTCGACCACGGCGCGGTACAGGTCGATGGCCTTCGCGCGCTCGTTGAGCTGGCGGTCGTAGAGGGTGGCGGCGCGCAGGCGGGCGTCGGTGCGCGTGCCCTTCACCCACTGGGTCGAGCGCTCGAAGTACTTCGCGGCCCGGTCGTACTGCTTGTACGCGCGGCCCTCGTAGATGTCGCCCAGTTGGTACGCGACGTCGCCGATCTTGTCCGAGTTGGGGTACTTGTCCAGAACCTCGCGGAGCAGCAGCTCGGCCCGGCGCATGTTCAGCACGTAGTCGTCGCCGAAGCCCTTGCCCTTGTACTCCATCGCGGTGCGGTACAGTTCGTTCGCGTCCTTCACGTTCACGCGCGCCTCGAGCGTGGGCGGGGGCACGTCCTTCACGTCGAGGTTGTACGACGGCTTCCACAGCATGTGGTACGCCATCAGCTCGCGCTCGGCCCATTGCAGTCGCTGCTTGTCGCCCACTTTGGCGTAGTGCTCGTAAATGGCCTTTAGGCTGTTCTCGTACTCTTTGCGCGAGGCGAGGACGCGCTCGACGTGCTGAATGTCGGTGGCCACGGCGGGCGGGGGGACGTTGTCGGCGGGCGGCAGCGCGCCCTTCGTCGGTTCCGTCAGCGGTTTGCTCGGCGACTCGGCCAGCGCCCACCCCGCGGCGACGGCCCCGCACCCGACGAGGCCCAGAAGTAGCGTTCGCATCAGTAGCCCCCTCGTTTGAGAGGACAGGGGACAGAGGACAGAAAAGCAAAATGCACTTTCTGTCCTCTGTCCCCTGTCCCCTGTCCCCTGTTGCGGGGGCTACTTCTTGCCGTCGCCCCCCTTCAGCGGTTCGTGCGCGCCGGTGCCGGGCTTCGGATCGACCGGCGGGCCGCCCATCTTGGAGTCGCCCGGCGCGCCGGTGGGCGTCGAGCCGCCACCGGGGTACGGGGTGTGCGACCCGCTGGTGCGCTGGTCCGGGCGGCCGAAGATCATGCGCCCCGCGGGCGTTTGCAGCACACTCGTGACCACGATCGCGATGTCCTGCCCGATCAGGTTCCGCCCCTGCTCGATCACCACCATCGTGCCGTCGTCCAGATAGCCGACCCCCTGCCCGATCTGGTCCCCGGCCTTCACCACCTTCACCTGCATGTACTCGCCGGGAATCGCTACCGTCTTCAGCGCGTTGGCGATCTCGTTCAGGTTGATGACGTCGACGCCCTGAAGCTGCGCGATCTTGTTCAGGTTGAAGTCGTTCGTGACCACGCGGGCGTTCAGCGCCTTGGCGAGGATCACGAGGCGCTCGTCCACGCGGATGCGCTCGCCGGTGCGCAGTTCGGCCACGTTCCCGTCGTGCAGTTGCAGGTCCAGCTTCGGGTTGCTCTGGAGCCGCTTGAGCACGTCCAACCCGCGCCGCCCGCGGTTCCGCTTCAGCTTGTCCGCACTGTCCGCGATGGCCTGAAGCTCTTGCAGCACGAACCGCGGCACGATCAGCGTCGTGTCGATCAATCGAGTATCGCACACGTCCGCGATCCGCCCATCAATGATAACGCTCGTATCGAGAACGAGAGACTTCCCGCCCTTTGTCTGTTTGGAAAACTCGACATAAGGGATAATGAAGCGAAACTCGTCCTTAGTCTGCAAAAGTGTTGAAATCGTCACATAGCAACACACCACGGTAATCAGCACGCGCCCGATCGTCGCCACCTGTGGCTTGTCGAAGGCGTCCTTCAACAGCGGTTCGAGCACCAGCGAGAACAGGTAGCCGAGGAGTAGGCCGAGCAGCAGGCCGAAGTAGATGGCGGAGATGGTGGTGATCTGCTTCTGCTTCTCGCGCACGTCGGTGAAGATCACGACCCCGCCCAGCCCGAGGATCGCGAGCGGCACCAGTATCATGCTCGCGACGTCGAGCGGCTGGATGAACAGGCTGACGGAGAAGATCGCCATCCCGATAAGAATGGCGACGTATGCGATGCGCAAGAGCGGGAGCAGCATGAGGAACCTCGGTCGGGGCGAGCGGAACAGGGGACTTACACCCCCGCTCGCCATTGATTTTACAGTTCGGTCGAGGGCAAAAACAGTCGCCGGTACTCCAGTTGGGCGAACCGGTCGGTCATACCGGCCAGATAATCGCCCACGACGCGCTCGAGGCAGTCGAGGCGCGCGCGGGCGGCCGTCACCCACCCCGGCGGGGGCGGGCCGATGACCGCGTCGGCCCCGGTCCAGCGGCGCAGGTGCTTTTCCGGTAGCAGCGCGGGCGCTCGCGCGTACTCCGCGAACAGGGCCTGTAGCACGCGCTTCCCGTTGGCCGTCATGCGCAGTACGCGGTGGTGCTTGTACACTCGCTCGTGCAGGAACCGCTCCAGCCCGGCCTTCAACTTGCGCACCTCCGGCGTGAACCCGACCAGCGGGGCGCTGGCCGCGCGCACGTCGGTCACGGTCTTCACGTTGGCCGCGGCGATGCGGTTCGCGGTGTCGTCCAGCAGGTCCGTAACTTGCCACGCGAGCAGTTCGCGCACCACGGCGACGCGCAGCGGCCCGCCGCTCAGCCCCGGCGTGTGCGCACGCACGCGCTCGACCGCCCGCGCCCAGAACTCGACGCGACTCAGTTCCTCCAACGTGATGAACCCCAACCCGAGCGCGTCGTCGGTGTCGTGCGTGTCGTAGGCGATGGAATCGACCACGTCAGCGATCTGCGCTTCGAGCAGCGGCGCGCCCGCGCCCCGGAACTCCGCGCACTCCGGCGCGTCGAGCCGCCCGCTATGTTGGACGAACGCCTCGCGCACTTCGAACGACAGGTTCAGCCCCGGGAACTGCGGGTAGCGCTCTTCGAGCTCGTCGACGCGGCGCAGGCCGAACAGGTTGTGGTCGAACCCGCCGAACGGCTTCAGGCACTCGTCGAGCGCGTCCTCGCCGGCGTGCCCGAACGGGGGGTGCCCGATGTCGTGCGCCAGCGCGATGGCCTCGGCCAAGTCCTCGTTCAGCCGCAGCCGGCGCGCGACGGTGCGCGCCAGTTGCGTCACCTCCAGCGTGTGCGTGAGCCGCGTGCGGTGGTGGTCGTTCACGCTCGCCACGAGCACCTGCGTCTTGCCGGTCATGCGGCGGAACGCGGTGCAGTGGACGACGCGCTCGCGGTCGCGCTGGTACAGCGAGCGGAACGGGTGGCCCGGTTCGGGGTGCCTGCGCCCGCGGCTGGCGCGCGACGGCATCGCGTAGGGGGCGAGCCAGCGGTCCTCGAACTCGTGCCAGTCGTCGGTGGTGATCGGTGCGGCCATCGGGCGCTCGTTCGGGGTAATGGCGCGGGGCGTGCCGCCTACCATATTAGACTCGTTGCGCAATAGCGATCGATGGCCTATTCACTAGGGTTATGACGAATTACGAGAAAT
>VGZJ01000139.1 GCA_016872595.1 Planctomycetota bacterium
CCGGATCGGCGTGGTGAGCGCTGTGCCTGCCATCGGTCCCGCCTCCTTCCTCCTTGGCTCCAACACCAAGTAGGGGAGGCGTTTCCGTTTCAACTGTCAAGTAACTTCCACACTGGGTGAACTCCAGCGAACCACATCGGCGCTGCGGCGGCGCGGCGCACCTGCTATACGGCCACCGGTGGCGGTCGGTCGTTCCTGTCGCGAGGGCCGGGCATGTCTCTGTTGCGCGTCCGCGTCGGGCTGGTGGCGCTGGGACTGGGGGCGGTCGCCGCGTGTACGCTCCCCGGCGGGAAACTGCTCCCGCCGCGCGAGTCGGCGTCGCGCGACGCCAAGGTCGCGAGCGACGGCCTGACCGCGTTCAGCGCCGACCTGTACGGCCACCTGCGCGCCAAAGACGGGAACGTGATCGTCTCGCCGTACAGCATCAGCGCCGCGCTCGCCATGACCGCGAGCGGCGCGCAGGGCAACACCCGCGCGGAACTGGAACAGGTGCTGCACCTGCCGCCGGGCGCGAAGGTCGGGCCGGCGTACCGCGCGATGGCCGACGGCACCACCGCCGACAGTTGGCTCGGCGTCGGCAAGCTCACGGCCAAGCAGTCGGAGCTGCGCGTCGCCAACTCGCTGTGGCTCCAACAGGGCGATTCGTGGAAGAAGGACTTCCTCGCGGTCGCGCGCGACGACTTCGGCGCGATGCTGTCCGGGCACGACTTCGTCCGCGACGCCGAGGGCGGGCGCAAGCGCATCAACTCGTGGGTGTCGGGCCAGACGCGCGACCACATCAAGGAACTGGTGCCGCAGGGCGCGCTCGACGCCAACACGCGCCTCGTGCTCGCGAACGCCATCTACTTCAAGGCGAACTGGGCCACGCAGTTCAAGAAGGAGGAGACGCGGGCGGACGACTTCGCGCTCGCCGGCGGGCAGAAGGTGAAGGCCGCGCTGATGCACCAGACGGGCGCGTTCTGGCTCGAAGAGCGCGCCGGGTTTCAGGTGCTGCGCCTGCCCTACGCCGGCGGCGCGACCGCCATGTATGTGCTCCTCCCGTGGGCCAACGAGGAACTGGCCGCGCTCGAACCGAAGCTGACGGCACAGAACCTCGCGATGTGGACGTACCCCACGACCAAGCCGCTCGAAGACGTGAAGGTGAGCCTGCCGAAGTTCAAGTTCGCGGTCCCGACCGACCTGCTCGCCGTGCTCCAGACGATGGGCGTGCGCGACGCCTTCGACCCGGCGCGGGCGAACTTCGCCGGCATGACCGACCGCGCCGCGGGCCTGCACGTCACGCGCGTGATCCACAAGGCGTTCATCGAAACCGACGAGGCCGGCACCGAGGCCGCCGCCTCGACCGCGGTCGTGATGTCGCTGCGCTCGACGCCGCAGGTGAAAGAGTTCCGCGCCGACCGCCCGTTCCTGTTCGTCATCAAGCACGAGGCGACCGGGGCGATCCTGTTCATGGGCCGCGTCTCCGACCCGACCAAGTAGGTGTCGCGGGCGCGCGGCGGGGCGTAAGATGGCTCGACCCTCGCCCGCGGAGCGCCGATGCCCGTTCAGATTCTCACCGTCGAATCGCACCCGTTCGCCGAGAACTCCTACGTCGTGTGGGACGACGCCGGGACCGAAGCGTTCGTCGTCGATCCGGGGTTCGAGCCGGACCTGATCCTCGACGCGCTCCGGGAGCGCGGCCTGTCGCTCGCGGCCATCGTGTGTACGCACGGACACTGTGACCACATCGCCGGCAACGCGGCCCTCAAAGCGGCGGTCCCGGCCGCGCCCATAATCATCGGGGCCGGCGACGCGCCCATGCTCACGGACGCGGTGCGGAACGTGAGCGGGCTGTTCGGCTTCGACGTCACCAGCCCGCCGGCCGACCGCACCGTGACCGAGGGCGAGGCGCTCACGGTCGCCGGCATCACGATGGACGTGTACGACGTACCCGGTCACTCGCCCGGCCACGTCGTGTACGCGCTGCGCGGCACGAGTCCGCTGCTGGTGATCGGCGGCGACGTGCTGTTTCGCGGCGGCGTGGGTCGCACGGACTTCCCGGGCGGCAGCTTCGCGCAACTGAAGGCAAACATCGCGCGCGTGTTGTGGCCGCTACCGGACGACACCGTCGTGTACCCCGGCCACGGCCCGACCACGACCACCGGCCACGAGAAGCGCACGAACCCGTTCCTCGCGAACTGACCTCGCATGACCGCGGAATCCGATCGCCTGCACCGCGCCGGCGACGCCGCGCTGCGCGACGCCTTGCGCCTCGACTCGGCGCAACCGGCCTACCGCGACAACCTTCGCAACAACGCGCTCTCGTGCCGGCTGCACCTGTGCGGCACGCTGTTCCTGAGCGCGTTCGTGGTGCTGGTCGTGGTGCCGGTCGGCGCGGCGGCGGCGCTCGCCGTGTGGCCGGTGTCGCAGCCGCGGGCCGGGTGTACCGCGATCTTGCTCGCGGTGTCGTTCCCGTGCGTCGTGGTCTTCGCGAACACCAACGAGGCTCCGCTCGCGCGGCTCGGCGTGCCCGCGGTGCCGGTGACGCCGCGCGAGCGGCGCGACGGGTGGGCGCACCTGTGCGCCGTCGCGGTCGCTACCGTCGCGCCGTACGTCGTTCTGGTGTGCGTGCTGTTGTGACCCGCGCGCTGATGGTACACTTGGGCGAACTCGCTTTGGGACCGCCACATGCGATTGCGAATGCTCGTCACCCTGATCGTTCTCGCATCGGGGGGCTTACGCCCCCCGCTCGCCCAAGCGTCGTCGTTCGAGCGCGAGGTGCTGCCGGTGCTGACGCGCGCCGGGTGTAACGCCGGCGCGTGCCACGGCAACCTGAACGGGAAGGGCGGCTTGAAACTGTCGCTCAAGGGCGAAGACCCGGTGGCCGACCTCGCGGCCCTGACCCGCGACATGCTCGCGCGCCGCGCCGACCCCATCCGCCCCGACGAGAGCCTAATTCTGAAGAAGGCGACCGCGCAGGTGCCGCACGAGGGCGGGGCGCGGTTCGCGCGAACGAGCGGCGAGTACGCCATCGTGCGCGACTGGATCGCGCGCGGCGCGCGGCCCGACGCGCCCGGAATGCCGACGCTCACGAAGTTGATCGTGTCGCCCGCGAACAAGGTGCTGTTCGACCCCGCGGACCGCTTCACCGTGAGGGCCGTGGCCCGCTTCGCGGACGGCACCGCGCGCGACGTGACCGCGCTCGCGGCGTTCGAGTTCACGCAGGTCGGCGTCGCCAAGATCACGCCCGCGGGCGAAGTGCTGCGCGAGCAAACGGGTGAGGTCGTGCTGCTCGTCCGCTATATGGGCGCGGTCGCGCCGGTGCGCGTCGCGTTCCTGCCGGACCGCCCCGCGCCCGACTTCACGGCGCTCGCGCCGAACAACGACATCGACAAACTCGTCTTCGCGCAACTCAAGGAACTGCGGTTGAAGCCGGCCGACCTCGCCGCGGATCACGTCTTCCTGCGCCGCGCGTACCTCGACGCCGTCGGCGTGCTGCCCACATCCGACGAGGCCCGCGCGTTTCTCGCCAGCACAGACCCGCGCAAGCGCGAGAGGCTGATCGACGCTCTGCTCGCGCGGCCGGAGTTCGCCGAGTTCTGGGCGCAGAAGTGGTCCGACCTGCTCCGCAACGAGGAGAAGGCGCTCGACAAGAAGGGCGTCGCGGTGTTCTTCCGGTGGATCGCGGCGCAACTCGCGGCCGACCGGCCGCTCAACGAGTTCGCGCGCGACATCGTCGCCGCGCGCGGCAGCACCTACGCCCACCCGCCCGCGAACTTCTGGCGCGCGGTGCGCGACCCGCTCATGCGCTCGGAGTCGGTCGCGCAGGTGTTCCTCGGCGTCCGCATCGGCTGCGCGCGGTGCCACAACCACCCGTTCGACCGCTGGACGATTGACGACTACTACGGGTTCGCCGCGAACTTCGCCCGCGTCGATTACCGCGTGCTGGCGAACGACAAGAAGGACGCGCTCGACAAGCACGAGTTCGTGGGCGAACAGATCGTGTGGCAGAACCGCACCGCGGAGACGGTGAACCCGCGCACGAAGAGCGCAGCGCCGCCGCGGTTCCTCGGCGCGGTCACGCCCGATACCACCGACGGCGACCGCCTCGGCGCGGTGGCCGACTGGATCGCGGCGAAGGACAACCCGTTCTTCGCCCGCGCGCAGGTGAACCGCATTTGGCTGCACCTGATGGGCCGCGGGCTGGTCGATCCGAACGACGACTTCCGCGCCACCAACCCGCCCACCAACCCCGAACTGCTCGATTGGCTCGCGCAAGACTTCGCGGGCAACGGCTTCCGCCTGAAACGCACGATCAAGGCGATCATGGTGAGCCGCACGTACCAACTCGCCGCGACCGCGCGCGACCGCGGCACGATGGGCGACGACCTGCACCACTCGCACGCGGCCGTGTTGCCACTCGAAGCGGAACAACTGCTCGACGCGCTCGCGCAAGTGACGGGCGTGCCAGTGCGGTTCAGCGGGTACCCGCTGGGCCTGCGCGCGAACCAGATTCCGGCCCCGCCGCAGAGCGGCCGGCGCTTCGGCGAACAAGGCATGGGCGAGAAGTTCCTGAAAGCCTTCGGCAAGCCCGACCGCCTGCTGACGTGTGAGTGCGAGCGCAACGACGATCCCGGCCTGTTGCAAGCGTTCCAACTCATCACCGGCGAGTTGATGAACGACCTGATCCGCGACCCCGACAACCGCCTCGGCAAGCTGCTCTCCTCCGGGGCCACGGACGCCGCGATCTTGGACGAGCTGTACCTCGCCGCGCTGTGCCGCCCGCCGACGCCGACCGAGTCGAAAAAGCTACTCGCGCTGCTGGCCGCGGCAAAGGACCGCCGCGCCGCGTGGGAGGACGTGCTCTGGGCTCTGCTGAACAGCAAGGAGTTCTTGCTACGGAGGTGAGCGTGCCCAGCGAAGAAGGGCTTTTGCACGAGTTGTGGGAATGCGCCGACGACGGCGGGCTCTCATTCACTTTCTGCCTCGCCGGGCCGCGCGGCGACGGCGCGCGGCGTTCATTGTCGGTGGGAACGAAACTGGTTTGGACCGTCTGGGCGAAAAGCCACTTTGAGGCCATGACGCGATACTACGAGCGCCAAGGCTGGGGCGTGTACACAACGGATCAGTCTTGGGACGTTGAGCCGTACCCGGCCGAGTGGGTTCAGGAGCAGCGCCAGTTCTTGGCGCAATACTGCGAGCAACTCTCGGAACACGGGCGCACATGAAGACACCGGGAGTGATCGTCGCGGTCTTCGCAATATGGGCCGCACTCGCGCTTACGGCGGAGCGGCTGTTCCCACCGGGTAAGGGGGCGCTGGGAGACGATGGAAGAGATGATGAACGACGGAGCGAAGACCAGTCTTCGCCTGCTCGCGCTGGGTGTCGTGAGCATTGCGATTGTCGTTGGCGGAGCCATGGGGCTCGACATGCACTGACGATCCAATCCCGCGGCACGCCACCACAGGCCCGGAGGCGCGGCACCGAGCACCGCCGAATCGGTCGCCGCGCACCACGCGGCATCACGCGCCGAAGCCCAGCGCCATTTCCACGATCGCGCGGACCATGCACCCGGTGCCGCCGGCGTCGAGCGCGGGGGTTTCGCCGTCGGCCCACGCGGGGCCGGCGATGTCGAGGTGGGCCCACTTCGCGCCGCCCACGAACTGCTGGAGGAACTTGCCGCCGGCGATGGCCCCGGCCCAGCGCCCGCCGCCGGTGTTTCGCATGTCCGCGACCTTGCTCTTGATCAGGCCGTCGTAGCTCGCGTCCATCGGCAGCTTCCACGCGCGCTCGCCGGCGCGCGTCACCGCGGCCAAAACCGCGTCACCCCATGCGTCGTCGTTCGTCATCAAGCCGCTCGTTTCGGTGCCGAGCGCGACCATGCACGCCCCGGTCAGCGTTGCGAAATCGACCAGCCGGTCGGTGTGCTCCGCGGCCAGCGCCAGTGCGTCGGCGAGGATCAGCCGCCCTTCGGCGTCGGTGTTCAGCACCTCAATCGTTTTGCCGTTGCGCGCCGTCAGCACGTCGCCCAACTTCACCGCGGTGCCGCTGGGCATGTTCTCGACGAGCGCCAGCACGCCGAGGACGTTGACCCGCAGCTTCAGCTCCGCGACCGCCTGCACGCCGGCCAGCACCGCCGCGGCCCCGGCCATGTCGCACTTCATGTCCACCATGCCGTCGGTGGGCTTCAGCGACAGGCCGCCGCTGTCGAAGGTGACGCCCTTGCCGACCAACCCCAGCACCGGCCCGCCGGGGTTGCCCGTGTAGCGCAACAGCGCGAGCCGGGCGGGGCGCGCCGCCCCTTGGGCGACCGCGAGCAGCGATCCCATGCGCTCGGCCGCGAGCCGCGAGGCGTCCCACACCTCGACCGCGAACCCGCTCGCGCGGCCGGCGTCGGAGGCGGCGACCGCGAACGACTCCGGGTACAGGTCGCACGGCGGCGCGTTCACCAACTCGCGCGCGAGCCACAGCGCGCGGGCTTCGGCGCGCACGCGCGGCAGGTCGGCGGGGTTCGCGTTCAGCAGCACGATGCGGTCCGGGGCGAACCGCGCCGGCGCGGTCTTCCGCACGCCCGGCCCCTGCGCGCCGTGAACCAGACCCACGCCTGCGGCCAGCGTGAGCGCCGGGGCCGGCACGACGAGCGCCAGCGTGCCCACCTTCTTGCTCGTGACGAGCCGCGCCGCCGCCGCCGCCGCCGCGTGAACGGTCGCGCGCGACGCCCCTTCGGGCTTGCCGAGGCCGACGAACAGCAGCCGCTGCGCCGCGACCCCGGTCGGGTTCAGCACGGGCACCAGTTCGAGGTGCTTCGCGGTCAGGTCGCCGCTCTCGCGCAGGCGCGCGACGAGGTCGGCCGCGGGGCCGGTGTACGGCTCATCGGCCCACACGCCGACCACGAGCCAATCGGCCGCGGCGCGCGCCGGCGGTTCGGGGGAGACGACAATGTCGGTCGAGAAGGTGGTGAGCATGGTGGGCATCATACAGAGAAGAAGGCAGAAGAGGTTTGACAGCATCACAGGATGAAAACAGGATCAAGAACAGACCATTGCTCTTTTCATCTCTGTTCATCCTGTCAATACTTGTCTCTGCATCATTTCTCGAACAGCTTCAGTTGCGCCTCGACCGTTTCGACCAGCTTCGGGTCCGTTTGCCTCACGGCGGCGACGAACTTCTTAGCGTCGTCGTTCGGGCACGTCAGCGAGTAGCGCACGATGCACCGGCGGACGATGGGCGCGGCGTGCGTCGGCTTGCCGAACTGCGCGAACACCTCCGCGCTCAAGTCCCAGTAGCCCCAGCGCCGCAGGTCTTCGACGGCCTGATCCGCGAAGTCGCCGTGCGGCAGCAGCGCGGCGCAGCACTTCAGCACGTCGGCCTTGCACTCCGCGCCGCGCGCGGCCTGAAAGAACCGCACGGTGCCGAGGGCCGAGAGCCGCGCGGCGAACGGCTGCCCGTCGTCGGCGAGCACGGCCGCGGTGAAGGCCCAGCCGTCCTTCGGGGCGAGCATCACGTAGCCGGCGAGCAACCCGCCGAACGAGTCGCGGACGCGCTCCGGCAAGGGCGACTGCTTGAGCGCGCCGCTCAGGAACGCCGCGTCCGCGGGGCCGCCGCACGCGCCCAGCAGGAACGCGAACACGCCGAGCCGCTCGCCCGGCGTCTTCTCGTCGGCGATCAGTTTGCGCAGGGTCGCCGGGTCGAAGTGCTTCGCGCCCTTCACGATGTCGGCGTCGCTGGCGCGGGCGAACTCGACGAACGCGTCCGCGGCGACGGTCGGGTCCGCGGACCCGAGGTGCTTGAAGAAGTACGCGAGCCGCGTGGGGGCGTCGGCGGCTTCGAGCTCCGCCGCGCCCTTGAGGTACTTGACGACGGCCGCGGGGCCGGGCACGCCGAACGTGTACGCGAGCTTGCCGTCGGCGACGGCGTAGAACGCGACGAAGTCCGGCGGCGTGTCGCCGATCACCGGGAGGTAGCGGCGGATGACGAGGACGTTCTGTCCGCCGCGGGCCGCGTCGTCCTTGAGCGCGGCGGTGGCGTGCAGGTCGGTGAACCCCTCGTCGGTCTTCACGTCGAACCGCGGGTTCTTCAGCGTGCCGTGCAGCACCACCTTCGCCTGCGCGTAGTGCATGCGCAGCGTCGGCTGCGTGCGGACGTTCTCGCCGCAGAAGGTGCAGGCGTCGGCGCGCGCGGCGAGCGCGACGAGGGCAACGGCGGCAACGGGGCGGAGCATACGCGACCTCGCAGGGGCAACGCCCGCTGTGATACCCGAACGCGCGCCCGCGAGGGAAGGGGAGTTCGCGACCGGAGGGCAGTGATCAGTCATCAGTCAACAGAAGGCAGAACGGCAATTTTGACAGGATGAAGAGTCAGTCCGGGATTTCATCTCTGTTCATTCTGTTCATCCTGTCAAACTGCCTTCCTGTCCTCACACGCGATTCAAATCTGCTCGATCAGCGACTGGGTTTTGAGGACGGCGAACTCGTCCGGGAAGGTGTGGAACGCGGTCACGCTCAGGCACCGCGGCAGCGCCTCTGCGATCACCACGCCCAGCGGCGACAGGCCGACGCGGTTGTTCGTCTTGCAGTGATACACCAGCCCCTTCTTCGCGCCCTCGGCGGCCAGTTCCGCGTGCAGGTGAACGAACTGCTCCGGCTCCAGTACTTCCACTTGATGGGCGAGGTGGTATCGCACACCGGGTAATTCGCAGTGCCCACTGCGGGCCAACCGCACGCCCGCCCCGGGCAGCTCTTGGTCCGCGGTCGCGGTCACCTCGGTGAGGGACACGGTGCCGTCGGTCCACGTGAGGGCGTGCCCGCTGCGCGTGAGGCGCACCGTGAGGCGCGTCCCGGTGTGGGCCACGGCGCGCGCCGCGACCGCGTCGAACAGTTCCGGGTGCAGCGCCCGGTCGTACACGCGGACGCGCACCTCGGACACGCGCGGCCGGACCAACGTTGCCCCCATTCGCACCCCTCGTTCGGATCGAACCGAAGGGATTATACGGTGCGCCGGAAAACGAAAAACGGGAGCCGGTCGGCTCCCGTTGGTGCGCCCGAGGTGCGCGGTCGGCTTAGTGGCAGCCGCCCTTGTGCTTGCCGAACAGCCCGCCGCCGGTGCAGCCGTTCCCGCGGAGGCCGAGGAACGCGCCGCCCGAGCAGCCGTGACCGTCGCGGAGGCCGAGGAACCCGCTGCCGTGGCACCCCGCGGGGGCCGCGTGACCGTTGCACCCGGCCGGGGCCGCGACCATCGGGGCCGGGGCCGCCGCGCCGCTGCACCCGGCGGCGTGGGTCGTGCCGTGGCAGCCGCCCTTGTGGGCCTTGTGACCGGCGAGGAACCCGCCGCCGTCGCAGCCGTTGCCGTCGCGGAGGCCGAGGAACCCGCCGCCGTGGCAGCCGGCCTTGTCCTTCAACCCGAGGAACCCGCCGCCGGTGCAGCCGGCGCTGGCTACGGTCCCGTGGCAGCCGCCCGCGGCCTTGCCGCCGAAGCCGGCCACATCGCCGCCCGAGGTCGCGGCCACCATGAGAACAACGCTGTACATCAAGAAGCCCTCCGTGCCCGCTGCACGTGCGAACGACCCCGGCCCCGGTTCCCGTTACCGCGGCTAAACAGGCGTCCGTATTACGTATGGTTGTCGAGTTCGGTTGAGGAACACGAACCGTATGCAGCGGGCGGTGTTATGTAGTGAGGATGGTAGACCGGGGAGATTTGGGAGTCAAAGGTAATTTGGGAAGTTTACGTCGGCGGTGTGCCGCACGCCCCGTTCTTCCCGACAACCGATTCGGACAATACGATCTGCTTTTGGGGTCGGGCGCGCGCCCCCGCGCACGCCGCGCACCAACACCGGGGCCGAAATGCGGTTATGCCTTCCGGGGGCACCCGCCGATTGGGTAAGGTGCCACTGAGGGCCGTCACCGAGGGCGAGACGTCATGGACCGCGGCGCAGGCTCAACATCTCCCGCTTCGCCCACGGGTGCGGGGGCGGAAGTCGTTCCCCCGATTGAATGGGGCTTCGTGCGGAAGATCGGGATCGGTGCGATCGCGCTGATCGCGAGCGCCGCGGCGCTCGGCGCGGTCGCCTTTGCGCTCGACGGCACCACGGAGCCGACCCCGCACTGGTGGGGGCACACCGTCCGCTTGTTCCTCGTGCTGTTCGGGGCGGTGGCCGCGGGCGCGGCCGTTTCCATGCGCCCGGACCTGTGGCGGGCGTGGGGGCTGGGCGCGGGCGCGGCGGCGCTGGCCGTGGTCGGCACGCCGGCGCACTGGGACTCGTTCCGGTTGCTGTTCGGGGCAATGGCCGCGGTCGCGCTGGTGTGGGCCGCGCTGCGGGCCGGGCCGTCGCGGTACCGGGTTCCGGTGCTGAGCGCGCTGCTGCTGTTCCACTTCAGCGGCATCTTCTTCGCGACCACGACGCCGCCCGCGACCCCGTGGGTGACGGAGCAGGCGTTCATCCGCGTGTACAACCCGTACTTGCAGTTCGTGTACCTGCGGAACGCCTACCACTTCTACTCACCGGAACCGGGGCCGGCGAGCGTCCTTGTGTTCTTGTTGAAGACCGAAACCGGGACCGACGCGCAGGGGCGCAAGCAGTACGCGACGCGCTGGGTCGTGGTGCCCAAGCGCCCCGGCGACGTGCGCGACCCACTGGGGCTGACGTACTACCGGCGGCTCTCGATTACGGAGCAGGTGGCCCGCAGCGTGCCCTACGGGCTGGCGACGCACCCCTACGAGCGCCTCGACCTGATCGCGCGCCGCCGGCAGGTGCCGATCCCGTCGCCGCGCACCGACGACGAGTTCCTCGTGCAGTACCGGCTCCCGCAACCGGAGGTGGCCCGGTACGTGATCCCGTCGTACGCCTCGCACGTGATTCTGGAACACACGACCGCCGAGGAAGCCAAGAAGACGACGGTGAAGATGTACCGCTTGGAGCACAGCACGATGGGCGTGGACGAGTTCACGAACTGGCGCAAGCTGCCGGACGCGAACACGAACCCGTACCACCCGATGATGTTCCGGCCGTACTTCTTGGGGGAGTTCAACGCCCGCGGCGACCTGCTGAACCCGCAGGAGCCGATGCTGTACTGGCTGATTCCGATCGTGAACCGGCCGGGCGTGACCGCGAACACCCCGAACCGCCGCACGTTCATCGACTTCCTCTCGATCCACGCCCTCGACCCGCTGAACCTGTCCATCGACGAGGTGGACGACGCGCGGTTCAAGGACCGCGTGTTCGACTGGAACCAGTTGCGGTAAGGGCGTGCTGTTCCTCGCGCCCCTCGCGGGCGCGTTGGCACCGCTCGGCCCGTGTTGGGGCCGCGCGTTGTGGGTTCGGTTTTCACCCCTTTGGGGTGAAGACACGGTCGACACAGCGCTCGACTCCCCAACCAAGGGGAGCGGGCGAAAACACGAACCGCCGCTCGCGGGCGAGAGACCCCTTTGGGAACGAGATATGGCTAGCGAGATGACGCCGGACACCGCGCCGGAACCGGTCGAGCGCACCGCGTGGCAGCGCTGGGTCGGGTTCTGGTTCCCGGCGAGCGACCCGACGACGCTGGGGTTCGTTCGCGTGTGTACCGGGCTGCTGGTGTTCTACATTCACCTCGCGTACAGCGTGGACCTCCAGCAGTTCTTCGGCAAGACCGGGTGGTACGCGCACCGGTTCGTCGAGCGCGAGCGCCACGAGTACCCGTGGCGCGCGACCCCGTTCTTCGACTGGAGCCCGGAATCGATTGTGCCGGCCACGGTGCCGGACTTCCCGCACCGGCGCAAGGCCGTGATCGATTTCATCCGCGCGCTCCCGCCGGAGACCGCACGGCGCAACGCGGCGCTCCAGTACCTCGACCGCGTCGCGAAGACCGACAACCTCGTGTACGTGAAGGCGTCGCTCGACTGGTTCCAACTCATGGGCCTCGACGAGGCCGAGCAGAACCGGCACTTGGCGGCCCTCGTGGCCGGGCGGCGCACCGCGACGACCCCGGACGCCACCTCGTACTACCTCGGGCGCACCCCGGCCCACATGCTCGACCTGCCGCCGGACGAGCGCCAGCGCATCACCGGCGAGGTCCGCGCGTTCATGACCGCGCTCCCCAAAGAGCCGACGGCGCGCGAGTACGTTCTGAACCACCTGACCGAACTCGCCCCGGAGCTGCGCCGCGCGTTCGTCCGGTTCCTGCTCGCCCTGCCCGAAGACGCGGCGGCGCGCGACAAGAAGATCGACTACCTCGAGTACTGGAACAACGAGCCGGAGAAGTCCGTGCGCAACGGGCACGTCATCTTCTCGGTGTGGTTCCACGTCACCGACCCGACGCAGATGGCCCTGATCCACGCGGCCATTCTGGTCGCGATGCTGCTGTTTACGGTCGGGCTGTTCACCCGCGTCACGTCGGTGCTGGTGTGGGTCGCGGTGGTGGGCTACATCCACCGGACGCAGCAGATCTTGTTCGGCATGGACACGATGATGAACATCCTGCTGTTCTACCTGATGATCGGGAACAGCGGGGCGGCGCTCTCCGTGGACCGGCTGGTCGCGCGGTACCGCGCGGCCCGCGCGAGCCTCGCGCGGTGCGGCACCCTCGACGCGCCGACGCGCGCGTTCCTCGCGGCCCCGCCGCCGTCCGTTAGCGCCGGGTTCGCGGTCCGCCTGATCCAAGTTCACTTCTGCATCATCTACATCGCGGCCGGGCTGTCCAAGCTCAAGGGCGCGGCGTGGTGGGACGGCCGCGCGACGTGGGACGTGCTCGTGAACCCGGAGTTCACCCTCCTCCAGTACCAGTGGTACGAGAGCGCGCTCCGCGCGCTGGTCAGCATCAAGCCGGTGTACCACGCGCTGGTGGCGTTCGGCGCGTGGGGCACGCTGTTCATTGAGATCGCCGGGCCGTTCCTGTTGTGGACCCGGCTCCGCTGGCTCATCGTGCTGCTCGCCACCGCGATGCACGCGGCCATCGGCGTGCTGATGGGGCTGAACCTGTTCGAACTGCTGATGATGGTGATGCTGGCGGCGTTCCTGCCGTGCGGGGTGATCCGCGACCGGCTCCGCGGCGGCCCGGACGCGGCGAAGCTGGCGCTGGCCTTCGCGCCGGCGCACGCGCGGGCCGCGGCGCTCGTGGCCGCCCTCGACACCGAGAACCAAGTGACCCTGACCCCGGACCCGAGCGCCGCGGCCCCGACCCTGACCGCGGCCGGCGCGAAGCACACCGGCCCCGACGCCACGGCCGCGCTGTTCCGCGCCGCGCGCCTGCCCGCGCTGCTGTCGTTCCTGCTGTGGGTCCCGGGGGTGAAAGGCTGGGCGACCAAGCGCCTGTTCCCCGCCCCCGCGCCGCGCTAATCGAGTCGCGGAGCGACGGACGGGCTGTGCGCGTCAAAGGGGCATTACGCGAAGCCCCCATTCGCGCGTAGCTTGTCCGTCGCTCACGTTTCCGGCTCGTCGCGCGTTTGGCGCGTTTCCCCTTTCCCTCAAGCCCCGCAAGTTCCGCGGTCGATCTCTGTTGATGCGGCGCGCCTCGCCCGCGCGCCCCGATAAGGAGGTCGGTCGTGCGACCCGGTCACACCCTTTCCGCCGCGCTCGCCCTCGCCGCGCTCGCCCTTGTGGTCGCGGTGCCCGCCGCGCGCCCGCAGGACGGGCCGTTCGGCGGCCTCCAACCGCACTACTGGCCGCACCGCACGTTCGGCATCCCGGTTTCCGTCGAGGCCATCAACGCCCTCGCGACCAAGCCCACGCACCTGCAACTGTTCCACGCCGCCGGGCGCGGTGCGTTCCAGAAGGGACCGAAGCTGGCCCTCAACGCGCTCCACGAACTGAACGGCGGCAAGCGCGGGTTCCTGTTCGACGCCCCGCGCGACGGCGACTACGAGTTCGCCGTCCAGTTCGTCTACGCCGACGGCTCCGTTTCGCCGCGCGACAACCAGATCGCCGCGGAGGTGCGTGCGGTCATCGACACCACCCCGCCGCGCGTCCAACTGGCCCCGCTCGGCAACGGCGTCGAGTGGATCGCCACCGACGACAACCTCGACCCGCAGGGCGTCGTGCTCCAGTGCAAGTGGCCGACCAGCGCGGAGTGGACGACGATCAACGACAAGCCGAGCGACCCGAAGTTCAAGGCCAACGACAGCTACGCGTGGAAGATGCCGGCGGGGAAGTCGCTCGACGTGCGCGTGCTCGCGCGCGACCGGGCCGGCAACGAGGGCGTGTCCACCGTCGTGCGGGTGCCGGGCGAACCGGGCACCGCGGTCGGCCTCCCGCAGAACCCCGGTGGCGGCGCGGCGTGGCCCGGGGGCGGGGCCGGCGGCGCGCCGCTCCCGCAGCCGCGCATCGACTACGTCAACGCCCTCGACTTCAACGTCGATTACACCGTGCAGCGCATGGGGCGCTCCGGCGTGCAGGCCGCCCACCTGTTCGTGCTGAAGGAACAGGGCGCGTGGGAACTGGTCAAGCGCCACCCCGTGCGCCTGATGCCCGACGACAAGGGGCCGCACTCGCTGTCGCTCCCGTACAAGGCCGAGCGCGAGGGCACCTACGGGTTCTTCGTCATCCCCGAAAGCGGCGCGGGCAAGAAGTCCGAAGACCCGAAGCGCGACGACGCCCCGATGGTGCTAGTGGTGGTGGACACATCGCCACCATTCGTGAAGATCACCGGGGTGCAGGTGAAGCCCGGTGGGGTGCGCGGCCCACTCGTCGAGGTGACGTGGGAGGCCGCGGACAACAACCTGATGCCGCAGCCGGTGAGTCTCGAATGGTCTTTGGACAAGAGCGCCGCGAAGTGGAACGAGATCAAGCACCGGCTCGACAACAACCTGACGCGGACGACCGGCCGGTTCTCGTGGGAGGTGCCGGACGAGAAGCTGTGGAAGTTCTGGGTCCGGGCGCGGGCGGTTGACAAGGCCGCGAACACCGGCGAGCACGTCTGGGCGCAAGAGGTGATCGTGGACTTGGAGAAGCCACAAGCGACCATCGACCGCGTCCGCGGCGGCCCCCCGGGCGCGCCCCCGAAGCCGAAGGAACCGAGCGAACTGCCGTAGTGTGGCCCCAAAAAGCTCTCGCATCCGACCCGCCACTTGGGTATCGGGATCAAGGACGCAACGTTGCTTGAATCTGTTGTAACATGATGGAGAATTAAGAGTTCCAACTGATATTGCTCACCCGCCAACAACGTGTATGAGGCGCTTCCGAGGGAACGGAGCGGAAGCCGTCGATGAAGGCAATCGAGTTATTCGCCGGCGCGGGGGGACTGGCCTACGGCACCGCCGAAGCGGGATTGCAACACACCGTTGTTCTTGAGCAGGACAAAGACGCTTGCGAGACGCTCCATCTCAACCATAAGCGTGGCGTGAAGCACGTCCGCGACTGGCAGATTCTCAAAGAAGATGTGTCAGAATACAACTTCTTCCAACACCGCGACGTGCGGACTTGCGACACCCGCCGGGGGCGGGTTACCTGCGGAGGCCGAGCTTGCCGATGACCGCGAGGTACTTGTCGCGGTCGGTCTGGCGCAGGTACTTCAGCAGGTCGGTGCGTTGGCTGACCAGTTTCAGCAGCCCGCGCCGACTGGAGAAGTCCTTTTTGTGCGCCCGCATGTGCTCGGTGAGGGAGTTGATCCGCTTCGTGAGCAGCGCGATCTGCACCTCGGGCGAGCCGGTGTCCGCGCCGTCCCGGCGGAACTGCGTGATGAGTTAGGACTTTTCTTCCTTCGTGATGGGCATTCGTCCGTCTCCGCTTCGCTGGCCCCGCCGCGTCGCACTCCTACCGTCGATTACGAAACGACGTTAGTTAACACTCTTAGGGATTGATGCACTGTACCGCCCCGCGACCAGTCGGCAAGGCGGAAAAAGTCTAGAGTTCACCCAGTGTTGGTTGTGAGTTTGGGGTGCGGGTGCAGGAGCTTGCGGAGCATGGTGGCGATCCAATCGAACAGGTAGGTGACGGCTTTCTTGAGCCGCCACGGGTGGTTCATGAGCGCCTCGCGCAGTGG
>VGZJ01000140.1 GCA_016872595.1 Planctomycetota bacterium
CGATGCCGCCGATGGCCCCCGGCGCGGGCGGCGTCCCCGTGCCGCAGGTCGATCCCAAGCCCGCCGGCCCCGAACCCGTGCCCGCCGACAACAAGGGCGAGGCCAAGAAGTTCGACGGCTTCAAAGACCTCGACGAGCGCGCGCGAAACCAAGTAGCGAAGGAAGCGAAGGGCGGCGGGCGCATGAACGAGATGGAGAAGATGAAGAAGGCGCTGGAGCAGATCGGCGACCGGCCCGCGCCGCGCCCGAACCTCGGAATGCCCGGTCGCCCCGGCGGGTTCCCCGGCGGCCCGCCCGTGGCCGGCAAGCCCGGCCCCGGCTTCGGCGACTTCGCCCCGCAACCCGTCGTCACGCCGTTCGTCGTTCGCGAGTATGCCCACGAGCGCGACGCTTCGCTCGGCGACGTGCGCAGCGATTTCACCGAAACCGTGTACTGGCACCCGGTGCTGGTGCTGCCGCAGACCGGCAAAGCCGTCGTCGAGTTCCAACTGTCCGACGACATCGCCCGCTACGAGGTGCTCGTCGCCGGGCACACGCTCGACGGGCGCATCGGCGCGGTCACGAAGACGATTGAGGCGCGCCAACCGTTCAGCCTCGACCCGAAGCTGCCGCTGCAAGTGTCGCACACCGACCTGATCGACGTGCCGCTGCGCGTGACCAACGACAGCGACGACGCCCGCAAGGTGAAGTTCGCCGTGGCCGCGAAGGGGCTGAAGCTCGACGGCGACCTGCCGGACTTCCTCGACCTGCTGCCGAACAAGGGCGGGCGCGCGGTGTTCCGCCTGAAGGCCGACACCCTCAGCGGCCCGGCCACCGTAACCGCGACCGGCACCAGCGGCGCGGACAAGGACGCGATTTCGCGCACGATCCAGATCGTGCCGGACGGCTTCCCCGGCGTCGGCTCGATCAGCGACACGCTGGAGAAGGGCCGCGCGAGCGGCACCGTGAAACTGCCGAAGGACGTGGTGAAGGGTACGCTCAAGGTCCGGTTCGAGATGTACCCGACCTCGATGGCCGATCTCGTGAAGGGCCTCGACGGGCTGATGCGCGAACCCTACGGGTGCTTCGAGCAGACCTCGACGAGCAACTACCCGAACACGATGATCCTCGACTACATGAACGCGACCAACCAGACGAACCCGCAGGCCGCGGCGAAGGCCAAGGCCCTGCTGGATAAGGGCTACGCGAAGCTGGTGTCGTTCGAGTGCCCGGACACCCCGGAGAAGGTGCGGCAGGGCTTCGAGTGGTTCGGCGCGGCCGACCAGCAGCACGAGGCGCTGACCGCGTACGGGCTGCTGCAGTTCAAGGACATGGCCCGCGTTCACACCGTCGACCCGAAGCTGATTCAGCGCACGCAGGCGTACCTGATGTCGCGCCGCGACGGGCAGGGCGGGTTCAAGCGCAACGCCCGCGCCCTCGACCAGTTCGGCGGCGCGCCGGACCACACCACGAACGCCTACATCGTGTGGGCGCTCGTCGAGAGCGACCCGGACAACGCCGAGAAGCTCGACCTGACCAAAGAGATTCAGGCGCTCAAGACGCAGGCTCTCGACGAGACGAGCGCCGGCGGGAAGGACGCCTACTTCCTCGCGCTGGTCGCCAACGTGCTGAACCTGCGCGGCGACCGCGACGCCCACAAGTTGCTCGAGCGCCTGAAGGACAAGCACACGAAGGCCGGGGCCGTGACCGGCGCGCAAACGAGCATCACCCGCTCCGGCGGGCGCACGTTGGAGATCGAAACGACCGCGCTGGCCCTGCTCGGCTGGCTGCGGGCCAACGACCCGAAGTACATGACGACCGCGAAGGAGTGCATCAAGTGGCTCGGCCAGCAGCGCGGCGGCTACGGGGCGTACGGCTCCACGCAGTCCACCGTGCTCGCGCTCAAAGCCCTGACGGTGTACGCCCACAAGACCAAGCACCCGTCGGAGAGCGGCGAGATCCGCGTGCTCGTGGGCGGCAAGGTGGTCGGCACGCGCAAGTTCTCCGAGAAGGACGTTGAGGTGATCGGCCTCGACATCGAGAACGCCGAAGCGGTGTTCGCGGGCGGCGAGACGGACGTGACCATCGAGACCGACGCGAAGCAGCCGTACCCGTTCGCGCTGGCGTACACGTACACCACGCGCACCCCGGTGAGCGCGGAGAAGTGCGCCGTGGCGGTGGGCACGAAGCTGGGTCGCACCGAGGCCGCGGAGGGCGACGCGGTGCCGCTGCACGTCTCGGTCGAGAACAAGCTCGACGCCGGGCACGGCATGGTGGTCGCCATCGTCGGCATCCCGGCCGGCATGAAGGTGCCGACCGACATGAAGCAACTGACGGAGCTGCGCGAGAAGGGCCGGATCGCGTACTTCGAGACCCGCGACCGCGAGCTGATCCTGTACTGGCGCAGCATGGCCCCGAAGCAGAAGGCCGAGCTGACGGTGGACCTCGTGTGCGACGTGCCCGGCGTCTACCGCGGGCCGGCGAGCCGCGCGTACCTGTACTACGACGCCGATCACAAGCACTGGGTCGAACCGCTGTCGGTGACAATCGCCCCGGCGAAGTGAGTACGTCTCGCAGCGACGAGCCAAAGAGAGCCGCGAGCGGGAGCGAGCGGGCCAGCCACCTTCGCGAAAAGGTGATTGGTCCGCTCGCTCCCGCTCGCGGCTCGATTCGCGCGCGCCCGCGAAAAACCGCGCGCGGCGTGCGTAGGGATGAGGGCGCGGCTACTTCGGGGCGATCAGCTTGATCGGCGCGTTCCCGTCTTTCGGGGCGGGAGCGGGCGGCGCGAGCGGGTTCACCGCGGTACCGGCGTCCTTCGGGCCGGGCGTACCGCCGGGGGTGCCCTGCGGCGGGGTGCCGGGCCCGGACTTCTCGATCTGGCTCCCGATCAGCGACGAGGCGTTCTTGAAGAACGCGGCCGAGTCGGTTTCGGCCTTCTTCGTGTCCACGGTCGTGTTGATCTGAAGGTTGCCGTCGCTGGTGCGGGTGACGTCGAGCTTGTACCAGCCGAGGTACCAGCCGAGTCCGGCCGCGCCGACCACGACGAGGCCGACGAGTGCGAGCAGGTTCCGCATGGGTAACTCCTTCGTCCGTGAGGGGACAGCGCGGGGGTCCGCGGGCATTATTCGCGGTCGGGCAAGTGTACGCTAAGGAAACGATCCGCGCAAGGCGAGTTGCGCGCCGACCGTACTTGGAGCGGGACAGTGCTGGGGGGTAGAATGCGGTAGCTTCGGGAACGGGGCCGGCGCGCGGACTTGCGAACCCGCGGCGAACCCGGTACGCTGGGTGTCGCGGCTCGCCCGCGCCTGCGCCCTTTTCCGCTCCCGCCGCGCCCGGCCCGGTCCGGTCGCACTCCGGCACCCACCCACTCCGAACGCGGGTGCCCCGAGCGGTGTCCGTTGCTCCGAACCCTTCGCGGCGCTCCGCGCCGCCCACGGAGGTCTGCATCCTCATGGCTACCGCCACCGCGATCCTCGATACGCTCCGCACCCAACTCGACACCACCGAGTACAAGAAGCTCCATTGGGAGGGCACGTTCTCGGACTACCTGAACACGGTGCTGGCGAACCCCGGCGTCACGCGCACGGCGTACCAGCGCCTGTACGACATGATCCTGAGCCACGGGTCCGAGGACGTGTACGAGAACAAGGACAAGCTGCCGCGGTACAAGTTCTTCACCGACTTCGCGTCCAAGCACGGCGACGGCATCTACGGCCTCGACCGCTCGATCAACCAGCTCGTCAACACGTTCAAGAGCGCCGCGCTGGGGTACGGCACCGAGCGCCGGGTGATCCTGCTGCACGGCCCGGTCGGGAGCGCCAAGAGTACCATCGCGCGCCTCCTGAAGCGCGGCCTCGAAGAGTACAGTCGCTCCGACGCCGGCCAGTTGTTCAGCTTCAAGTGGAAGAACGAGGACGGCACCGGGTGGACGAAGGACCCGATGCACGGCGAGCCGCTGCAACTGATTCCCGAAGAGCACCGCGCGCAGGTGCTCCGCATGCTCAACGACCAGTGCCAGAAGCCGCACACCTACGAGATCAAGATCAAGGGCGACCTCAGCCCGTACAGCCGGTTCGAGTACAAGACGCGGCTGGCGAAGTACGACGGCGACTGGCTCAAGATGCTCGACCACGAGGTGAAGGTGTACCGCTTGGTGCTGTCCGAGAAGGACCGCATCGGCATCGGCACGTTCCAGCCCAAGGACGAGAAGAACCAAGACAGTACCGAACTGACGGGCGACATCAACTACCGCAAGATCGCGGAGTACGGCAGCGACTCGGACCCGCGTGCGTTCTCCTTCGACGGCGAACTGAACATCGCCAACCGCGGCATCGTCGAGTTCATCGAGGTGCTGAAGCTGGACGTCGCGTTCCTCTACGACCTGCTCGGCGCGAGCCAAGAACACAAGATCAAGCCGAAGAAGTTCGCGCAGACCGACATCGACGAGGTGATTCTGGGGCACACGAACGAGCCCGAATATAAACGCTTACAGAACAACGAGTTCATGGAGGCGCTGCGGGACCGCACCGTGAAGATCGACATCCCGTACGTGACACGGCTGCGCGACGAGGTGAAGATTTACGAGAAGGACTTCAACTCGGAGCGCGTCCGCGGGAAGCACATCGCCCCGCACACGGTCGAGGTGGCCGCGATGTGGGCCGTGCTCACCCGCCTGAACCCGCCCAAGCACGCCAGCCTGAGCGTGCTGCAAAAGATGAAGCTGTACAACGGGAAGACGCTGCCGGGCTTCACCGAGGACAACGTCATCGAACTGAAGCGCGACGCCGTTCACGAGGGCATGGTCGGGATCAGCCCGCGATACATTCAGGACAAGATCAGCAACGCGCTGGTTGCGCACCCGAACGAGGACAACATCAACCCGTTCATGGTGATGAAGGAACTCGAGGACGGGCTGCGCAACCACTCGCTCATCAAGGACGACGACCAACTGAAGCACTACAAGGAACTGCTGTCCGTGGTGCGCGAGGAGTACGAGGACATCGTCAAGAACGAGGTGCAGCGGGCCATCGCCTCGGACGAGGACGCGCTGGTCCGGCTGTGCGGCAACTACATGGACAACGTGCGGGCGTACACCCAGCGCGAGAAGGTCCGCAACCGCTACACCGGCAACTACGAGGAACCGGACGAGCGCCTGATGCGATCGGTCGAGGAGAAGATCGACATCCCAGAAGGGCGCAAGGACGACTTCCGTCGTGAGATCATGAACTACATCGGGGCGCTCGCCATCGACGGCAAGAAGTTCGACTACAAGACCAACGAGCGGCTGCAAAAGGCGCTGGAGCTGAAGCTGTTCGAGGACCAGAAGGACAGCATCAAGCTGAGCAGCCTAGTGTCGAACGTGGTGGACAAGGCGACCCAAGAGAAAATCGACGTGGTGAAGGCTCGCCTGATCCGCAACTACGGCTACAATGAGGCTAGCGCCACGGACGTGCTGAACTTCGTGGCGAGTATCTTCGCCCGTGGGCAGACGAAGAAGTAAGGGGATTTAAGATTGCAGATTTGTGATTGACGATTGGCGAGAGCCGAGCGCGTTCGTGTCCCGTTGCCTGTACAATCGTCAATCACAAATCTGCAATCCTCAATACAGCGCCGCCGGGGTTTGGAGGGGTGGGGGCCTGACCGACCTGAAGGTGTGAACCTGGTCAGGGCGGAAGCAGCAGCCATAAGCATTGGAGGGTGCGGCTCAGGGCACCCCCATCCTTTCACTCCCCGGCGGCGCGACACGCACCGGAGCCTGCCCGCGCAAGTGGGCAGGCTCCCGGCACATTCACAGGTTCGGGGGCGGGGCCGTAACCATGATCGCCGTGCTGTGCCCGCAGTGTGGGATCGCGTGCGACGTTCCGCCCGAACTGTTCACGGTCGAGAAAACGTGCCCCGTGTGCGGCGGTCGGTTCCTGCCGGCCGCGGCCCGGCGCGACGCGCCCGCTCCTCCTCCTCCGCCGCCGGTCCTTGAGCTGCCAACTCCCGCGCCAGAGCCGGTCCCGCCCGCGCCGTCGCCCATTCCGCACTACCCGGTTTACAGGCCCGCGAAGTCGGACGCCCCGGCCCCGTCCGGCGCGTCGCCCGGCCGCACGCTGGTCGGCCTCGTCATCATCGTCATCGTGGTCGCCCGAATCGCGGGGCTGTTCAACAGCTCAAGTACGCGCACACCGGATTACCCGACGCCCCAGTTCGATTCGCAGTACGCGGCGGAGAAGCTGACCCCGTCCGTGGTCCGCGCGCACCTGATCGGCACGTGGCGGCTCATGTCCGACTCCAGTCCTACGAGGGACGGGTACGGTAGCGCGGAAACGTTGACCTTTCGACAGGACGGCACGGTGACGCGCTCGACGGGCTACGGACTGAGCGACGTGCAAGAATCGACGTACCGCCTGTCTGACAACATGTCGCTCTATCTCGGCTTGGACTCGACCACGTACACCATCGTCTCGATCGGCTCGGACGGGCTGACCCTGCGCCGCACGTTGCTCACCGGCGAGATCGTCAGGCGCCGCTATTCGCGCGTCGGCTCCTGAGCGCGCCGGTTCGCGCCGCACGGCTAACGAGTGTCCCAGTTCTACCTTCGCACCAAAGCCCTTCGGACACCTGTTTGCCTTCTCCCGCACCCCGCTCGTCTGGTACGATTCATACACGCACTCGCGCGCGGGCGAACCCGTGCGCACACAGCCGCTACCCCGGAGGCCCGAACGCCGTGGGACAAAAGATCGAACAAGACCTGCAGCGGTTCCGCAAGCTGGTCCGCGGGAAGGTGAAGAGCAACCTGTCGAAGTACATCGGCCGCGGGGAGATGATCGGCAAGAAGGGGAACGACTTCGTGTCGATCCCGCTGCCGAACATCAACCCGCCGCAGTTCCGCTTCGGCAAGAAGAACAGCGGGGGCGTCGGCGTCGGGCCGGGCCAGCCCGGCCAGCCCCTCACGCAACCGCAGGACGAGGACGGCGAACCGCAGGCCGGCGACTCGCCCGGCGGCCACATCCTCGAAGTCGATCTGACGCTCGAGGAACTGGCCGACATCCTCGGCGAGGAACTGGCCCTGCCGCGGATCGAGCCGCGCGGCAAGAAGAACATCGTGACCGAGAAGGACAAGTACACCAGCATCCGGAGCGTCGGGCCGGAGAGCCTGCGGCACTTCAAGCGCACGTTCAAGCGCGCCCTGAAGCGGCAGATTTCCGCCGGCACGTACAACCCGGTCGAACCCATCGTCGTACCCGTGCGCGAGGACAAGCAGTACCGCGCGTGGAAGGAGGTGCCGAAGCCGGACGCGGTCGCGTGCGTCATCTACATGATGGACGTGAGCGGCAGCATGACCGACGAGCAGAAGGAGATCGTGCGCATCGAGTCGTTCTGGATCGACACGTGGATCAAGAAGCACTACACCGGCGTGGAGACGGTCTACATCATCCACGACGCGGTGGCGCAGGAGGTGAACGAACACACGTTCTACCACACCCGCGAGAGCGGCGGCACGAAGATTTCGAGCGCCTACGAGCTGTGCAACAAGATCGTGGACGCGCGGTTCCCGCCGAGCCAGTGGAACGTGTACGCGTTCCACTTCTCGGACGGCGACAACTGGGGCGACGACGTGCCCAAGTGCAAGGAACTGCTGTCCAACACGCTGCTCCCGAAGTTGAACCTGTTCGGGTACGGGCAGGTGGAATCGCCCTACGGCAGCGGCGAGTTCTTCGACCACGTTCACGAGCTGGTGGACGACCACGAGAACGTGGTGGTGAGCCGCATCCCGGACCGCGAGGCGATTCTGGGCAGCATCAAAGAGTTTCTCAAGACCGGGCGCTAAGCACCATAAGGCGGGGTCATGAGTGGAACCGGCTCGGACGACCCGACGCGGCACGGGTTCGCCCCGATCGCGGGCGACACGGCGGCGGCGCGCCCGTACCCGTTCCTCGGCCCGCGTGCCGCGCCCGGCGAACTCGGCCGGTTCGACGACTACCGCGTGCTGCGGTTGCTCGGCTCCGGCGGCATGGGCCTCGTGTTCGCGGCCGAAGAGATCAGCCTGCGCCGCCCGGTCGCGCTCAAGGTGCTGAAGCCCGAACTCGGGTCCGACCCGGACAGCCGCGAGCGGTTCCTGCGCGAGGCCCGCGCCGCCGCCGAAGTGGCGTCCGACAACGTCGTGACCGTGCTGCGCGTCGGCGAGGCCGTGGGGCTGCCGTTCCTCGTCATGCCGCTGCTGTCGGGCGAAACGCTCCAGAGTCGCATCGAGCGGCCGGGGTTGCTCGACCTGCGCACGGCGCTCGCCGTCGTGCGCGACACAGCCGCGGGGCTGGCCGCGGCGCACGCCAAGGGGCTGATCCACCGCGACATCAAGCCCGCGAACGTGTGGCTCGAAACGGACGGCGACGGCGGGCCGTTCAAGCGCGCCCGCATCCTCGACTTCGGCCTCGCGCGCCGGCCGCGCGGCGAAACGAGCCTCACCAGTACCGGGTTCATCGTCGGCACACCCAACTACATGTCACCCGAACAGGCCGCGGGCACCGAGGTCGATCACCGGGCCGACCTGTTCGCGCTCGGATGCGTCGCGTACACGATGCTGGTCGGCGAGTTGCCGTTCCCCGGCAGTTCCGCGATGGCCGTGATGATGGCGCTGGCGAACAAGACCCCGGACCCGGTGCGCGTGCGGAACCCGGCCGTTCCCGCGGCCGTATCCGATCTGGTCGCGCGGCTGCTGGCGAAGAAGCCCAACGAGCGCCCCGGCACTGCGGCCGAGGTCGTGTGCGAACTCGACGCCGCGCTCGCGGGGCTGAGCGGGCACGCGGCGCTGGTCGTGCCCCCGTCCGGACCGCGCCCGACCAACCCGGAAACGCTCAGTTCGGTGCAGATCGAGACGTGGCCGACCGCGCCGCGCCAGACCCCGCTACCGGAACCGCCGCCCGCGCCCCGGTTCGCGCGCCGCCGTGCGGCGCTCGTGTGTGCCGGCCTCGCGCTCATCGTCGGCCTCGCGTCGTTCCTCGGCTGGCGCGCGATGCGCACCGTGCCGCCCGCACCGCCCGCGGAGCCGATCATCGTCGGCGTGCTGCACTCGCAGTCCGGCACAATGGCCGTCAGCGAGAACCCGGTCATCGACGCGACCCTCCTCGCCATCGAAGAGGTGAACGCGGCCGGCGGCGTGCTGGGCCGGCAACTGAAGCCGCTCGTGCTGAACGGCAACTCAGACCCCGAAGAGTTCGCGAAGCAAGCCGAACGGTTGCTCACCGAGGAGAAGGCTGCGGTCGTGTTCGGGTGCTGGACCAGTGCGTCGCGCAAGGCCGTGCGGCCCGTGTTCGAGCGCAACGCCGGCCTCTTGTTCTACCCTGTGCAGTACGAGGGGTTGGAGGAGTCGCCACGAATCGTGTACCTCGGTCCCGCCCCGAACCAGCAACTCATCCCCTGTGTCGATTACGCGATCGACGTGCTGAAGAAGAAGCGCATCGCGCTCGTCGGCTCGGACTACATCTTCCCGCGAACCGCGCACGCGATCATCCGCGACCGCGTGACCGAGCGCGCGAAGGGCGTGCCGGTCGAGGTGGTGGCGGAGGCGTTTATCCCACTCGGCTCGACCGACGTGGCGGCCGCGGTTTCCCTCGTGCGCGACTCGAGCGCCGACCTCGTGCTGAACACCATCAACGGCACCACGAACGCCGCGTTCTTCGGCGCGCTGCGGCACCCGAAGTTGGGCGCGCCGAACGTGACGACGCTCTCGGTGAGTATCACCGAGAACGAGGTCCGCGGGCTGAACCCGCCGGCGCTGACCGACGATTACCTCGTCGCCAGTTACTTTCAGACCGTGGACCGCGCCGAGGGCCGGGAGTTCGTGCGCAAGATTCAGGCGCGGTACGGCACCGACCGCGCCGCCAGCGACATGATGGCCGCGGCGTACAGTGGCGTTCACCTGTGGGCGAAGGCCGCGGCCGCCGCGCAATCGGTCGATCCGACCGCGGTGGCGCGGGCCGCGCGCGGGCTGGAGTTCGACGCCCCCGGCGCGCGCGTCAAGATCGACGCGGAGAACCAGCACACGTGGCTCCCGGTGCGCATCGGCAAGGTGCGGCCCAGCGGCGAGGTCGCGGTGATCCCCGGGGCCGGCTCGGACACGCCGATCCGCCCGGTACCGTTCCCGCCCACCCGCACGCCCGGCGCGTGGGACTTGTTCCTCCGCAACTGGCAGATGCAGTGGGGCGGTAAGTGGCAAGCGCCCTCAAAGTAAGCGCCGCTTGCGGCTTCGCCAGCGCCGGAGACGCGCACTGCGTATGATGGGGTAGCTTCCGAAGGAGTCGCACATGAATCTCGGTTTCTACAACACGAACCTGCCGGCGCACCTGCGCGTGCTCAAGGACGAAATCGAGGGCTACGCGCGCGGGTACGGGCTGGACTTCTTCGAGACCATCTTCGAGGTCGTGGACGCCGACGACCTGAACGAGATCGCGGCCTACGGCGGGTTCCCCACGCGCTACCCGCACTGGTCCTTCGGGATGCAGTACGAGGAACTGAAGAAGGGCTACGAGTACGGCCTCTCGAAGATCTACGAGATGGTCATCAACAACGACCCGTGCTACGCCTACCTGATGCGGTGCAACCACACCGTCGATCAGAAGTTGGTGATGGCTCACGTTTACGGGCATTGCGATTTTTTCAAGAACAACGCGTACTTCGGGCACACCACCCGCAAGATGATGGACGAGATCGCGAACCACGCGGCCCGCATCCGGCACTACGTCGAGCGGTTCGGCGAGGACGCGGTCGAATCGTTCCTCGACCGGTGCCTGTCCATCGACGACCTGATCGACATCCACTCGGTCGCCATCAAGCGCCGCGACGACCACCCGCGCGACGTGTTCAACCCGGCGGTGAGCGACGACCCGGCCGACGACGCGGCCCCGCCGCGGTTCAAGGCCAAGCCGTACATGGCCGACTACATCAACCCGCGCGACGTGGTGCGGACCGACGACGACGAGCAGAAGAAGTTGGCCGCACAGCGGGCCGCCAAGTTCCCCGATCGCCCCGAAAAGGACGTGCTCCTGTTCCTCATCGAACACGCCCCGATGAAGAACTGGCAGCGCGACATGCTCAGCATCGTCCGCGACGAGGCCTACTACTTCTACCCGCAAGCCCAAACTAAGGTGATCAACGAAGGGTGGGCGTGCGTTCATTATGATTCGCTGGTCGCAACGGATTGTGGGTTCCGCAAGATGGGCGACCTCGTCCGCGAGCGCGCCGCGGTGCGCGTCAGCGACGGCGCGGAACCGCAAACAGTGTACGACTGGGCGCGGTTCGAGGAGCGCGACACGGTGTTCGTGCGCACGCGCCGCGGGCTAGAACTCGAAGGCACGCTGACGCACCGCATGATGCTCCCCGACGGCTCGTGGAAGCCACTGGGCGAAGTCGCCGTGGGCGGCCGACTGAAACTCGCACGCGGCACGAACCTGTGGGCGAAGGAGTACGTCCGACTGTCGTGGGCACCGGAGGCGCGGCTCACTCTGGAAGCAGCCGCGGCCGAAGCCGGCGTGTCGATCTGGACCGTACTGCGCTACCGCGACGGGAAAAACGTACACGCGCGGGCGTCCGTCGCCGCCGTCGTGGACCGGTACGAGGAACAACTCGGCACCGTGTCTTACATGCAGAACAAGCGCGCGAAGGTGCGCATCCCCGACATCGTAGACGAGCGGTTCGGCGCGTTCCTCGGCTACCTGATCGGCGACGGTCACATCAGCGATGTGAAGCGCACGATGGGGATGACTTCGGGCGACGAACCGCAGGCCGACCACTTCGCCGCGCTGGTGACGGACCTGTTCGGCATCACACCCCGGAAGAAGTGGGACCAGACCAAGTGGCGCATCGTGTTCTCATCGCGCACGGTTCAAGACTTCCTCGTTTCCCTCGGCCTGAAAACGGGTTTCGCGGCGCGCGTGAAGGAGGTGCCGGAGTGCGTCCTGCGATCCCCGAAGCCTGTGGTCGCGGCGTTCCTCCGTGCGCTCTACGACTGCGACGGCTACGCCGGACCCAAAGGGGTGATCCTCTCGACCTCCAGCACCGAGATGAGCAAGCAGGTGCAGTTGCTGCTCCTGAACTTCGGCGTTCTTTCGTCGCGCCGCCCGCACAAGGACGGCTGCTGGCACGTTCACACACTGGGGGCGTCGACGAAGGTGTTCCGCGACGAGATCGGCTTCGGCCTCGAACGCAAACGGGCGCGACTGGACGAGTACATCGACGGGCACCAGTGGTTCAAGGACGAGAGCGAAAGTGACGACATCGTCTTCATCGAGCACCGTCGCGCCGAGGTGTTCGACGTGTCCGTCGAGAACACGCACCGCTACGTCGCGCAGGGGTTGGTTAATCACAACAGCTACTGGCACAGCACCATCATGACGCAGAAGGTACTGGACCCGTCGGAGGTGATCGACTACGCGGACCACCACAGCGGCACGATGGCGACCAGTTCGCGCCGGCTGAACCCGTACAAGCTCGGTATCGAGCTGCTACGCGACATCGAGCGGCGCTGGAACATGGGGCAGTTCGGCCCGGAGTGGGAGAACTGCGAGGACATGGACAAGAAGCGCACGTGGGACAAGAAGCTCGGCCTCGGGCGGCAGAAAATCTTCGAGGTGCGTAAGGTCCACAACGACATCACGCTCATCGACACGTTCCTGACGCCGGAGTTTTGTAAGGAATACAAACTGTTCTCGTTCAACTACCAAGACCAGACGAAGAACTACGTGATCGAGAGCCGCGAATTCCAGAAGGTGAAGCAGCGCCTGCTGTTCAGCCTGACCAACTTCGGCAAGCCGTGGATCTACGTTCTGGACGGGAACCACCGGAACCGTGGCGAACTGCTGTTGCGGCACGAGCATCAGGGGGTAGATTTAAAGGTAGACGAGGCCCGCGACGTGCTCGCGAACATCCAGTTCATGTGGACGCGCCCGGTTCACATCGAGACGATCAGCGACGGGCACCCGGCCGTGCTGAGCTTCGACGGAACCGACCACACCCAACAGGTAATCGGAGGGTCCGATGACGCTAACCGAAAAGCTGCTGGCAAAGCTAAGTGAGTGGAAGCCGCAGGGCACCGGGCGGCACGCGCTCAGCGCCGCCGCGCCCGGCTGGGCCGTCGCGCTCAGCGCCGACCGCGCCGAGTCGCTCTCGTGCCTCGTGTGGGAACTGACCCTGAGCCGCACCGAACCGGCCGCAGACGGGTTCACGCTGAAGGCGTGGGCCGCGGGCGTCGCCGCGCGCGTCACGGGCCTGCTCGAGCCGCTGCGCTTGCTGGAAGTGGACGAGGCCCGCGGCGAGGCGCTGCTGCGCAGCGACGCGCCCGCGCAGAAGGGCGCGGGGGTCGCGTACTACGAGGTGCGGCTGAACGGCACCGACCGCGCGACCGTGCGCCGGTTCGCCGCCGACCGCACGCACAGCGGGCGCGAGCAGGTCGCGTTCGCGCTCACGCACGAAGTGCTGGCGAAGCTCGCCGGCGACATCGCGGGTTGATTCGCCGTGCCACAGTCCGACTCGCCCCGCTTCGCGCCGGTCGCGCTCCTCCTGATCGCGGCCGGCGTCGTCCTTCACCTGTTCCCGCCGGTCGCGCTCGGCGGCGACGGCGAGGTGCGGTACGCCGCGCTCTCCACCCTCCTGCGCGACGGCAAACTCGACGCCACCAAGTTTTCCATCACCGGGCCGATCCTCGCGGCCCCGCTGTGGTACTACGGCACCGCGCGCGGCGACGCGCGCGAGTGGACGTGGATGTTCAACCACCTCGTCGCGCTCGCCGGGATCGCGGCGCTGGCGTGGGCGCTGCGCGGGCGCGTGTCGCGGTCCGAGAACCGCGCGCTCGTGCTGTTGCTGCTGTTCGCCTCGATGCTGCCGTGGAACGCGCTCACGTTCGGCGGCGAGGTGTTCAGCGCGACCGCGCACGCCGTGGGCCTCGCGCTGATGGCCGTGAGGCGCGCGCCGGCGGTCGGCGCGGTGCTGTGCGTGTGGGGCACGGTGAACACGCCGGCTACCGCGGTCGGGTTGGCGCTGGCCGTCGTAGTGCTGTGCTGGCACCGCCGCCGCTTGCGCTACCTCGCGATGCCGGCGTGCGCCGCGGCCCTCATCCTGCTGGAAAACTACGTGCGCCGCGGGAGCGCGTTCTCCAACGGGTACGTGGACGAGTTCGGGTTCCGCACCGTGCTGCCGTACTCCGGGCTGCCCGAGTTCAGCTACCCGCTGTTCTTCGGCCTGCTCTCAGTCCTGTTCTCGTTCGGCAAGGGGCTGGTGTTCTTCGCGCCCGGCCTGTTCGCCCCGTACCCGGCGGACGACGAGCGCGACGGCGCGGCCGACGTGCGCCTCGTGTATTGGCTCTGGCTGGCGATGACGGCCGGGCTGGTACTGGTGTTCGCGCGCTGGTGGGCCTGGTACGGCGGCGTGTCGTGGGGGCCGCGGTTCTTCCTGTTCGCGTCGTTCCCCGCGGCGCTCGTGCTGGCCCGGTGGTGCGCGCGCCCCGCGGGGGGCGCGACCGCGGCGAACGTGGTCGTGCTGGCGGCGCTGGTGCTCTCGTGCTGGGTCGGGGCGAACGGCCTCGTGTACCGCGGCGACGGGAGCGGCCGGCTGTGGGGCGAGAACTACGAGCGCGAGTACCTGACGTGGTACGTGCCCGAACTGTCGGTGCTGTGGCTCCCGTTCGTCGATTCGCTGCCGCGCGGCTTCAACGACAAGTTGCGGCTGGTGCCGTTCGCGCTGGCGTGTGCGTACCTCGCGTGGCCGGTCGCGCGCGTGCTGGCGGCGCGCACGTGGGCCGCACTCCCCGGCGCGTGGCGCGCGGTCCGTGGTGGCCCGCGCTGGCGGTTCTGACGTCGCCGCGTGGCGCGCGTAGAATAGCTCCGCCCAGTCCCCAACGGAACCGTTCCACATGACGCGTAGTCTCATCGCCGCTGCCGCCCTCGCGCTGGTCGCGGGCGCGGCCCAAGCCAAAGTCGTCACCAAGGTCGTCGAGTACGAGTTCGACGGTGTGAAACTCAAGGGCTTCGTCGCCTACGACGCCGCGATCAAAGAGAAGCAACCCGGCGTGCTGGTCGTCCACGAGTGGTGGGGGCTGGACGCCTACGCCAAGAAGCGGTGCGAGATGCTCGCCGGCCTCGGCTACGTGGCCTTCGCCCCGGACATGTACGGCGACGGCGCGACCGCCGCGCACCCGGACGACGCCCGCAAGATGGCGACCGCGACCCGCGCCAACGCCAAGGTGTGGCGCGGCCGCGCCGAGGCCGGCTTGAAGCAACTCAAGGCCCAACCGAACGTGGACGCCGACAAACTCGCCGCCATCGGCTACTGCTTCGGCGGCACCACGTGCCTACAACTCGCGTACAGCGGCGCGAACCTGAAAGCGGTCGTCACGTTCCACGCGGCCATCACCCCGGTCCCGACCGAGGCCGACGCGAAGGCCGTCAAGCCGAAGGTGCTGATCTGCCACGGTGAGGCCGACTTCTTCATCAAGGTCGAAGACATCAAGGCGTTCCGCGAGGTGCTCGACAAGGCCGGCACCAAGTACGAGTTCGTCGCCTACAAGGACGTGTTCCACAGCTTCACCGTGCCGGGCGCGGACAAGGTGAACATCAAGGGCATGAAGTACGACAAGGCCGCCGACGAGGACTCGTGGAAGCGGATGCTCGCACTCTTCAAGGCCACACTGGGCAAGTAAAAGCAGTGTCCACCGCAGAGACCGCAGAGAGAAGACACGAGCGTTTAGGTACGGGTTCTCAAGCTTTCATGTCTTCTCTCTGTGTCCTCTGCGGTCTCCGCGGTCTCCGCGGTGCAACTTTTCGCGTTGATGTCGTTCGGCTCACGTCTTGCTCGACTTGAGCCGGATCGCGTACCGGAACCCGTTCCCTTCCAGCACCGCGAACAGCTTCGGGAGGGCGAACGCGGAGTCCCCGCGGAAGAACTTGGGGATGTCCCGGTCCCGGTATCG